>RDXK01000097.1 GCA_004292605.1 Bacteroidota bacterium
AGCTGCCCAAAAAGAGCTGCTTGCTGATCGCCGGCTATTCCGGCAATAGGAATTTCGTGGGCAGTTAAAATTTGCTGGGTATGGCCATATACTTCAGAACTTGAGGCCACGGTGGGCAAAACAGATTTTGGAATGTTAAATAAAGTAAGCAACTCATCGTCCCAACTAAGCGTATGAATATTAAACAGCATGGTTCGGCTGGCAT
Organism: Bacteroidota bacterium; assembly: GCA_004292605.1. Taxonomy (GTDB): domain Bacteria; phylum Bacteroidota; class Bacteroidia; order Chitinophagales; family Chitinophagaceae; genus UBA10646. The sequence goes on from RDXK01000097.1 coordinate 206, forward strand.
TGGACACGTCGGTTACATGTACTTTGCCGTTGGTTAATTTCCAAACAAGCCAAGTATCGATGGTGCCAAAACATAACTCATTGTTAGCGGCCATTTCCCGTGCATTGGGAACGTTATCTAAAATCCAAGCCAGCTTCGTAGCCGAAAAATAAGCATCGATTACTAGGCCAGTTTTCTCTTGTATTAATTGCGTATAACCTTGCTGTTTCAAACTATTACACAAAGTGGCCGTACGTTTATCTTGCCAAACAATTGCATTGTAAATAGGCTGACCCGTTTTTTTGTTCCAAACCACGGTAGTTTCTCGCTGATTAGTAATACCTATAGCAGCAATTTGCTGTGTGCTAATGCCTGCCTTGCTTACTGCTTCCGCAGCCACACCAAGCTGTGTACTCCAAATTTCCAATGCATCATGCTCTACCCAGCCGGGAGCGGGGTAAATTTGCTCGAACTCCTTTTGACCCAAACCCATCATATCTCCTTGGGCATTAAACACAATGGCACGGGAACTGGTGGTACCTTGATCGAAGGACAAAATAAATTTCTCCATACAGCAACTATATGGAAGGAAGATACTTACTACTTAGTTAGCTTCCGCTACTTGCACCAACATTTTTTCTACTGCTCTTCTTATATCGGTTACGTTTCCCATGTGGTTATTTACCATCACAGAAAACATACACCATGTGCCGCTTTTGGCTTGTATGTAGCCACTTAAACTTACGTTATTACTTAGCGTGCCAGTTTTTGCAAAAATTTTACCTGCGTAATTTTTATAATAACTGCCTAAGGTACCCTTGCCACCCGTGGGTAAAATGGTGGTTAATCGCTGCCAGCTTATCTCGTTCTTCATTTGCTTCAGCAAACTAACCGTGGTAGCCGGCGTAAATAAATTATACCTGCTTAATCCACTACCATCTACCCATTTCGGCTTTTGTGGTAGGGTGTTCAATTGCTTGTTAAGTACGGTATTGATAGCTTTTCTGTCATTTAGTTCTTGGTTCACTACACCGCCTACTTGAATTAGTAACTGCTCCGCAAAAAAGTTATCGCTGCGGTGCATCATTATTTTCAATACACTATCTAAGGGCTGGGAATGCAAGGGCTTCACCACCTCGGCAGTTGGTAGCTTACCCCAACCCACTGCTCGTTTTCCCGTTGCTGCTTCTAACAAATCTATCACCAATTTTTCTTGTGCCTGTGGCTGGTTCCAATACGTAGCTAAGGTGGTAGTAATTTCTGTTTCCTTACCGGGAAGTATGGTAAAAGAATTCGATTGAATTTGACGCCTTAACTCAAAACCTTTTGCATTTGGTGCAATACTATTGTCAAAGTTGATTACAGGTGGTAGGGCCTTTAAGCTACCGTTTTGTAGAGTTACAGTTGCCGCATTGTAAAATAGAGGAACTTCACTTCGCTCTGCCATATAATCGGCTTCATAATCGTCCCAAGCCCAACCCATTCCCCAATGGTTGGCAGTAAAATTATTGTGTACCAATACAATGGGTTTGTTACTGGCTTTTACTTTTTCCAGAAGTGGATGACGTTTAAAATCCTCTACCGCAGTGGTGGCATCGGCATTCCATTGTATATACAGCGTATCGGCAGTTTCTACGGTATAGGCTGCTATTATACTATCTGGCAAATTTTTCAACGCTGCATAGCAGGTATATAGTTTGGTGTTACTAGCTGGTATAAAATATTGGTTGGCTTGGTGTTGTAATAAAGGTGTTGCAGCATCTTCCGCCTGAATAAGGATTCCTACATGGGCACCTTGTAATTGTTTGTTTTGTAGCAAACTATCTAACCACGGCTCACCTGCTTGCTTAGGAGTTGACGCAGATTTTCGTTGAACAGAACACCCCACTACAACTAGTACACAGAGCCAATATATACATTTGTTCATAACAGTATAGTTTGCATCAAACCTACACAATAGTTGGTACTTACATACGTTCTACTGCCCGTAAAAATCGTTCCGGTATTTCATTTCTGCTGGCAAGTACATAATCATTATAACTACAAGCTATGTATTCCTCGTTAGGCAATTGCACCCACCATTTACCCGTTTGCTTACTTTGTAAAAACGTGGTGGCAAATGTTTCACCTTGAAAATAAAAGGTATTAAACTCGCCTAAGTCCGTAATGGCCGGCTCTTGAAAAAATTGCTTTACACCGTTTACAAAATACCAAAACATATGGCTTACTTGTTTGGCAGTAAGTTCATGTACATCTGCCTGGTGCTTGTAGCCATACAAACCTACCGTACGCACTTTATTACTACTACCTGCGTACTGTAACAGTGTACAAATTTCCTCGCCAGTAAATCCGTTAGGCGTAAGGGTATTACAAGGTGCATGGGCATGCTGTATAGCTGTAATATCTACAGTACATATATGGCTGTTTCTAAAAACAGGTTCTACTTCTGCCAAATCATCTTTTACTTTACCTACCCTAAAACACTCAAAGCCCAACTTATCAATGGTTTCCAGCATTCTTGGGTGTACTAAATAACTTTGGAATCCTATATGAGAATAATGCTTTACAAAGTTTGGACTAGAGGTAAGCATTTCCATTAAAAAACACTGATCGGGTGTAGGATCTTCCCAAGAAATATCCATGGCAGCATCTATACACACTACTTCTACCGTTTCGTTTAATTTTTTGTGGGCTTGGTATTGGGCTAAAGTAATATCGTGGCTACCACCTAGTATTAATACCTTGGCTTTCAATGCAAGTAAATCGGCCAATACGGTACTCAATGCTACATAAGTATCGGCCAATGAATCGCCGTTTTTTACATTGCCAATATCTACAATATTTATATCGGTATGCCACTGATAAAGCGAGTAAATATGTGCCCGCATGGCATCGGCCGCATGGGTGTGTTTGCTACTACTACCCCGCCACTCGTTACAGCCAACCAATATAATGTGAGCCTCCTGCAAACTAGGTAAATGCTCTTCGTATGCTGCAATATGAGCCCCTAACTGAGCATCTTTATAGCCTTCATCGTTACTAAGCTCAAACTTATTTATGGGTTCTAAAAAATCGGTAAGGGTATGTAGCATTCGGCTGTATTTACTAACCAAACATACTATCTAAAACGGCCCACCGCCCTTGTGTGAAAAACATTGCCACCCGCTAAAAAGTTATGAGAGTTTAGGGCAAACTAGCCTGTTCAAAATACTGGTGAATAAGCTTAGGAAACGCCAGCGAAAGCAACTCACTCCTTTGTATCCACTTTCCACCCGTTAATACAGGCTTTTTGGGCAAGTGTACCTCGTAAAACAAACCTGTAATTTGCTGGTGAGTTAATTGCTGTTTTACTTGTATGGGTTTTAGAAATTCGGTAGGCCTCACTTGTAATTGCTGTGCTATAAAATCTTGCTCATCTGTGGCTAGCTGTACGCCCTTTGTTTCCAACAATAGAAATTCATACAAGTTTTGCCAAACATCGGGCAGGGTTCGCTGCCGTACCCAAACCTGTTGCTTGTGTGTAAGCACCCAATAGTGAAATACCCGCTGTTTCCGCTGGATGGTTTTTTCCTTAATAGGTAATTTCCATTGTAATTGCTTTGCAAACCCTTCGCAGTGCATTTGTAGTGGGCAAGTACCGCAAGTAGGAATTTGGGGTTTACAAACCGTAGCACCAAAATCCATAATAGCTTGGTTAAATAATGCCGCCTGTTTTGGGGGCAACAATTCCTGTACCAATTGTTCGAAATATTGTTTACCTGCCGTAGAATCGCTTGCTATTTCGATGGCAAAAAAACGGGCCAATACACGGTAAACATTACCATCTAGCACGGCATGTGGTAGATTATAGGCGAAAGAGGCGATGGCGGCGGCGGTATACGGACCAATACCTTTTAAAGCCAATAACCCCTCGTACGTGTTGGGGAAAACTCCTTGAAAATGGTTTACTACCACACGGGCTGTGTGCAATAGATTTCTGCATCGGTTGTAGTAGCCCAAACCTTCCCATAATTTAAAAACAGCCTCATCGGTAGCAGCCGCTAAATCAAATATAGTGGGGTAATTCGCTAAAAACTTTTCGTAGTAGGCTATACCCTGCTGTGCACGGGTTTGCTGCAATATAATTTCGCTGAGCCAAATTTTATAAGCATCGGTTTCGCCTTTCCATGGTAACCATCGATGATTGTGGCTTTGATGCCAGTTTAGTAAAAGCTTTGTGAAAAAATGCTGTTCAGTAATCTTTAACTTATTCACTATCAATAAAAACTGTTCATTTGTACTATTCAATTAAATTGATACAAATTTACGAACTAAAAAATCCCTATAGTATGCGTAAGAGTGATTTGATTAACAGTATTTCCGAGAAAACGGGAATTCCAAAGGTGGATGTGTTGGTAGCGGTAGAAACGTTTATTAAGGAAATAAAAGAGAATATAGTAAAAGGCGAAAACATTTACATACGTGGCTTTGGTAGCTTTATTACCAAAAAACGAGCCGCCAAAGTAGGTAGAAACATCAAAAAGAATATTGCGGTAAACATCCCCGAACATTTTGTACCGGCATTTAAACCTGCCAAAGAATTTATTAATGAAGTAAAAGGTTTGCCCGCCGAAGGGTAATTTTGCCCTTATTTATTTCGAAATATGAAGAAACAACAATGGATTTTAGTGATAGGTGCTGTTGCGGTAGCGGTAGCACTTTTTTTTATAGGTAATACTGTACCCGATGCTAAGCCAGCAGCCGCGAACGCTGACATGGCAGATGGGCACTCGCCTAACGACGGGCATAACCACGAAGCCCCTGCAGCAGTAACTATAGATACTGTGCTATTGCAAGCCAAAAAACTACTTACCACGGAGGATATCAATAAACTAGCACAGCTAGAACAAACGGAGGCTAGGGGCGATGTAAAAGCACAGCAACTAGAAAAATACAAGCAATTGGCTAAATTTTGGGACGAAACCACGCATAACCACACCTTATACCATTATTATACAGGTGAAGCCGCGAAATTGGAAAATTCAGAAAAAAAGCTCACATTTGCAGCCCGATTCTTTTTAGAGGAGGTAATGGCAAGCGGGCAGCCTAGTGCGTTTAACACTTGGCAAGCCAACCAAGCCAAAGAGTTATTTGAAAAAGCTATTGAAATAAATCCGGCAAACGATTCGGCAAAAATTGCCATTGGCGCCTGCTACATGTTTGGTAACATTAGCACCAACCCAATGGAAGGCATTTTGAAAGTAAGAGAAATTGCAGAAAAAAAGCCCGACAATGTGTATGCCCAGTTAGTGCTTGGATTAGGTGGTTTAAGAAGTGGACAGTACGATAAAGCTATTGAGCGTTTTACAAAAGTGGTAACCGTACAGCCTAAAAACTTAGAAGCCATATTTCATTTAGCCGAAACGTACGATAGAAAAGGGGATAAAACCAATGCGGTAGTTTGGTACCAAAAAGCCAGCGACCTTATTAAAATTCCCGAAGCAAAAAAGGAAATTGAAGCCCGTATAAAGGCTTTAAAATCATAGAAAAAATATTATAGAACCAACAAACTTTTTAAAGTATGCCTTGTGGTAAAAAAAGAAAGCGTCATAAAATTGCTACGCACAAACGTAAAAAACGCTTAAGAAAGAACCGTCATAAGAAGAAGAATAAATAGTTTTTCATAGTCTTATTATCCTGTAATGCTAGGTACATTCTTACGTACTTAGCATTACTTTATTTAAGTACAATCAGTACACGCCTTAGTTAACAGCAACTTACCTACCTACCTTACAACGCTGAAATGGGGTTATTATTGAAGGTGCATTTTTGTGTACCTACCCATGTATTTTGAATTTTTCAAACAAATCGTTGCTGCAAAGTGAACAAAGAATTAATTGTAAATGCCACCGCCCAAGGTGTAGAAATAGCGTTTTTAGAAGATAAAAAGTTAGTAGAACTGCATCATGAACATGCCGATGCCAATTTTATAGTAGGTGATTTATACCTAGGAAAAGTAAAAAAACTGGTGCCTAGCATGAACGCCGCTTTTGTGGATGTGGGAGCTGAAAAAGACGGCTTTTTGCATTATTCGGATCTTAGTCCGTACGCCAAAAGTCTACTAAAATTTACCCAGCACTGTATGGTGCAAACCAATGAAAACATGGTAGACTTTGATAAGTTTACCGTAGAAAGCGAGATAGTAAAAACGGGTAAAATAAACGAAGTACTAGCGGGCAAGCCACATATTTTAGTACAAATTTTAAAGGAACCCATTGCCGCTAAAGGCCCACGTTTAAGTTGCGAACTTAGCTTACCCGGCAGGTTTGTGGTGATTACTCCTTTTAACGATGTGGTAGCCGTAAGTAAAAAAATACATAGTAGCGATGAGCGTAAGCGGCTTCATAAAATCATCGAATCTATCAAACCCAAAAATTTTGGGGTTATTGTACGCACCGCAGCAGAAGGAAAAAATACAGCAGAATTACATGAGGATTTGACCGATTTAGTAGCCTCATGGAAACAATTGCAGCTAAACTTACAAGGTGCAGAGCCACCTAAACGTGTGCTAAGTGAGCAAAGCAAAGCCACTAGTATTTTGAGAGATTTACTAAGTGCCGATTTTAACCGCATAGTGGTGAACGACAAAAAATTGTTTGTAGAAATAGAACAATACATTCAAAAAATAGCCCCTGATAAAGCCCATATAGTTACCCACCACAATAACAGCTACAATATTTTTGAGCAATACAATATTGCTAAGCAGGTAAAAGCCGGTTTTGGCAAAACGGTAAACATGCCTAGCGGTGCCTATTTAATTATAGAACACACTGAGGCTTTGCATGTGATAGATGTGAACAGCGGTTATAAAAGTACCAGCAGCAATCAAGAGGAAAATGCCTTAGAAACTAACCTAGAAGCAGCATCCGAAATAGCCAGGCAGCTACGCCTAAGAGATATTGGTGGTATTATAGTGGTAGATTTTATAGATATGAAACTGCCCGATAATAAGCGTAAACTGCAAGAGGCCATGGAGGAGTTTATGCGAAACGATAGGGCCAAACATGCGGTACTACCCATTAGTAAATTTGGGTTGATGCAAATTACCCGCCAGCGTATGAAACCAGAGGTAAGCATTAATACCGCCGAAGTTTGCACAGCTTGCAACGGTACTGGAAAAATTACCAGTACACATTTGCTAATAGATGATATAGAAACCCGGATGAATTATTTGCTTACACATGCCCACAAAAACCTAAAACTATGTGTGCACCCCATTGTGGCTAGTCATTTAACCAAAGGGCTATGGAGTTTGCAAAACAAATGGTGGTGGAAGTATAAAACCCGTATAGGCATAAGCTCTAGCACCGATTATCACCTCAATGAATTTCATTTTTTTGATAGCCAAGGCGAACAAATAAAAATCTAATAAAAATGCCGTTGTACCTAGGTTATAGCGGCATTTTTTATAATTGTTTGTAATAAACGTAAGCCATTAACGCTTCCAAAAGGCGGCTACCCGCTGCTGCACATTTTGCTTGATGCTTAGGTAGTAAAAATTAATATCGGCAATATGATAGTTCTTGGTTCGTAAAAAAATACTGCCTTTAAAATGCGGTTTCACGGTGTGCAGTACATTACCTGCCACAGTAGCGCTGGCCACTTTGGGTACTAGCTTATTAAAATTTCTCAATATGGAGCCATGGTTTGATTCGCGAGCAATGCTAGGTACGGAGGCCGACCATGTGAGCGGATTGGTAACAATCATAGGCTTGGTTTCTCGCAGAATGTTTTCTGGGGTAAAACCTTCCTTGTAAGTACGCCAGCTAATGATACAGCCAGTACTTGCGGGCTCAGCACAGGGTGGTAGATTCTTACATAAATCTACCGGTACATCCATCCCAATTAAGTAGGCCGCTACTAATCGGTTTTTTAGCAATGTAGTGTCTATCAATTCCTTTAGTAGCCGCTTAGCATGGGTAGCACCTTGGCTATGACTAGCAATGATAAAAGGTTTGTTTCTATTGTAATGTTGTAAATAGTATTCAAATGCAGCCCTAACATCGGCATAAGCGGTATCAAACAAACGTATTTGTAAAGCCCTCTCGTTTATAAAATAGGCCGATAAATGTACTTGCCTGTATAGCGGAATATATAGCTGATATTGATTAAATGCCGACGCCTGAAATAGCAATGTACTCCCTTGTATTTTTTGAATAAATGCATCGTCGGTTACACTAGCAAACCATCCGTTAGGCTTATCCTTATCGGTATAAATGGTAGGATAAATAAAAAACACATCTACGCTTGTATCCTTTAAAAACTTCCCTACCAAGGGTTTGGAAATACTATCCGCAAACGATGTTTTTCCCGGCTTGGCTAGCCAATTTTCCTCCTTACTGTAGGCTAATGGCTGAGCAAAACCCACCATAGCAGCCGCTACAAAAATTACCGAGCATACCACATATTTCATAGTTAGCCTACTTGTATTTATTTACCAATGCTAGGAATACACCGTTGGTCCACCCGAAACCATCTTGGCCCGGGTATTCACCTCCACCCGCTAACTGAGAATCGTCTTCCACATTGTACTTCTCCATTAGCTTTCCTGTGCGTTGGTATACCTTTATATTTAGGTTTAACCATCGTTTAGCTATATCGTTTGCCAAAGCATTTTTATTGTATTTAGCCAAACCTTCCACCGTCATATATTGCATTGGAGCCCAGCCATTGGGGGCATCCCACTGCTGACCAGTATTATTTAAAGTAGTAACTACACCGCCTTTGCGTAAAAACTTCTTTTGAATGGTAGTAGCTATTTCATCGGCCTGCCGCTGCGTAGCCATACCAAAAAACAGTGGAGTTACACCTGCCAAACTAGGCACTTGTGTGTGCTTTTTGGTAATTAAATGATAGTCCATAAACAATTTTTGGGTAGGACTATAACAATACCGCAGCACAGCATTTTTACGTGCCAATGCTTTTTTCTGAAACAATTGCGATTGAAGTAAATCACCCGTGGTTTTATAGCTTTGGCTAAGTACCATTTCCAGTTGATACAATAAGCCATTCAAATCTACTGGTACAATATTGGTGGTTTCAATAGTTTCTAAAGTTTTACCATTGGCAAACCAACGGCTACTAAAATCCCATCCACTTTCAGCACCACTGCGTAAATGCCTTGCTAGCTCCTTTTGCTTGGCTTCAGGGGCTTTTTCTACTAGTTCATAATCCTCTTTAAAACTTTCTTGGCGGGGTTCATCATCCACATCATAGTACCTGTTTAGCAAACTTCCATCGGGCATTTTTACCACATGCTTGGTAGCAGCGTTCGATTTATCCATCCAATAATCATACTCCTTTTGTAAAGCATTTTGATAAGTGGCATATACTTGTCCACCATTTTTTTGTGCCAATAACTGCACCATTAAACTAAAAAATGGCGGTTGACTTCTGCTCAAATAATAGGTTCTATTGCCGTTAGGAATATGGCCATAATTGGTAATTAAATACGTGAAATTATCTACCATATTTTCAATGGTTTTCCATTGGTTACTTTCCGCCAAACCTAGCATGGTAAAGTAGCTATCCCAGTAATACACTTCTCTAAAACGGCCACCAGGTACTATATAACCGCTTGGTAGCGGTAAAAGCGAACTTCCTTCTACAGGTACATCCGCCTTTCTTAATAAGGCCGTCCACAACTCATCTATATGTTGCAAAATATTCACGCCTTGCTGTGGCTTGTAACTAACTGGGTTCTGCGGGGGAATAATAAAATTTTCCTCTACAAAGCGTTGCAAGCTAAAACGTATGGCTGGGTTGCTAGTTACTTGCTCATAAGCGGCCACAATATCTTTGGGAGCTTTGCGTGGCACACAGTCAACAAACGTTTTTCCATCTTTAAAAATTACACTTAGCTGTACATCGGTAAAAAGTTTACCGTACACCACATTAGGTGGCTGGGGCGGCTGAGCAATAGCAGGCATAGTTAAGATGCACGCTGTAGTAAGAAGTGCTATAGAAATTGTTCTACAAATCATACTTAAAATTAGGCGTAAAACGCTATTGAAACCCATAAAATGCCCGTAAAAAAATAAGCCTGAACCTAAAAAAGATTCAGACTTAGTTTTCATTCAAAATATAACCACGAGTAAGTAACTAATCGGCGCCATCGGCACGGCCACGAGTAACGGCAAATGCCCCCACCCGTATACCACATTGTAAACCCACTTCACAATCGCTTCGGTAGTGTATGGCCCCATACAGCCTACTAAGGCTAGCTTCTTTGGCCATAGCATCGTACTCGGCAGCTTTGGAAGGATTTATATAACTCAACACAGTAGCCGCAGCACCACTGAAAGTACTATGCCCACTAGTATACGCCGGGAAATTAGGTACACCCGTTACGCTTTTTATAGCAGGGTTCATTTGTGATGGACGAGGATTGAAATAGGTATATTTTGTATCCCAACATTGTATAGCAGCATCCATTAACGACATATTGAGCAAAGCCAAATTGCGTGCCCAACGTACCTCACTAAAACCAAGGTTTATAAAATCCTCACAGGCTACCGCATTCCAATGGCCCGGCGGTGTATAAGTGCCAATACCATCGGCCCAAAAATGAGCAATACGTAATTGTTCTCTGGTTAGGTTTTGGCTAAAATTCAATACCTCATTTAACTCATCCTTAAACTTTTGCGATTGTGTGCTTGGCGGTGCAGCAGGCCTAATGCTTACCATGGCAGCACTGTCTATCAGCCATGCACGTACTTTACCAAATAATGGCAGCATAGGTGGCCTAGCGGGTAACTCTAAACTCTTCCACGGGGTTTCGCCACGGGTAACTGCATCGGTTTCAAACTGTGCCCAAACAGCTGGATTGGCCGCAGCGGCACCAGCCCTATCGTTTCTAGCACGGGCTATAAATTTATTGGCTACGGCTTTACCTAAAGCTTCACCGGCATCTACATCGCTTCGGGTATTCATACCGGCCATAATACGCACCACTTTATGTTCAGCGGCTTTGGCTTGTATATAGGCAATATCTGCTGGGAACAATAGTTTCAATATTTCTACACTTGCACCCATTACCACTGCATCTTCCGACGGATAAACGGGTAAATCGCTGGTGGGTAATAATGGTTGAATAGTAGCATCTACTTTATAAGGTGCTTGGCGTAGGTATTGTGCTTTATAAAAATGTGCAGCTACCAAGGCATCGTACTGTGCAGCAGCCAAGTACGCATAGGCCCTTGCTGCATAAGGCGGATTTGCAAAAGGAAAAATAGGATAGGCTAATGGATTGTTAGCATTAGGGAACGGATAGGTACCATCTGCATTTTGGTAAGGCGGCAAATTTCGCTGTGCTACCAAGGTTCGCATTATTTCGTTCCAGCGTAGAACGGCACCTGCACCCCAAAAATTTATTTGCTGGCGCTGCTGCTGCGAAAGATTGGCTTGGTAACTTTTTATTTCATTTAACTCTAAAATATAATTGGGTGTACCCGCTAAAATACTGGGTGCTGCTAGTGGAAATTCATTGGCAGTACTCAATAAAATTGGCCGCCAATTACCTGCATTGGCATCGGTTTTTGTGGGGTTCAATACAGGAAATGCCTGCGAACGATCTTCTAAAGTTTTAGAGCAACTAGCCAAGGAAATAATGGCCATTGCTGCGATATATATCCTACATTTCATACTATTATTATTTATGGTTTAGCTTTTTTGCCACCTAATTTGGGCATATTCATAATATAAAAAACACCAAGTCCGTACGCGTTGGTTTGTCCTACGTTTCTACCACTTAAAACATGCTGTGTATTGGCTACTATAGAAAGGCCATTGAGCTTATTTAAGAAATTATATTTAATGTTAGTGCCTAGCATACCCGCATTCATTCTATTGCTTGGGAAAGGCACATTGTTTCTGGTAATATCAAAGCCGCCTAAAGTGGTAAACTGCGTATAAGTAGCTTCGGCTATCCAGCGTTCGCTGCGGTAGCCACTACGTACCTGCCATTGGCTAGCATTGGGCATAAACACTTCATTGGTATAGTGCATTTCCGTAGTGTAGTAGGCCGTTCTATCGAGCGTTATATTTTGCCTATGCATAAAGCTGGCACTTGCGGTAGTGGTAAAACTACCTAACTGGTAATCTACCATGGCTCGTAGTGTGGTAGTTTTGCTACGTAAACCAATGCTAAGGGGCAATAAATCGGCCGTATAATTACTCAACGGTGTACTATACCCTAACAAACCGTAGACCGATAAAAAACCATCTCCAATACTCTTTTCTATCGGCATATATTTTAACCATAAACTCAAATCTTGCATGCCTTGCTGGCCCGCCAAATTACCGGCACTGGCTTTGGTACGCACATACGGCACATTGAATAAAAAATTCAATTTACCTGTGATACCATAATTACCCATAAGGTTATAAGTAGTGGTAGAAACCGTTCCTAAATTCAAATTGTTTCTTTTCAAGGTGCCTTCCCAGTAGTGGTTCCAGCTGGCGTGCATATACATAGCACCGCCACAGAAATTATTTTTTGCCATCATCAAACCATCTGCATCGGTTTGGGCAATACTAGGTGCTGCTAATAGGCAGCTTGCAGCCACCCATGCACCCAAAATTATTTGCTTCATCATATAGTTGTAATTGATTGTTGGCAAAAGCTATTTTGCCATTTTTAACTGTAACCGCTGGGTAACTATTTTACCCACTTGTTCGCCCTGCAGGGTTCCTACCGTACAGGAATTTTTATAATGTATACCACCGTAAAACCTACTTACACCGGCTTCTTGGGCGGCTTGTGTAAAACTGGTAAAACTCCTAGCACCTATACCAAACTCCATTTGAGAGCTATCGGTAAAAGGCTTGTTGCCAAAATGGCTGGTAAGTACCTGTGCTACTGCTGCACTAATTACGGCATGACCGCTAGTGTATTCAGGAAAAGGTGGCGTTTGAATAAATGGTTGCCAATTTGCATTGAAATACTTGTTAATCACCGTTTCTGGGCGTACATAATTGCTTCTATATTTTTCATCCCAGCAGCTAATAAATGCATCAAATAAAGCGATGGCACTTTGTGCGTACGCAGCTATTGTTTCCGCAAAATTGGCTTGGTTGTTTTTGCAAGCAATACCTACAATATTCATCCAGTGGCCGGGTGGCGAAAACTTTTTAGTAGCATACATTACGTGTCCCGTTACATTCATTTTGAAAGGATTATCGTCCCAAAACATCGCTATTTCTTGGTGCTGTGGCAAAGCACTATCACCCACTTCCATCACGGCCTTTACTTCTTTGTAAAAAACACTACTAGTATTGGTTACGTTAAAAGCAGGTGGTGGTACGGGCTTGCACTGCGATGCACTATCCAACACCAATGTTCTTATACTACGCCAATGTGGCTCTACAGCTTGTGCATACATGGGTGGTGTAGGCTGCCAGCGGCCTTCCTCATCTAACACAGTAAACTTGGCTGCACTGCGTAGTTTGGCATAATTATCTTTTTTACTCCATGCTATAATAGTATCCGCCACTTGCCCTGCATACTGCTGGGTAGCTTTCACTTGTGCAATTGGCATACCCAAACTATCGGCGTGGTGCAGTAGCATACTCACATACTCATCCATACTGCCCTCCGGAAAAGTTACCGTGCTACCTACTTTACAAAAAGCTAATAGGGCAGCCAAAGAGGTGTTTACTTGCTGTTGCGGTAAGGGAATACGAGGAAAATGCTTGATTTGCCCGTACAGCGATTGAAAACCCACGCTATCCACAGCCGCCATTACTTCGTACGCAGCAATATTGGCGTACGCATAGTTTCTGGATGCAATCATCGGCGGAAAATTATTTTCCAATACGATATTGTTCAGTTGCTTAACGGTACTAATATATAATTGGGGCGAACTAAAATATACATTGCTAGTATCTGGCTTGGTAGTACACGCATGTAGCATACAAACTAGTACGCAAGCCATAAGGCCACGATAAAAAATCATAATAGAAACAGTAAATAATAAAGAAAGAAATCTCCAAGTAAATCAACTACTAGCCAGCAATGGGTGGTTTGATTTCACCGTAAAGAAAAGGTGTTTTGTAATGGATGGTGAAGCATTCCTCATAAGTTGGCGTTTGCTTTATAAACCTATCAACCTTCCAAATATCTTGTTCTTCAAATTCTGTGAAGCCTTTAAAAGAGGCAATTTTTTTACCAGATTGCTTTTGCGATTGTAAATCGTTCAACGATTCAAATACTTTTACGCTAGCAGCAGCAATATTGTTTTTTGCGGTATGCGGTATACACTGCAAAAACATGGTATCGTTGGTTATTTTTTGTTGTACATAATGGTATACTACCCCATCTATCTCAATTTCACCATCTACCCGTTGGTATTGCTGCCAATCTACCTGATACGGTAACGAGATAGGCACTTTGATGGTAAACAATTCCTGCTCAGAAAAATTACCAGCATCTAACCGATTCTCCAATGCCACATCGCTCTGCCACTGGGCATAAGCATTAGCTACCCTGTGGCCTATAGAAGCCCAGCATAGCACCAACAAACAGCATATGGCAATAACTTGTTTCATGTTTTGGAATGGTGAATATACTGATTTTCGTTTTTTATTAACAAATACACCGAATTTAAAAAACCTTAATCTGCCTTTTGTGTTTTCTAATTGGGGAAATGATGAAACCATGCACAAGCAATGCAGTACATTTGCCCCGCAAAACATAGCAATCATTTTAGGGGATTTACCATGAGTACAGAACAATTAGTAAAAGACGTAGTAATAAAATTTGCAGGAGATAGCGGCGATGGTATGCAACTTACCGGCCAACAGTTTACCAATAACACAGCCTTACTAGGTATAGATTTAGCCACTTTCCCCGATTTTCCGGCGGAAATACGGGCCCCACAGGGAACATTGCCGGGTGTAAGTGGATTTCAACTGCATTTTAGTAGCGATAAAGTATACACGCCCGGCGATTTGTGCGATGTGCTAGTAGCCATGAATGCTGCTGCCTTAAAAGTGAACTTGAACACACTAAAACCCGGTGGAAAAATAATCGTAAACACCGATGGTTTTGATGCCAAAAACCTACGATTGGCCAACTATGCCGATGGTATAAACCCGCTAGAAAACGGAAGTTTAGATAGCTATGAGGTAATTAAAATGGATGTAACTAAAATTACCCGTGAAGCATTAAAGGAGGTACATGAGCTAGGTACCAAGGAAAAAGACCGTGCCAAAAACATGTTTGTACTAGGTTATTTATACTGGATGTACAATAGAAGTTTGGAAAGCACCATTAGCTTTTTACAAGAAAAATTTGGTAAGAAAGATGTGGTTTTGCAAAGCAATATCAAAGTGCTACAAGCAGGCTACAACTATGGCGATACTACAGAAACATTTACCACCCGCTACAAGGTAGAAAAAGCAAAGCTTGCCAGTGGAAGCTACCGAAATATTATGGGTAACCAAGCCTTAGCCTATGGTTTAATAGCCGCTAGCGAACAAAGTGGCTTACCTATTTTCTTAGGTACCTATCCTATTACACCAGCATCGGATATTTTGCACGAATTAAGTAGGCACAAAAGCTTTGGCGTACAAACTTTTCAAGCGGAAGATGAAATAGCAGGTATTACAGCAGCTATTGGCGCTAGCTACGGAGGCAACCTTGGTGTAACTACTACAAGCGGCCCCGGTATGGCACTTAAAACCGAGGCTATGGGTTTAGCGGTAATGCTGGAAATACCTTTGGTAATAGTAAACGTACAACGTGGTGGCCCTAGTACAGGATTGCCCACTAAAACCGAACAGAGCGATTTAATGCAAGCCTACTATGGTAGAAATGGCGAATGCCCTATGCCAATAGTAGCCGCCCATACACCTAGTAGCTGTTTTGATGCTGCCTTTGAAGCAGTAAGGATTGCCGTAGAACATATGACTCCGGTGATACTGTTAAGCGATGGTTTTATAGCCAACGGAGCAGAACCTTGGCAGTTTCCACAGCAAGAAAATTTACCTACCATACAAGTAAGTTTTGCGGAGGCGAAAGAGGATGAAGCTTTTATGCCCTATAGCCGTAACGAAAAACTAGCACGCCCTTGGGCCATACCAGGAACCAAAGGGTTAGAACATAGAATTGGTGGTTTAGAAAAACAAAATATAACAGGTAATGTAAGTTACGATGCGGAGAACCACCAAACCATGGTGTTACTACGCCAAGCTAAGGTAGATGCTGTGGCAAACTATATTCCTGAACAAACCATTGATAGCGGCGCCGCCACAGGTAAGGTATTAATACTAGGCTGGGGCAGTACTTACGGAGCTATTAAAAGTGCTGCGTTGGCGTTACAAAAAAAGGGCTATGCTGTTAGTCATGCTCACCTTACATATATCCGTCCGTTTCCTAAAAATTTAGGTGCATTGTTGGCACAATTTGAACACGTGTTGGTACCGGAAATTAACAACGGTCAATTAGTAAAAATTATTAGAAGTGAGTTTTTGGTAAATGCCAAAGGCTATAATAAAATCAAGGGTAATCCTATCACCACTACAGAGCTTGAAGCGTTTGTAGAGGAAACTTATTTTAGTTAGTACAAACACTTGCCAACGCCTTTGCTAATGGGTGTTGGCAATATTTATGCTCCGTACATTTCACGCAGTTCCAGCTTTTTAATTCGGGATAAAATGGCCCCTTTTGTTCGACCGAAATAGGCAGCCATTTCAGTCAATGTTTTTCTTTCGTTGTACTGTATCGTAAGTTCCTGATCAAGTTCGGCGTCCCAAGGTTTGTAGGCATCCTTATAGGTTTGGCGTACTGTTTCCACGGTGTAAGCCGGAGCTTGCGAAACCTCCGCCTCCGTAACAGCTGGCCGCTGGTATTTTTGTTTGATAGGAAATATTTTTTTAGGGTCGGTAGTGGAACTTATTGGTGGGGCTTTGGTAATTACGTGAATATTAGCACCTACTGCAAAATTTTTCGGTACCAAACTCTCCGGAATACGAAGCTTATTGGTTGTACGAGTAATAGCTACATATAGTAAATTTATTTCCTCCAATAATCTCGCTTCATTTCCCTGTATTTCACCGTTATCTTTCCATTTCTCAAGCTTTTCTTGGGTCACAAAATCGTGTACCAATTCTACCGTATCGTACTCCATTCCTTTACAGCGGTGTACGGTAGAAAAAATTACTTGGGCCTGCTCTTTATCGTCGCCATCAATATGTTTATCCTTAATGGCTTGTAAGATGGAAGGAATTTCATTACCATATTCCTTTACCATTTCTATCATCATACCCAGCTGTACATCTTCTGTTTTTTCCACATATTCTTCTAGCTCCTCTAAACTCTTATTCTGCTGTATAAAACTATCTTTTATCAAGTGTGTTTTTTGGTTGTAAAGGTTCAATACATCGTACAAGGAGGCTCCTTCGCTTGCGTAGGTGTAGGAGCTTAAATTTCCTTCAAAATAAATACGTTTAATATCTCGCCTTTCGGTGGTGTATTCTATGGCTTTCAGTAATAATCCTAAGTTGGTTCTGGCAATTACGGCGAGTGATTTGGTAGCCTTGCTAATTCCCTTACCCACCATGTTCACTTTAGGTGCCTGCGTTACCAATTTCTTCCATTGAAGTACCTGCATAGCTAGCGAAGCAATTGACTCACCAAAACGAAAACTAGTATTCAAATCAAACTGGGCAAACGGTGCTTTTTCCAAAGAGTTTACAGCATACCGCCAACCATAAATTTGCTGGTGTGTATCGCCTACAATCACTTTGGTAGCTGGCTGTTGAAAAAACACATCTAACATAGCCATAGAAGCATCCTGCCCCTCATCGAACAAAATATATTGGTAGGGTAATTTTGGCTGCGATAATTGAAATTTCTTTAAGTAAAAATCATGCGTCACGGGTATTTCAGCCTTATCCATTTTAGCTAAAAATAAGCGTGTTTGCAGCTCGATGTACGCATAGTTATTGGCTACAAAAGCTTTGGCGGTTTCATCTACTACAGTATCTAAATAATTCAAAGCTTGTATTCGCTGTGCATCGCTATTACAAAAGTAGCTGGCGAATTTACTAATGTGGTTGGCCACCATATACTCTGCATGCTTCTCTGCCCCAACCTGTAAGTTCAAAACCTGAACCAATTCATTGGTTTTATAACCCTTTGCATTTACTTTATACTTACTACCCGGGATGATGTATTTAAAAGCTAATGAGTGAGCCGTTTCTACCGCTACGTTTTGCAAACCACCTGCTGCAAAACGCTGCATGGCTTGTAGTTTTACCGCCTTGTTAAAAGCCAGGTACAATAGGCGGCAATGGGCGGGCTGCAACTTGGCATATTCTATCACCGTAGTGGTTTTACCGGAACCTGCTACGGCATTAATAACCATATCACCCTTTGAATTTAAAATAGAAATTTGCTCCTGTGTTAGCTGCATCATTATTTATAAACAATAGCCGACAAAGTAACAGTATTCTACTGCTTACATAGCAAAATACAGTCGCTTTTTAATTCACTGTAATAAGTGCTAGCTTATCGTTATTTCTGGCTACTAGGTACAATAGCTTTCCTTTTACTTGAATGGGCTGTATATGCCTTACCTGCCCATCTAACGCATATCCCCGTACCACCTGTGTAGCAAAGCTAGTATTGTTATATTGAAACCAGGTGCCATGCTCTGCATCGTACCGCCCCATCTGAATATTATTTTCAAAATAGTTTCCGGCTAATAGCACTGCTTTATAATTATTCGAACTGTAATTGAACCCACATTTTAATGGTGATAATTGCAACGCATAAGGCAATGGTGTATCCTTAAACACACCGCCTTGGTTAATCAATAAAGTATTCCTTAGCTCCGTGGCTTTCCATTGGGTAGCTTGGTCTAGCTTTTCCTTACCAAATAAATTTTCTAGCTGCGATTTTGCAAAATCCTCTGCGTATAAAAACTTCTTTTTTAACAAGGGCATTTGCTTTTCCAACTCAGCTTTATTTGCAAAAGGAATTTGCTTACCGTTTAGAAAATAAGTGAGCACTTGTTCCTTAACACCGTTACCATCAAAATCATTATAATACAACTGAATAGGCTCCTTTTCGCTGGCTTTTAACCTACTATTTAAGCCAATATTTCCCGCAATGATATCTATATCGCCATCGTTATCTACATCGGTCGGTATCACCGCATTCCAAAGCCCATTTTTGGTAAAGATGTTATTCACAGTAAGTGCGTTTTTAGTGCTTTGCAGCGAATATATTCCACCCCATTCTGTACTAATTACCAAGCAATTTTCTTTGTTTTTTCCAATGGGTGCCAACTTTGCATCTGTTACAAAACCAATGTTGTTCAATGCATTTTGAAAACTAGCTGGTGCCGATGCGAATGTTCCATTTTTTTGGTTGAGCAATACATAACTTTTGGGTTGTTCGCCGTAATTATATACTACTGCACGGCTGCCAATAAACACATCTTGCCAGCCATCTCCATTCACATCCCATACTACTAAGCAAGCCGCAGTGGTAAATACATTTGAAAAAGCGTTAGGCATTGGTGTAAGTATACCTTTGTTGTTCATGTACAGTCTTGGTTGTTGACGTTTATCGCTACCATAATATTCGTTTCCACCGCTGGCCACAAGCAAATCGTTCCAGCCATCGTTATTGATATCGGCAAAAACAGCGTCTACATCTTCATAAGTACTATCGTTTATTAAACAGCTAGGTGTGTTGTTTACAAAACTACCTTGCGATGTTTGGGTGTATAACGCAGGTTTATTTCCTTTACTATTTCCAATAAAAAAATCCTCTAATCCATCCTTATTATAATCGCCTACGGCCAATGCCGGTCCTTCTCTTGATACCATATGCGGAATCAATGGCTCTCGATCAAACTCATTGAAGGGATTTTCGGTATGTGTAAAATTTACTCCCAAGCTATCTGCCACATCTCGTACAATAGGAGTTGCGTTGTTAAACTTAGTTAGTCGATAATTGGCATAGTTATAAAGCTTAGCATCGGCGGTGTATTGAACCTTGTAAACAGTATCCAACTGCTTAACAGGAACTTGCTGGTACGTATTGTTTGGCCAAATCACCAACACACTATCTGGCACAGCGCTACCAGCTATACCCATATGCACAGGACCTAGCATACTACTCTGAAAGCCATGTACAGCCTGCATTTCAGCCGTTTGTATACTTCCGTTGATATACAGTAGTATCTTTGCCCCTATAGCAAACTCATTCCCTTTAGCACCTTGCAAATCAAATTTTATATAGTGGTGTTGGCTACTGGTATCGCTACTGCTTATTCGGGTTTTATTTTCGTATAGCATGGCGGCAGCATCTATATTGTTTACCACCACATCCACATCGCCATCATTATCAAAATCGGCATAGGCGGCTCCATTGCTAAAAGTATTGGCATCGTTTTGTATGCTATTAGCAGCATCAGAAAACAACGCATCGCCCTGATTTATGTAAAATTTATTCGGAATTTTTATCTGCGGAAATTGATTGATGACTGCCATTTGCTTTTCATCAATCTTGTTTTGATTAATGGTGGCTTGCACCGCATCGTTACTTATATAATTTACATAGTCTATATCGTTCAAGCGCTTGGGTATGCCATTGCTTACAAATAAATCTTTCTTACCGTCGTTATTAAAGTCCAGCCATAAAGGGCTCCAGCTCCAGTCGCTTGCGTATACACCACTGTACAAACCCACTTCAGAAAAGCGATTGTTTCTTCTATTTAACTGCAAGTTATTGCGGGTGTATTGGTAGCTATAACCGTACCTAATTTTCATGTAAAAAGTAGTGTACTCATCCTCACCTAAACTCCGTTTTAATATATAAGGATCTTCCGGAAGCATATCTGCAGAAATTATTTCTGGATAACCATCATTGGTAACATCGGCAATATCTACGCCCATGGTAAACTGGCTGGTATGATCGAGCCAGTTGCTACTTTGCTCCTGAAACGTTCCGTTTTTCTGGTTGATATATAGATAATCATTTTCATGAAAATCGTTTCCAATATAAATATCTGGGTAGCCATCTATATTCACATCTTGTACCGCTACGCCTAACCCATAACCAATGGCATTGCTATTGATACCCGATTGTGCGGTAACATCTACAAATTTTCCGTCGCTATTTTTATACAATCTATCACCCGATAAGTCGTTGGTTTTACCAAGAAAAAGACTCCGCTCGGCAAAAGTTCCATTTTGGTGAACGGAATGGTTGAGCAGATACATATCTAAATCGCCGTCTACATCATAATCAAAAAATACCGCTTGTGTACTGTAACCGCTAAAGTTTAGGCCGTACTCGGCAGCACTATCCTTATAGCTGGGAATACCATCTTTAATACCAGTACAAATCAATAACTCATTAGCTCCCCGCAGGTTTTCAAGCTTGCTCACTTTACACAAATAAATATCTAACAAGCCATCGTTATTAATATCTATCACACTAGCTCCCGTGTACCAATGGCCCGTGGCCACTATTTGGGTTTTTGCAGTAACATCCTCAAACTTATTTTCTTTTTTATTAATGTATAATGTGTTTGGTTTTTGGTTACCACAAAAGAAAATATCCATCCAACCATCGTTGTTAAAATCGGCGGTAGCCACACCAGCACCGTTGTAAAAATACATGTACTTAAACACGTTGAAACTATCCGTTGCGGTAAGTGTATTCGCAAATACTAGTCCGGTTTTGCTGCTATCCAGCATTTCAAACAATACAGGCGATTTGGCTGTTTTGTGGCAGCTTGTAAACAATGCATAAGCCATTATTAACCATAGAAACTTACGCATACTACAGCTTTGTTTTTGGGGTGAAAGAATATACTTGTGGCTTGGCATTATTATTAGCTATCAATAGTTGACGCCCATTTACATTATTCAGCCACACCATTTTACGCATAGCCAAGGCACTAAATATACCCGAGTGCCTATTTTCTACATAGGTGTAGCCACCCTTTTTATTATTCAATAATACATGGCCGTAACTAGCATCTAGCCGACAAAACTGTGGCAATAAATCAAAGAAATTTCCACCGCAAATTACATCCTCATATCCATCAGCATTTACATCGGCTGGTGCAAAACATTGCACAGAACTTAACTGTACGGGAAGCGGTAACTGCTGGATAGTAAACTTGCCTCCGCCTTGGTTTACAGCCACTACAGAATAAGGATTAGAGAATGTTTGCACCTCTGCTTTTTCCAATAAATCGGCGTCAAATAAATCGGCTACCGACTTGTTTGCATAATCGTGGTTTTTCAAGTTCTTCTTCTTTAAACTAGGCATCTGATCGGTCATGTCTCGTTTCATAAATACAGGCTTATCCTTGCCTGTCACGGAGCTTGTAATCACTTTATCTAACATGCCGTTTTTATCAAAATCTTGTATCCAAAGTTTTGCAGGTGCTTCCTTACTTACTTGCAGGTAATAATTCGGACTGATATTGCCCAATAGCAAATCGGCTTTGCCATCTTTATTGATATCGGTCGCCGCTACCGATTGCCAAAATCCAAACTCATTTTCAAGCGAAGTCTTCACCACCTTCCACGGCTTTGTGTTTGTTTTGAAAATGGTAGGAGCCATCCACTCGCCTACTACTAGTAATTCCTCGTCTGCATCCTCATCGATATTGGTCCAAATAGCTGCTGTAAGCATTCCCAAACGCTGCAATGGCGGGCAAAGTTCACTTGCTTTATCAAAAAACTTTCCTTTACCATCATTCTCTAATAAGGTAGATAAAGGTGCTACCCCATAATTCTGCGGTTCGCTTCTAGCAGTAACCACTAAATCTATATCACCATCCTTATCCCAATCTTTTGCAACGATGGAACTTGTATTATTTGTACTTACAGGTAAGGCAGTATAATCAATTGCGAAATTTCCTTTACCATCATTTTTGTATACTCTATTTTGGTATTGTGGGCTACCAGCAGGTACATGATTGCCACCACTACCCACCACGATATCAAGAAATTTATCACCATTCACATCTACCATTACAGCGGCCACATCTTCAAAAGATGCAAACTGTGTAAATACTTTTTGCTGCTGTTGGGTGTAACCGCCTTGACTGGTTTGAAGATATAATATTGCCGCTGAGCCGGCAGCACCACCCACAAAAACATCTTCCCTACCATCGCCATTTACGTCGCCTGTGGCTACACAAGGCCCTTGTGTGCTAAGCATATTAGGCACATTACGCTCCTGGTAAAAATCGTTGTAATCATCTTCTACATGGGCTTCAAAACTATTGGGTATAGCTGTAAATAGGATATTCTCACTTGTCATTTCTGAAGCAACGAAGGGAACACTTGCCGACTTGCTGTATACAATATTATGAACCTTATTTACCGCTGGCTTTAGTAAGGTTTGCTGTGTATTGTTGGGCCATACTATCACTATACTGTCTATGTTTCGGGTGCCTAGGCCTAGCGTGGCTTTATACTCCATACTACTTTGGAATCCTCTACTAGGAATCACTTCCTTGCTTATAATATCGGCACCACAATAAGCCAATATTTTTGCTCCAATGGCAAATGAGTTGGCAGTATTCACACTGGTATCTTTTAGTAAAATACCAATGAATTTATTGCTGGAATGGGTTTCCTGTGAAGTGTTTTTGTAAACAAAACTTGGCTGGTTTACATTGTTTACAATTAGGTCTAAATCGCCATCATTGTCCAAATCTGCATAGGCGGCTCCATTGGAAAAACTTGTTTGTGTAAAGCCAAATTTATCGCCTTCATCAGAAAACAAAAGGTTGCCGTTGTTCTTAAAAAAGTAATTTTTTACGGGTGTGATAGGCATTTTATTGATTACTTCATCTATCTGTTCCTTTTGACCAGTGATGGCCATTTTTTGTACTACATCATTGGCAAAAAAGTCAATAAAATCTTGGTCGGTTACATCGTGGTAAATTCCATTGCAAACAAAAATATCGTTCCATCCATCGTTATCTGCATCAAACAGTAAGCCTCCCCAGCTCCAATCGCTTGCAGCCACGCCACTCATAAAAGCAGTTTCCACAAAATGGCCGTTTTTGTTGTTTACTTGCAAAGTATTTTGCATGTATTGATTGTAAAAGCCGTTGTTGGTTTTTACCCTATTCAAATCAACATTTTCAAAGCTAGAAGTGGTTTTTAATCGGTAATCATCTTTAGGAAGCATATCCGTAGTAAATATATCGGGGAAGCCATCGTTATTTACATCGGCAATATCGGCACCCATACTACTTTGGCTAGTATGCTGAATTAAAGAAGTGAGCTGCTCCGCAAAGCGACCATTTTTTTGGTTGATGTATAAATAATCTCGTTCAAAAAAGTCGTTGCTTACATATATATCGGGATAGTTATCGCCATTTACATCGCCAATATTTACACCCAAGCCAAAGCCTATTAAGCTACCGTAAATACCTGCTTGTTCGCTTACATCTTCAAACACGCCTTTGTTATTGCGTAATAGTTTATCGCCACCACCTTTTAGGAAGTCGGCCACAGGCCAATCCTTAGCCCGTAAATCGCGTTTATTGCTGTAGTTAAGGGTGTTTACTGGTATAAAGCTATTGTTTAAAATATAGCAGTCTAAATCGCCATCCTTGTCATAATCAAAAAAAGCAGCATGTGTGGTATAGCCACCATCTCGCAGGTTATAATCGTCTGCCTTTTCGGTAAATGTTCCGTTTTTATTATTAATGTATAGGTCGTTCCCTTGTGGAATTCCTTTTTGGTAGCCGGCATTACACACATAAATATCTAACCATCCATCAGCATTCAAATCTACCATCACTACACCTGTGCCCCATTTTTTTTGGTGTAGTATTCCAGCCTTTTGTGTAACATCTTCGAAGGTGAAATTTCCCTTATTTAGGTATAGTTTGTTTTCGCCCATATTACTGGTAAAAAAAACATCGGCCAAGCCATCGTTATTAATATCACCAGTGGCCACGCCGCCGCCATTGTAAAAATTTCGATAGCTAAAAATGTTGAAGTCGCGATTGTTTTCTACCTTGTTAGTAAAGTTAATACCGCTATTATCTACCAATTGAAAAACGGGCGGCTGAGCTTGTTTTGGGCTGCATGCCTGTGCTAGCAACAGCCACAAAAAACCATATCTGACCATTTTGAGAAGGCACATATTTGTGTAGTATTTACAACTGCGAAAGATACTTGATTTTAGATGCAATGCCATTAGATTAGGCTTGTTTGGTGCAAAAAAGGCTAGCTAATAGTAGAATATTTTCTTGAGTGGGAATGTAGTAGTTGTAAGAATAAATTAAATCATCAAGCTACTCAGTGACTGGTTGTTTTCTTGGGTTAGTGGCCACAATTCATTCCCATATAGTCACAAAAAAAGAGCCCCTTTTTGAGCGGCTCTTTTCATTATTTGGTTCATTAACTAGTAACCAGGATTTTGACGCAAGTTCGGGTTTACAGCCAATGCCGAGTTAGGAATTGGGAAGTAAAGAAACTTAGGATCAGATACGTTTGGTTTCAAAGTACGAGCGGCTAAGAAGGTACCAAAACGAATTTGGTCCATTCTTCTCCATCCATCCCAATAAAACTCTCTTTGCCTTTCGTCTAGCATGTTAGCAGCAGTTAAGCTAGCTAATGGAGTAGCTCCACGGCGAGTACGTAAGTTGTTTACGTTTACCAAAGCAGCAGCGGTATTACCACTTCTCATTTCGGCTTCAGCACGCATTAAAACTACATCAGCATAACGGAAAAATACATAATCGTTATCTGCCTGATCATCGCTAGATACATAGTCAACTGGGTACCGGTTTACACGTATACCAGTAACCTCTAGGTTGGCACCACTTTCTTGTAATGCTACAGTACGAGTGAATGCTAAAGGGTTACCACGACGATCGTTCAAAGCAGCATCATTAGCCAAGTTATATTGCTGACCAATTAAGAAACCTGCATTGATACGGTTACCTGGGTTAGGCAAACCAGCTACACCTGTAGGGTATACCACACCACGACGCTGATCAGCAGCTTCAAATTTGTCATACACATCGGCTAAAGTAGTAAAGCCATTCCAACCGCTTTTATTCTGATTGTAGTGAGAGCCTTTGTACCAGCTACTTCTAACGTTTCCACCACGAGAGCTACCTTGGTTCTCATTGGTAAAAATGTTTTCTGTAGAAATAGCATCGTTGTTACGAGCATAGTTATCAAAAACGTTGGTAGCTAAAGAATAACGACCAGAGTTCATGATACCAGTAGCCAACGTAATTACTTGAGCCATATCGGCTGCTGCAAACGTAGGCGTAGCACGATTAGCGTAAGTACCTTTTTGTAAAAGCACTTTCATCATTAATACATCCGCAGCATCTTTAGTAGCTCTTTTAGCGCTAGGTACGCCAGTAGAGTTAGGCAAATTGGTACGGATAGCAGTTAACTCGCTCAATATAAAATCGGCTGCTGCTGTTCCACTTAAAACCGTTGGAGGATTTCTTAAATCCTCGCCTGGCTGGCGGAAAGGCACCTGACCATATAAATCTAATACGGTAAACATAGCAAATGCACGGATGAAGCGAGCTTCAGCGGCAATTTGATCTTTGTTTGCTGCGGTAGAAATAGAAGTGAACGTAAGTACGTTGGTAGTGTTAAATACGATACCCAACAAACCATTGAATACGTTCTGTACTTGCTGATGATCGGCATTCCAAGTATGGTTGTGTATTACACGCCATACACCGTTATCATCCCAGTCACCACCACGGGTAGGTACCAAACTTTCATCGGAACTGTTTTCCATTAATGATGTAGGACCATCCTGGTTTTGAAATATTTGTAATCCATCATAGCACGATTGAATCAATACGTTCAAATCGGCCGTAGCACCTAAGAAAGTAGATGCTTGCGCCTGAGTGGCGGTACTATTTAAATTTTCTTCTAGTTTGGTACAACTAGCTAAAACTACAAAAGCACCTACTCCCACCAAAGCACCTCTTTTCAATACATTTTTCATTTTCTCTTGTTTTGAAGTTTTATAATTATAGTCCAAATCTAACACCTAATTGGATATTTCTGGCTGTTGGGTAAGGAATATACTCGATACCGAATGAAGGTACACCACCGATGTTTCTATCGGTATTTACTTCAGGGTCAAAACCAGTGTATTTAGTGATGATAAATAGATTTTGTGCATTTAAGAACACATTTAAGCTCTTAATGTTTTTGCCTACTGAACCTACGTTATAAGCTACTGAAACGTTAGCCAAACGAAGATAATCACCACTCTCTAAATAACGGCTAGATGCCTTGATTGGGTTTGATAAAGATTCTCTTGGGCTCAAGCTCATTAAACTGCTAGCAATGTTACGGCTACCTAAGTTACCAATTGGTAATACAGCGTTCAAAGTATTGTTATAAATACTGTGGCCATAAGCACCATTAGCATTCAAAGCGAAAGACCATTTTTTGTAAGTCAAATCGGTAGAAATACCTAATAACATGCGTGGGTTTGGATCGCCAACGTACTGAGGATTCTCGTTATCGGCATAAGTACCAATACCGTTAGCATCTAAACCTGTGAAGCGACGAAGGTACCAAGCATTTACTGGCTGGCCACCTTCGTTTCTTTGAGAGAAAGCACCACTTAAACCTTGACCACCAATAGCACCTGTTAAGATAGCAGGGCCGTTATAGTCTTGGAATACGTTTTTCAAGAAAGCAGCATTAACATTGAAATTCCAAGTTAAATCTTTCTTCTGCATTACTACAGTACCTAAACTTACTTCCACACCTGAGTTCAGGATTACTGCATTTTCAATATTTCTCCAAACTACTACAGCAGGAGCTGGTTGAATGGCGTTGAAAGCAAATAATATGTCAGATGACTGACGGTTAAAGTAGTCGATGCTACCATAAACTTTTCCTTTGGCAATAGCAAAGTCAACACCCACGTTGAATTGTTTGGTGGTTTCCCACTTCAAATCTGGGTTGGCTACGTTTAACTGTACCAAACCACCACCGTTAGCGCTGTAACCCCACTGGGTTTGAGCAGCACCAGCTGGGAAAGCTTGGTTACCCGTTAAACCGTAAGATGCACGAATTTTTAAATTTTGGAACACTTTATTGTTCTTCATAAAGTCTTCGTTCATTACGTTCCAAGCTATAGCCGCAGATGGGAAATAACCGTACTTGTTGTTGGCACCAAAACGAGAAGAACCATCAGCACGCATAGTACCAGTGAAAATATAACGATCCTTGTAGTTTAGAATTACACGACCGAAGTATGACTGGATAGAAGCAGCAGGATCTTCGAAAGAACCAATTACACGAGAAGCTGTAGGTGCATTTTGGATGATATTATAGAAAGGAACATCATCGTTAGCAAAACCAATACCGCTCATGCTGCTGTTTCTGAATACAAATTTTTGGTATTCGTAACCAGCTAAAGCTGTCAAGTTTAAATCTTTGGTTACACGCTTGTTGTAGTTCAAAGTGTGCTGTACTACTTGAGTGTTGAACTCGGCAGTACCGTAAGCACCCAAACCTCTGTTTTCTACAGATGGTAAAGTGATGTAACGTGCAATCATTGAACGGCGGATACCAGACTGGCGGTTTAAACTCACGGTTAATTTATAATCTAAATCATCAGTCAATTTGTAACCTAAGCCTACAATACCCTGGAAATTGCTGATATCAGAAATATCGCGGTATCCACGCTGCATAGCTACAGGGTTTACTATACTTGAACCTGGGATGATATTTAAACCAGTAGGATGAGCAGAATTATACAAAGTTTGTGTAGGATTCCACTGTAATGCCATGGCAATTAAGTTACCCGTAAAACCGGCATCGGTGGTAATAGGAGCAATATTTTCTTTGGCTTGGCCAGCGAAAATGTTGAAATCAAGACTTAATCTCTTGTTCTGTAAAAACTTGTACTGACCGTTTGCATTAATGGTAAAGCGCTGCAAATTGGTATTTTTAATAATACCATTTTGATCGAAGAAACCTAATGAAACACGGTATTTACCGTTTTCGCTACCGCCACTAATACCCACATTATGGTTATTAGTAATGCCAGTTTGTAAAATTTCGTCAAAAGCATTTACGCTAGTACCAAAGTTACCAGTAGGTACCGCAGAGGTACTAACTGTAGTAGGTAAGCCATAAGTACCAAGAGCACTTCTGTACTCATCGCCACTTAAGGTTTTGTATCTGCGTAAAATATTGCTGGTTCCTATGCTAGAGCTTACATCTACTTTAGCAGCTCCGCTAGAACCTTGTTTGGTAGTAATTACAATAACACCATTAGCACCACGAGAACCGAAGATAGCTGTAGCAGAGGCATCTTTCAATACATCCATGCTAGCTATGTCGGCTGCGTTAAAAAAGTACAATGGGTTACTTTCTGGTGTGGTACCTAATGCCGCTGAACCGAAGCCAGGGCGGGCCAAACGGCCATCTAAAGGAATACCATCTACCACAAATAATGGGTTGTTTCCTGCACGGATACTACCATTACCACGAATACGAATAGTAGATGCAGCACCTGGAGCACCAGAGCTAGTAACTACTTGTAAACCGGCCACTTTACCTTGGATCAACTGATCGGGAGATGCAATTACACCTTGGTTAAAATCCTTGGCTTTAACGGATGCTACTGCACCTGTTAAATCCTTTTTACGTGTAGTACCATAACCAATTACTACTACATCTGATAATGAACCGCTAGAAGCCACAAGACTTACACTAACATCGCCACTACCTACACTTACCTCTTGCTCATCAAAGTTCAATGAGCTAATTACCAGCTTGGTTACACTAGCTGGCACACGAAGACTAAAAGTACCATCGGCTTTAGTTTGGGTGCCTACTTTTGCACCCTTAGCTACTACGCTGGCACCTGCTACCGGACTACCGTCTTTTGAGTCCGATACCTTTCCTGACACGGTTTTATCTTGAGCCAAAGCTGGTAACGATACACAGCTAAGCACTACCAGAAAAACCTTAAACAGTCGTTTTAGATTCATAATGGATTGGTTTACTTGGTTTATAAAAGCAAAAAGTTAGAATTAAATAGTTGCGGCGTACCGAGTTAGCTGCTAGTACTACCGAAAAAAGAACAATAAAAAGCATTGCAAAATTGCTGATATAGCCAAGAGGCCACCACTGTAACATACACAGAGTAAACATTGCAAGCATTCGTTATAAAAATTGAGCCTTACTCAATGGCGATGAAAGTAAAGCATTTTAGCATTTAGACAACAATTTGTTAACATCTGCTGCATTAAAAAAAGCTAAAAATCTATCCCAACCCAGTCTTTTTTGCCGCTTTCGTATTTTTTATAGTTAAAAGTGTACAATTTACCGGGCCTGTGGGCAACGTTTAACTCCATTTCGCCGGTATCTTCCAAGAAATCCATGGTAAAAAATTTCTTTCTAAAATTTCGCCTATCCAGTTTCATTCCTAAAATGGCTTCGTAAACGCCTTGTAATTCTCTTAGGCTAAATTTCTCCGGTAGTAGGCTAAAACCTAAAGGGTGTTCCTGAATACGTTTTTGTAACCAACCGTAGCAGGTTTCAAATATTTCTTTATGGTCAAATGCCCAATCTATTTCATCTTGTACTGGGTGCCAATGCAAATCGTTATCGGTGCAGGTAAGCTGATGATGAGCAATATTTATAAGGGAACAATAAGCCACCGTTACCACCCTTCCGCCGGGGTGCCTATCTGGTGTGCTAAAACATTTTACTTGATCCAAAAAAACATCGCTTAAACCGGTGCGTTGTTTCAAGACACGGTAAGCGGCTTCGTCGGTAGTTTCAGTGTGGGTAATTTCATTTCCTAGTAAACTCCACTGCTCGGTATAGTTTTCCAAATCGCTTTTAATCAATAGTACTTTCAGCTGCCCATCTTGGTAGCCAAAAATTACACAGTCGATAGTAACAGCAATTTTTTGGTACGAACGTACTAGCTGGCTTGCATTTTTTGTATCGGAAAACAGTTGTTTGCTTAATGGTTCAGCGTTCATGTACTAGTAAATATCTGTACAATATTACAAAACAGTTATAAAAAAAGGGCCTTGTCATTTAACCGACAAAGCCCTTTCGTATTATATGTCGCCTATTGTACTTCTACCGTATATCTATTGGTATGAAAGTTCAATGTGTATCGGTAGTTACCAGCTACGGCTGGTGTAGGAATGGCATCAGGGTCGCCACCGGAACCAAAGTTGGCTCCTAACACTCCACCTGTGGCACTGCTTCCACCAAACTGCGGCTGCCAGTTGCCTGGATTTGAAACAAATTTTATAAATCTACCAGGCTGTGTAGCCATCGTAATTTGGAAAATACCATTGGTAAGTTGGGTTAACTCTTGGTTAGTGGGTGGGTTATTGTTCCAACCACCGGCTGTACCATCACCCAAAGCCCATAAACGTTCTGGCAAAGGATCGGTACGACGGGTAACGGTGAACTGACCTGCTTGAAAATCGAACACCATACGGTACCAGCCAGCACCACCACTTACGTTACCTGGGAAATTGTCGTTTAAGTTTACACCAAATGCACCTCCGTTGGCCAAACTAGGTAAGGTATTGTTGGCTACAGCTAGTTTGTTATCCCAAACGTTGCCCAATTGTGGTAAAATTAAATACGAACCAGAACCACTTAATTGAAAAATTCCCGCCCATGTAGTTTCATCTACACGTGTTAATTCTCTTACAGCAGGGAATGGTGGGTTTTGTGGGTTGTTCCAGCCAAAAGTAGTAGCATCACCCACTATCCATAGGCGTTGCGTACCAGGTAAAGGAACCCGTGGAGGAATTTTATAAGGTGTTACACGTATACGCAAAACGTTGCTACGCAATTGCTCGTTATTATTAGCGTGGCTAGATGTTACACGAACCTCTATATCATACGCTGTATTGAACGCAAAACCAAAACCAAGTAAAATGGTATTTAGCTCACGATTGGTCATGCTAGTAGTTAGGGCACCGGAAACGGTTCTGCTTACGGCCTTATTAAAGTTTCTACCTACACTATCAATTTCTAATACGTATTTAACCGAAGCAGAATCTACACTATAATTAGGATTTGTCCAGTTAAAACGTAATCCTAGGTTGTTAGAGTCGGCAGGCAACGGTGCCCATGTGGTGGCAGAAGCTGTTAAAACAGGTGCTGCACCATTTTGAAAACTTGGTAAAGGGTCTACTTTAGTACAAGCTGCAAACGCTAGTACCAATAGGGTAATGCCCGATAATAATTGAAATACTTTTTTCATACTATGTTGTTTTTACAGTCTTGTTACAGTATAAATACCTCTTTGAAAATCTACTACAATTTTGTAGTTGCCGCTAGCAGCGGGTGCACGAAGGTTGTTACCACCCTGGCGGAAATTATCGGAATCTGGGTTGGGAGCATTCGTTACGGCACCATATTTTTCAGGATCGGGTGCTACTGCACTCCAGTTTCCATAACGGGGAACCAACAAATATTCTGCACCACCATTTAAGGCAATCGAAGGTATTTCGTATAAAGTTCTGCTGCGTCTAATAAACTGTTGAGCAGCCACCGGGGCATCGCCTCCGCCCATCCAGCCAGCTGGTGTGGCAGCGCCCGTAATCCACAGGGTTTGTGGTGCAGGTGGTTCCACCGCTGGTGGTATAGCAAATGTGCGAACCACAAAACGTATGGTGTTAGATACTACAGGCAATGCATTGTTAGCCAAGCTAGCGGTAACACGTACTTCAATCGTGGTGTTACGCAAGCTATCTACACTAAGGCGGTTTAGCAATAAGCTATTTAATTCGCCTACGGTAAACTGCTTCATTAAATCGCCGCTGTAAGTAATAGCAATACGACTTGGTGAACTAAAGTTTACACCAAGGGTATCAATTTCTAATAAATAGTTCACGGTTTGTGAGCTAATACCAGTAGTAAACTGATAGTTAGGGTTTGTCCAATTTAAACGAATCAAATTATTGTCTCTATTGGCAAAACGCATATCGGCTACTAGCGATGCTCCTGCTGCCCTATCGGCACTAATTACAGGTGCAGTGCTACCCTCTGCATATAACTTATTTTCTGTTTTGTAACAGCTGGCCAGCATCATACTAGTAGCTACCACCAGCGTTAACAGTTTCATTATATTTTTCATTGTTGAAATATGTTTTAAATTAATAACCTGGGTTTTGTACTAAATTATTGTTGGCTTGTAAATCGTTTGCAGGAATAGGATACAATCTACGGAAAGCTGGAACAGCAGTACCATCTCGTACACCACCTTTCCAAGGCCATAGGTAAGAAGCTTCTACAAAACGATTGTATCTAATTAAATCGGTACGGCGGTGGCCTTCCCAGTACAATTCTCTTGCACGCTCATCTAGAATAAAATCTAAGTTTAACTGACCGCTGTTAATGTTTCCTGTAGCATTTCCATAAGCCCTTGTGCGTAGCAAATTCACATAATTTAACGCTGTAGCTGCATCGCCACCAGTACCACCACGTAAAACTGATTCTGCATATATTAGATACATTTCAGCTAGGCGGAACAAAGGCATGTCAATGTCCACAAAAGTGGGGTTGCTACCATTGGCACCGCTACGCGTACGGTTACGGTATTTGGTGATGGCGAAACCATCGGTAAACGTGGTTTGATTTGCGATATCAATGCTTTGACCAGAGGTAAAAAACTGCGATCTTCTGTCGGCCGCACCGGTAACATCAGGAAATAAATCGGGAATACGGCGGGTAGTTCTAATACCACCCCAACCATTGTCTACCCCAAAATCGCTAGCATTCATGGTGCCACCAATAGCAGCGTGTGTAAGGAAGGTAGTACCACCAAAGTTCTGGGTTCTGATTCCATCGTAATTGATAGTACCAATAAACTCCGATGTGTTTAGGTTATTATCGGCCAACATTAGGTTACGATAATCACCAATCAATGTATAACCACCTGCAATTACCCTGCTAGCGTAAGTAATAGCATCGGTAAAACGGTTGGTACCTGTGTATACACCAGCGTTTAAATACAAGCGAGCTAATAAAGCTTGAGCAGCACCTCTGTCTACACGGCCATACTCGTTGGTACGGTAAGCAGGCAATAAGGTTTCTATAGCTTTTAACTCATTTTCTATGTAGGTAAATAACTCCGCTCTGCGTATTTGGCGTGGGTTACCAGCACCTATTACATCGGCCTCGGTAATGAATGGAGGATTTCCAAATAAATCCATCAATATCCAATATTGGTAGGCACGTAAAAATCTTGCTTCTACTGCATAGCCAGCAATATTGGTAGCATCGGCACCAGAAATTCCTCTTTCGGCTACTTTACCTGGAGCACTCTGACGAATAAATTCGTTACACAAAGTAATTTGGTAGGTACTACGGTAATACAAACCCGTTAACATTGGGTTGGCTGCCGTCCAGTTCATGTTATGAAAATCCTGTATACCCGGATCGCCCCATGCTACTACAGCCTCATCGGTGCTTAGCTCTTGGGCTTTCCAATACAAGCGGAAAAAATCGGATGTACCAGCATCTATACCAGCAATATCGCCAGAGCCTGGGCCTCCATTACCTGTTAAGGCAAAGGCACCGTACACTTTAGCTAAGGATTGCTTGTAGCCTTGCGGTGTGCTATACACCACTTCAGCAGTAATATCGTTGGTAGGAAAAAGGTCTAATTTTTTCGAGCAAGATGCTACTGCACCCGCTAAAAATGTAGCTACCACCGTAAGTTTTAAAATACTTCTTTTCATTGCTATTATTTTATAATTGAGTGGTGATTAAAAATCGATGTTTACGCCCAATACAAAAACACGTGGACGAGGGTAAATGTTGTTGTCAATACCACCAAAAACTTCAGGATCTAAACCTTGGTATTTAGTAATTACAAAGGCGTTTTGTATGTTTCCTGTAATACGTAAGTTGGCTTTGCCATTGATTACTTTACCTACGTTGTATCCAATATTGATATTATCCATTCTTAGGAAACTTGCATTTTGTACCCAGTAGTCGCTAGCAAAATATAAATCGCCGTTACCACTTAAATTGCTACGCAACACTTCGGTGGATGCATTGGCTAAGAAGCCCAATGGATTGATGATGTTACGACGTACACCAGCATTGCTAAACAAATTGTTATACACGTAGTTACCAAAACTAGCACGGGCTACAAAACCTGCATTCCAACGCTTGTAGGTAAAGTTTGAATTGATACCCATAAATACCACTGGGTCAACTTGTTTGATAGGAGAACGGTCTCTATCGTTAATAATGCCATCCCTGTTTCTATCATCAAATAAACCATCGATCGGGCGTTGGTTTTTATCGTACACTTGTTTGTAAGTGAAGAAAGCACCACGTGGGAAACCTACTTGGTTAATTAAAATGGTTTGCCCTGTAGCACCACCTATACCACCAAATTGGTTACCAGCATAATTTGGATCGTCGGATACTGTTAAACGAGTGATGGTGTTTTTATTGTAAGAAACGTTGAAACCAAAATCCCAGCTAACATCTTTCTTGCGAATAATGCCGGTGTTCAAAGTAAACTCCACACCCTCATTTTTCATGGTACCTACGTTAGCGGTAATAATATTGGTAAAGTTGGCACCAGCACTTTGGTTTACGCTATTCAATAAATCCTTTGTGTTACGGTTATAGTATTCTACGCTACCAGTAACACGGTTATCGAACAAAGCAAAATCAACACCAGCGTTAAACATTTCTGTTTGCTCCCAACGTAAATTAGCGTTGAAGCCAAATGGTGCCCACATATTAAAGAAAGTATTGCCAAACTGGTACATACTTTGGTTACTACTTAACCCATAGTTACCCAAGTAGCTGTAGTTTCCAATACCATCCTGCTGACCAGTAATACCGAAGCTAGCACGAAGTTTTAAATCGTTTACTGCCTTTACGTTTTTCAAAAAGTTTTCCTCTTTTAAACGGTAAGCCACTGCCGCAGATGGGAAATTACCCCAACGGTTTTCTTTTGCAAAACGAGAACTTCCATCTCTACGCATGGTAGCAGTAAGTAAGTACTTGCCTTTGTAGGAATAGTTTAAACGACCGTATACACCAATTAACCTATTCTGTTGAATATCGAAAGGAAAATTAGGGGTAACTACTGTAGTACCATTATAGGTAACATCTGGGAAAAAGTCGTTGGTAGTTTTCCAATCTTGGTAGCTGTAACCACCGGTAATATCAAAACGACCGAACTTGGTTTCTTTTACATAATTCAAATAAAAATCGAATACCGTATTTTGTTTACGCTGCTTGTATTGGTTGTTTACACCACCATGGAAAACGTTGCTCGCATCTTTAAATCTGCGGTAGCTCATAGCAGCACTGTCGTTGATAACAATAGTACCCGTACCTTGAGAAATATCGTAACCCAAGTTTAAGTTGGCACGCAAACCATCCACAAAAGGAATTTTGTAATCAAACGCTATGTTACCTATGCTACGCTGTACATCGCTTCTATCGTCTCGCTGCATTAGTAAACCCACTGGGTTTAACGGTGCCAAACCACGTAAACCTGTAGCAGAAGCAGGATCTAACCACTCATGGTAACCACCAAAACGTGGACCACCGCTAAATACCGGCTGTGTAGGATCGAAAAATACAGCTGCACCAATGGCACCCTCATTAGCAAAACGAGTAGCTGTGGCAGAACCTTTTAAGTTGATATCTACCCGCAAGGCATCGTTAAAGAATTTAGGGCTTAAGTTAATACCCACTGTACCACGCTGTAAATTGCCTGTTTTTAAAATACCATCTTGGTTTAAATAACCTGCACTAAAGCGGTAAGGCACTTTTTTTAAGGAACCTGCTACGCTAAAGTTATTATCGGTACTTAAAGCTGTTTTAAAAATTTCATCCTGCCAGTTGGTACGTGCATTACCCAATAAAGCACGCTGTGTAGCATTGCCATTGGCATTTACATATGCTCTGAATTGATCAGGATCTAACACATCAATTTCGCCGCTACGTGTATACACACCAACTAGCGAATTAAAATTGTACTGAGGTTTACCAGCCTTACCTTTTTTAGTAGTGATGATTAACACACCGTTAGATGCTCTAGAACCATAAATAGCCGTAGCAGAGGCATCTTTCAATACGTTGAAACTCTCAATATCGTTCGGGTTAATTAAGTTTAAAATATTAGCACTACCTGCTATACCACCTGCATCTACGGGTACTCCATCTATTACTATCAATGGGTCATTGCTGGCATTAATAGAGGAACCACCACGGATACGGATTACACTACCGCTACCAGGAGCACCACCATTAGGTGTAATGGCCACACCGGCTACTTTACCCGCAATCAACTGTTCTGGTGTAGTAATGGCACCTTTCACAAAGTCCTTAGAGGTTACGGTAACTACAGCACCAGTAACATCTTTTTTACGGGCTGTACCATAACCTATTACTACTACATCGTTCAAGTTACCAGCAGTGGCTACTAAACTTGCGTTAAGGGCACCACCACTAATGGCCAACTCGACATCGCTAAAACCCACACTACTTACTACTATGGTAGTAGCGCTGGCAGGCACTTTTAGTATAAATGTACCATCGGCCTTGGTTTGGGTACCGGTTTTGCCACCTTTTACCGTAACAGTAGCTCCCTGAACAGGACTACCATCCTTGGCATCAGTAACTTTACCAGAAACCGTCTTGTCTTGTGCAAACGTAACTACACCCACTAAAAGCAGTAGGGGCAGCATCAGCACTTTTACTAGATTTCTCATCTTCATATTCTGTGTTGTGTTTTGAATGGAAAAATTTATGGGGTTATTACAAATTTTTTGATCGTTGTTTGTCCGCCATACACGGTACGTATTAGGTACACACCAGCCTGTAAGCGTAAGCCACTAAATCCGGTATTGGAAAGCTGTGTGTTATAAGTGGCCTGTGCTGCACCATTATAAAAAGTATGCAGTTTTCTGCCAGCAATATCTAATAAATCTATGGCCATGGTGCCGCTAGCATTGGCCACATCTACCCGTATGGTAGCATTGGCACCCCGTGCAGGGTTGGGAGCAATATTAATTTGTACACCACCAGCCTGATTACCGGGAGCAATGGTACCACCACCACCACCGCTAGTAGCTAAATTGATATTAGTGTAAACGTAATATTGGCCAGGCTCTAGGGTAATATTGGTACTACCTGCATTGATTACGGTACGTGCACTACCATCTAAAAAACTATACCATGTTCCTGTAGATGGGAACGATATGGTGGTTTGTTGCCTATTTACATCAAAGTTGCCCACTACTACTAGGTTTAGGGAGTCGCTGGTAATGGTCATGGATTTTATGGCACCTGTAAAATTATTG
Organism: Bacteroidota bacterium; assembly: GCA_004292605.1. Lineage (GTDB taxonomy): Bacteria > Bacteroidota > Bacteroidia > Chitinophagales > Chitinophagaceae > UBA10646. Next base: position 38,560 of record RDXK01000097.1, read on the forward strand.
GCACCCAAAACACCTGTGCTAAATGTGCTATTAAACCTTGGATTAGTTCTTAGGTTCAGTAGTTTGCTGTAAACATTATACAAGGCCCTACGCTCCGGAACATTGTAATAATCCCACCGAACAGGTTTTGGACTGGTTCTACAATTGTTATTGATAATACTCGTGTTTTCGCAGGTATTGATAGAAAAATCGTACCCAAGTTCGCCAAATTGCCACAATAGTTTTGGCCCTGGCATCATAGCCCAAAACGCAGCTGCCACTTGGTTACGGGCTAATCCTACATTTATATTTTTTACATCGTGGTTGGGGTTTGTGCTTACACCAAACGTACGATTGCGGTACATAAGGCGTTCTTCATCATGACTTTCCTGATAACTCATTAGGTGGTTTACTGGCCAGTTTCTTTTGCTAGCCAAGGCACCTTCAAAATTTGAGTTACCCAAATTACCCATAGTGGCCTCGTTAAAATTGTAATTCATGTTGCCCCATAAAAGCATGCCCTTGGTGGCCAACTCACGCTCCTCGGTATTTACACCAAGGTGTTCTAAAATACAGTAACTATCGGCACTCAAGGCCTGCATTTTATCGTAAATTCTATTCCAAATAGCTATTCTTGAAGCATCGTAATTACTCCAGGTACCTACGTTACAGTTATCACCGTTATCGTCGCAGGTTTGCACTTGGGTAAAGCCTTTGCTTAAATCCCATCTAAAACCGTCTATTTTATAATTCACCAGCCAATGCTCCACTACTCTATCTACAAAATCTCGGGTGGCTTGGGTTTCATGGTTCATATCAAACCCTACATTGAAGGCATGTTTTGCTACTGGATTAAACCACGGACTATTTGCCGCAGGCCTATTGGTAGCAGCATCCCAATACATACGCACCATGGGGCTTTCACCAAATTGGTGGTTCAGTACCATATCTATCACCACGGCTATACCTTGGGCGTGGCATTCATCAATAAATTGTTTCAAGGCATTTTCGGTACCATAGTATTTATCGGGCGCTAGCATAAAGCTTGGGTTATACCCCCAACTGTTATTTCCCTCAAACTCATTGATGGGCATTAAGTGTATAGAATTAATACCTAAGCGTTTTAAGTAGCTCAACGTGTCGCGTAGGGCTGTATAGTTTTGTGCAGCCACAAAATCTCTTACCAGCAATTCATACATTACTAGGTTACGCTTATCGGGGCGGGTGAAATTATTGATACGCCATGTGTAACCAGGCTTCGCAGTTTGAAAAATGCTCACGTTACCCGTGGTACGGCCTGTGGGGTAAGGTTTTAAATTTGGATAGGTGCTTGCCGGGATGAAAGGATCATCCTCCGGGTCTAGAATTTTCTCGGTTAAATAATCTGCCACCCGTAAGTTCCCATCAATCAAGTATTGGTAAGCATATTCTACACCTCTTGTTAAGCCTGTAATACGCACCCAGTAACGGTTACCATCGGGTGTACGGTTCATTTGGTGTTGTAAGGTTTCGGTCCAGTTATTAAAATCGCCTATTACAGCTACTTTAGTTTTGTTAGGGGCAAAAAGTACCAAGGTTACGCTGGTATCGCCAGGCTCGTAATTAATCCCTTCCCGTACACCGGCAGGTAAAGGAAGCACATTAGCCGGCGGTGCCACTAAAAACCGAATAGTATCAGCCACTGTGGCAGTGCCAACGGTGTTGGTAGCTATGATGGTTTGCTGACCGGCCACGGTAATATTGCCAATGGCAGATGCTGTGGTAGAAGTGCTAGTACTAGCCAGTGTAGTACCGTTCCATACAATGCTTAATGTGCCTTGCAAACTACTGTTAGCAGTGATATTTACGCTACCACCAATAGCTGCATTGATAGGTTCTAATGTAGGGGTAAATGTAGGTGTACGCCTTGGAACATCTAACCTAACGGCATTGCCGTTATCGTATACGGGTATGTACATATCGCTCCCGTCGGCATTGCGTTGTACCCGTGTACCGGCGCCGTTTCTAAAAAGAATGGCTATTTTTTGTATACGCTCATTGGGGTTAGTAATATTAAAAAAGCTTCGCAAGCCACCGCTGATGGTAAAGCGCCACTGATTATTGCCTAAAAAACTACAATTGGCTGCTGCGGTAGTGGTTCCCCATGTAAAAGGTACATTTCGCCAATCGGCCGCACTAGTACTAAGGTTTGTAATGGCACCAATGTGTACAAAAACATCGTTGGTAGGTGTATAGCCTTGCAAATCGCCGTTGCCGCTTGCGGCATTTAGTGTAATGGTAATGGGAGTACTAGCTTCCTGAATAAACGATGGCGACCATTGTAATAACTGTGACCATGCAGGTACAGCACACACAAATAGCACAAAGGCCAATAAGCACTTTTTTACTAAGCAATTCATACGCAATCGTTGTTTGTGTAATAATTACACGAAGCAAATATGTGTATATTTTACACAACTAAGAAATAATGTTAATGATTCTGTAATATGAAGACAAAAAAAATGACAATTTGCTGCATTTATTCACCTTAAAAAGTGGCAAATACACCCAAAATATGGAATTTACTTAGCAGTATCCGTGTAGCTAAGCTGGGTGGTAGGAATAATTTTGAAAAAAGTAATATCGCTTAAATCGTTGCTGGCCTGCATACCCAATGCTTCAATAATTTGCTCTTTGGTATGTACACTTACAAACTGCTGGGTGTAAAAAAGCTGGGTAGTTTGATCCCAAAAAAGCTCGTTGGTAAACAGCGTATCGCCTTTTACAGTAATAAGCCTTACATTATTGCGTAGCACTACTTTATTCTCAAGTTCTAGGTATTGGGCGTACTTGGCATCTAGCCTACTTTCTATCTGGGTGTTTTTATCGTAAAAATCTACATGTAAGGTTCTAGGAAAAATTATCTTGGGCGTATCTAGTAAGTGGCGTTCCATATACGGGGCAGTAAGCTTCGCCTTCATTTTACCGCCCTGACTGTAGAAACTTGTCACTTTTTCCGCCGTTTCCACGCCTATTTTTTTTCGGCTCAGTGCCCTAACTTCATCAATATTGTTTTCGCAGCCTGCCAGTACCAAAACGGTAAAAGCTAGTACGGCTACCCGTGCCGGTTTACTCGCTGAAAAAAGGTTTGGTAAAACCTTAATCATACCTACGTTTTTGGAACCAAATATCGCTGAGCGATAAGCCCAAAGTAATACGCACAAAACGTTCAGAAACATTGTTTACGCTACTGCCTCGCTGCCCAAAATCGGCCGCCAAGTTTATCATCGTAAATTGGGTACTATAAGCACTAAACTTACGTAGGTTAAAACCCATACCCAAGGTAAAGCCAGTTACTTGTAAGCCATTTCCATCGGCATTGATATAATCTTTTCCGCGGTAGATACCTGCACGGTACGTACTACGGGCTAATAAACTTTTTACATTGGTAGGGTTGGGCGTAATTTGAGCTCCTAAACGGGCCATCCAGGAATTGGTAACCCTATCGGTTTGGCCAAAATAGCGGTAAGCATTCCAGTTAGTGGCATTGTATTCTGCACCCACCATCCATCGGTCGTAAGCACCCATTTTACCCGTTTCGTTGGCACCAATCATTACACCCATACTTACGCTTGCAGGCAAAACTATTTTACCGGTAGTACCCGTGGTAGCAAAAACACTATCAATACGTACGGTACCACCTGCTGCATTAAAACCAATGGTTTGAGCTAAATCGTCCCGCTCAGCATTCATAGATTGCTGTAGGTTACCTGTAGCCCCAAACCGCAAAAACGTAACTTTTGTTTGTCCGCCATTGGCTTCTACTTTGCTTTTTAAAGCCACTTCGTATTGCAGGCCACCTTGTATAAATAATCGAGAAAAGTTTACGTTGGTTTGGTGTAGCGATGCTTGGTATTGCACCGTATCGTTGATAAAAATAGTCTTGGTACTAGTTTGTTTCCGTCCAAACAAATAACCAGTATTAATACCCACGCTTAAACCCTTCCAGCGTTTAGCCACGCCTATAAACAGTTGGTTTAAACCACCACTGCCTTGAAACAAGTTTTGTACACTATCTATACCGGGTAAACGGCCTGTACCTACTACGCTGTAGTTTACACGGGTAAATGGCCTTACGCCTAATACGCCAAACATTTTGCGTTTAGCACTTATGGGTACACCAATGGTTACATAGCTAGGGGTAAAGTTGATGCTGTTAAAGCTACCTTCTGGGTTATTGCTTTGCAGTCGTCTTTGGTCTACTATAAAACCTAAATCGTAGGTTACCAATCGTAAATTGGTATAGCTAGCAGGGTTCATGGTATTTACGGCTTGTGCATCGGCAAAAGCGGCTGTCATGCCACCCATAGCTCTCGATGCGGCCATTTGGTTAGGCACTAAATCGCCCAAACCATACCTTGAAAAAGGAGAATTCTCTTGTGCTACAGCTAATACACTAGTAACCACACATGCTAGGAACAGGGAAATGTTAAAAATTTTTCTCACAAATAGCGTATAAGCCTTTAAATAATAAATTTTGGTCTGCAAATATCTTGTTTTTCAAACGGGGCACAAAATAGCCCAAATCTCCACCGGTTAAAAGCACGTTAAAGTTGCTCAGGTTTTTGGCATATTGGTCTATAATTCCATCTATCTCCGCTGCCATCCCCCACACTACACCACTTTGCAAATTGGTAAGTGTATCAAAACCCATGAGCGGCACATTGGGTGCTGCTTCCACCAAAGGTAGTAGGGCAGTTTGCTGGTGCATAGCTAAAAAACGCATCTGCATACCTGGCGAAATGGAGCCACCTACAAACTGGTTAAACACGTTTACATAATTATAAGTAATACAAGTGCCTAAAGCAATAACCAAACTATGCGATGCCGGAAACTGGTGAACGGCTGCCGCCACCAAGGCCAATCTATCCGCCCCTATGGTAGCTGGTTTGGCTACAGGCGTGGTAAATGGTAGAATAGTTTCATGACTCAATTTATGGAACTGCGTGTGCTGCTGTAGCCATTCCTCTATTTCTATGGGGTGATGAATGACACTAGATAAAAAACTTCGTTCTGCCCGATGCTCGGCTACGGCTTGCTGTACTAACGCTACTGAAGGCTCGGCCAATGTATGCACACTAGCCAATTGCCCTTGTACAAATAGGGCATATTTTACACGGGTGTTCCCAAAATCGAAGCAAATGGTGGTAACCGCCATAGCTTAATTGTAATTTATGTTCGATAATAAACTGGCCAAACTGCTTTCCTCGTGTTTTAAAAATTCCGAAATGTGGAGCCGAAGATATTGTAAACGATGGTCTTCTTCGAACAAACTTACAATTCGGTATCGCTGCATGGTATCTAAACCCACCACAGCAGCCAAATCGTAACTACTGGTATTTTGTAAAGCTATCGGTAGTTCTACGTTCAATTGTTTGTACAGTTTGTGCACTAAATCTATCACTTTGGTGTGTAGCAATGGCTTGCCCTGCATTATATTATCGGGGTAGTTTACTATGGCACCGCTGTATAATTTTCCAGGAATTTCCGCTACCACAGTTAGCAATTGAAATACCTGCATACCCACTACTTCTATATCCATACTACCATCGGCATGGGTGTATTCTATGCTTTTTACCTCTAATAAGGTACCGTATTCACCTATGCCTTTGGTAAAAACTACCGGCATTCCAAAAGGTTTCTTCTCCTCTACACAGTAGTGTATCAGCTGCTTGTAGCGTTCCTCAAAAATGTGCAACTTCAATGTTTGCGTAGGAAACACCACCGTGTTCAATGGAAATATGGGAATAAAATTTGTCAACTTTCCAGCTTATTGGTTTATTACAATTATAGGGCAATAATGGTTGGGTACCATACTGCCACTAGTTTTTCGCCTATTTTCGCCCGTGTACAAGCAAATACTATGCAAATAGCAGGTTTTACCATCATAAAAAATGCATTATTGAACGATTATCCTGTAAAAGAGGCTATTCTTTCTGTACTACCCGTGGTAGATAAAATGTATGTATTTGTGGGCAAAAGCGACGATGAAACGCTGCCTTATATTCAAAGCTTTGCTACTGAAAAAATAGAAATTGTAGAAACCGTGTGGGACGATTCTGTACGCACCGGTGGTACCATTTTAGCCATAGAAACCAATAAGGCATTTGATTATATTCCTGCCCAATACACTTGGGCGTTTTATATACAGGCCGATGAAGCTGTGCACGAACAGTATTACCCCGCCATAAAAGCCGCCTGTGAAACTTGGAAAAATGATACCAATGTGCAAGGCTTGCTTTTTAATTATCTGCATTTTTATGGTACTTATAACTATGTGGGCGATAGCCGTAAATGGTACCATAAAGAAGTAAGAATTATTAGAAACAATAAAGCCATACGCAGCTACAAGGATGCACAAGGTTTTAGAATAAACCAACAAAAATTACCCGTAAAACCAATTGACGCTTGTATTTACCATTATGGCTGGGTAAAAACCCCGCAACAAATGGATAGAAAGCTGAAACAAGTAACCAAATATTGGAACAACGATAATCCTGAATTTGTAGAATGGGTAAACAGTGCCGATAATTTTGATTATTCAGAGTTTGATAGCTTGGCCAAATTTACAGGCACACACCCGCAAGTATATTTACCCCGTATTGCCGCTCAAAACCTGCATTTGGAGCTAGATGTAAATAGAAAAAAAATGAGCCTGAAAAATAAATTCCTCTATTGGTTTGAAAAACAAACAGGACTGCGTTTGTTCGATTTTAAAAATTATAAAATTGTATAAATGCCGTTACCACCTTGCTCGTTACTAATAGCCACGTACAATTGGCCAAAAGCCTTGGAGCTATGCCTACACACGGTTTTACAACAGTCGGTTTTACCCAACGAAATCATCATTGCCGATGATGGCAGTAAACCACCCACCACCGAGGTTATTGAACAATTTACTGCAAATTCTCCCGTACCGGTAGTGCATGTTTGGCACCCCGATGCTGGCTTTCAGCTGGCCCAAATACGTAACAAAGCATTTGCAAAAGCACAGTACAATTATGTAATACAAATTGATGGCGATTTATTGCTACACCCACATTTTATTGCCGACCATTTAGCCATAGCCAAACCCAACCATTTTGTAAGTGGTAGCCGGGTACTATTATCGGAAAAAACAACCCGATTTTTACTACAGCAAAACACCCCATTTCAAGGGGTAAAAACACTGGGAAACGATAAGAATTTTTTCAACGGGTTACGCCTACCCGCCATTCGAAATTTTTTGGCGGATAAGTATAAGCAAAGCGGTAAAAATACCTACTATGTTAAAGGCTGCAATATGGCTTTTTGGAAGAATGATTTATTAGCCGTAAACGGTTACAACGAAGCGTTTACGGGCTGGGGCCGGGAGGATAGCGAATTGGCCATACGCCTTATTAATACGGGTATAAAAAAACGTTTCCTAAAAATGGGTGGTGTTAGCTACCACCTATGGCACAAGGAAGCTAGCCGAGATAATGAAGCCACCAATACCGCTATGATGGAAAAAGCTATCCAGGAAAAACATGTTTGGGCACCTAAAGGCATTAACCAATACCTGTAAACCATGAAAGTATCGGTGATAATGTGTACCTATAATGGGGCAGCTTTTTTACAAGCCCAGCTACAAAGCATAGTAGCCCAAACCTACCCCTTATTAGAGCTCCTTATTTTCGACGATTGTTCCACCGACGAAAGTTTTACTATACTACAAAACTTTGCTACGCATCACAGCTTTGTGCAATGTTTCCAAAACCCAACACGATTGGGCTTTACAAAAAATTTTGAACAAGCCTTGCTCAAAGCCAATGGCAATGTGATAGCCATAGCCGATCAGGATGATATTTGGTTACCTACCAAAATTTCCGATTTAATAGCTGTTTGGCAGCCCGATAGTCCGCTTGTTTACTGCGATTCCCAGCGGTTTAGCGGCACCCCACCTACCCACGCCCAACCAGCTAAAAACTACCGACGATTTCAAGGCCATCAGCCCGAACAATTGTTTTTTTTCAATACCATTAGTGGGCACGCACTTTTAGTAAAAAAAGATTTTCTAAAAAACGTTTTACCCTTTAGTGAAGGTATTTATTACGACTGGCAAATGGCCGTTACAGCTTGCCAACACGGCGGTGTACAGTACCTACCTAAAACCTTGGTACTACAGCGGGTACACGGTAATAATGAAAGTATAGATACGCAGGATGATAAGGAAAGTTTTTTACGCTACCGGCAGCAGGTGGCCCAGCATTTACAGTTTTTTGTGCAGCGTGCTAGCTTGCCACCACACACCGCTACACTAGCTACACAGCTAGCCCATTTTTTACAAAACACACAGCCATCTACAGCTCAAAAATGGCAAGGTTTTGTACGCATCTGGTGGCATGCCGCCACCCTTTTTCACTATAAAAAAAGATTGTTCCCCTACTTCTCTTACATAAAACATGCCTACAAATGGGCATTTACTTAGCTTAGCACCATGCAGTACCATTGGCAAAATTTATTACCCGCCGTTTTACAGGGGCAAACCAAAGCTATAGCCCGCTGTATTAGTCTGCTGGAAAACGAAGTACCCGGCTATACCACGTTTTTACAATCGCTTCCCATTAGCCATACACCCGTAATAGGTATTACTGGCCCGCCCGGTGCTGGCAAAAGCACCCTAACCGATGCATTAATTGGGCAGCTAGTAAACGCTGGTAAAAAAGTAGCCGTGCTGTGTGTGGACCCTAGTAGCCCCTTTAACCTTGGTGCCGTGCTGGGCGATAGAATACGCATGAGTAGCTGGTATAACAATAGCCAAGTGTACATACGCTCCTTAGCCACCCGTGGTAGTATGGGCGGCTTACACCCTAGCATACTTGAAATTACCGATGTTTTAAAAGTAGCCAGGTTCGATTATGTGGTGGTAGAAACCGTGGGCGTGGGCCAAAGTGAAATAGAAATTACGGGCCTGGCGGATGTTACTGTGGTAGTACTAGTACCCGAAGCTGGCGACGATATACAAACCATGAAGGCAGGCCTTATGGAAATAGCCAACATATTTGTAGTAAATAAATTTGATAGGCCACAGGCCAAAAAATTTGTGCAGTACCTACAGCTCATGCTAGCACCCGTGTACCAAAAACAAAATGTACCCATAGTGCCCACCATAGCACATATGGGCCAGGGCGTGGCAGAACTGTTGGCCGCCATACAGCAGCACCTACAAGCTCCTAAAAACGCTACAAAAAAGCATTGGCTACTTACCGAGAAAGCTTATAAACTTATACAGCAACACAAAATGAAAACGGTAGATAAACAGGCCCTTTTTACCGCTATAAGTACACAGCAAAACCTACATTTATATTCCTTTATACAATCTTATTTATAATTATATGAGTTATCCAAAACCCGCTGGTAATGCCCCCATTTCCTGCACATTAGAGGCCGATAAAGTATACGCTTGGTGCACTTGCGGCTTAAGCGAAAAACAACCTTTTTGCGACGGGAAACACAAAACCGACCCCGAGTGCGACTTAAAAAGTTTAAAGTTTACGGCCGATGCTAGCGGCACCGCTTGGCTATGCACCTGTAAGCTTACCAAAAACCCACCGTATTGCGATGGTTCGCATAAAACCCTACCTAACCCGTAAATTAGGGTTTACGCTTTAGTATTGGGGGCTTACCCACAAGGGGTCGGGCTGTACGCTACTAGTCCTCGCCACCCACCCACACTATCGGTAGGGGTGTGTGTCTGTGGGCTATCCGCTGCCATCCCTAAGCCGGCATTGTGCCCGGTAAAGTGTTGGTGCCGTGATGCAAAAATATAATTGCGGTGTATAGGTAATTTACCCTACAATCCCTCGCTTTTTAAAACTTCCTTCTCCTTACGCCACCACGTGATACCTATATAGGCCATAATAGCTAGCGGTGTAAGCATTAAGTAAATAATACCATTGTTCAAGGCACCCGCAGGCTCCTCACCCAATTGCTGAGCGGTTTTTGTACAAATACTACACTGTGCCACAGCATCGTGCATTAAAAGTGCTAGTAAAGCTAGCGTACCCAGTTTCTTGTACTTTTTCATGTTGCAAAATTAAAAGGTATGGTGCAGCCACCAAAACATTACTTAGGCTCAAAAAGCCACCAAATTTTTCGGCGTTGTTTTACCGTATAGTAGGTGGTAACATATTTTTTTATATGGTTCATAGCCTCTGGTATACTATCGGTAAGTAATACATAGTTTAAATCGGGGGCACTAGCCATACCTTCTGCCACCATTTTTTGCATATACTCGTACAAAGGCTGGTAAAACTGAGTACCAAATAAAATAATAGGAAACTGTGTAATGGTTTTGGTTTGCACCAGTGTTAGGGCTTCAAAAAACTCATCCATAGTACCAAAACCGCCGGGTAACACCACAAAAGCATAGGAGTATTTTACCAGCAGCACCTTACGTGTAAAAAAGTATTGCATGGTAATACCCTTGGTTAAATATGGGTTGGCACTTTGCTCATGCGGCAATACTATGTTGATGCCCACACTAGTACCACCGTTTTCAAAAGCACCTTTATTGGCGGCCTCCATTATGCCAGGCCCACCACCAGTAAGCGTAGTAAAACCAGCTGCTGCTATTTGTTTACCAAACTCCTCCGCAGCCGTGTAGTAAAAACTACCAGGCTTGGTACGAGCACTACCAAAAACTGTAATACACGGCCCTACAAAGTGCAGGGTTCTAAAACTTTTAATAAACTCCCAAAACACTTTCCACGCAAAACCAAGCTCCAGTATGCGGGGTTTGGGTCCTTCTAAATACACATCGTCGTTCGTTAAAATACGTTCTTCCATACGCTATAATATACTAAGGCTAAACCCACAAGTTAGCCTTACAGTTTATTACTTTTACCAACATTAACAAATACATATGCAAATAGTATCGTACAACCTTAATGGTATAAGAGCTGCTCATAAAAAAGGCTTGGTAGATTGGTTAGCCCAATACCAGCCCACCGTACTATGTGTACAGGAAACCAAAGCCACCGAAAACGATTTTAATACCGCCTTACTTACACAGCTAGGCTACCATGTATACTGGTTTGCCGCACAAAAAAAAGGCTACAGCGGTGTGGCTATTTTTACCAAGGAAAAACCCTTAGAAGTTACCCACGGTAATGGTTTTGAACAAAGCAATGCAGAAGGCCGTGTTATCACTGCCTTTTACAAAAATTTTGCGCTGGTAAATGCGTATTTCCCCAGTGGTACTAGTGGTGATGAGCGACAAACCTATAAATACCAATGGCTTAACGAAATGCAGGAATATATAACACAGTTACAGCAAAAACAACCCAATATAGTATTGGTAGGCGATTACAATATAGCCCATACTGATATAGATATTCACGACCCCAAAGGCAATAAAAATAGCTCAGGATTTTTACCAGAAGAAAAAGCTTGGATGACCCAATTTTTAAACAGTGGCTGGGTAGATAGTTTTAGACTATTGCACCCAGAGCAAACGGGAGCCTACACTTGGTGGAGCCAGCGTTTCCCCACGGTAAGGGCACAAAATAAAGGCTGGCGGATAGATTATATATGCACCACTAAAGCCTTTGCCGCAGCCGTAAAAACAGCCGGCATTTTGCCCGATGTAAAACATAGCGACCACTGCCCCATTTTTATTACGCTTTAACCCAAACTATGCAAGCTCATTTTATATACAATGTTACCTGCTTAGTACACCACAGTATAGCACAGCCTTGGCTGGCTTGGATGCAGCAAACACATATTCCTGAAGTGCTACAAACACAATGCTTTTTGCACCACCATATAGCCAAAGTATTGGAGCAAGATGAAGCCGAAGGTGTTACCTATACGGTACAATACTTTGCTGCTTCCAAGGCCGATTACAATAGATACATAAGCTTACATGCTACCGCTTTGCGGGCTAAAACACAGCAGCAATGGGGCCAACAAGTAGTAGGTTTTAGAACTTTAATGGAAATTGTGCATTAACTGTGGAAACAAAAATTGCTAGCTAGGTACCGTAGTGCAAAAAACTGTATATTGTTTCAAAGCCATGTAAGTTTTCATTTTTGGCTGAAACCCTTTACCGGTAAGCATTTCGGCCGATTTTTGGTTTTGGCTGCGTAAAAACTAACTCCCATTTTTTGGAGCTATAAGTCACCTCCAACTGCCGCAAACCCTTATTGTACAATGGTTTTGGCAGAAAATTATTTTGTTACGTTGCAAAACCTAATAAATTTGAATCCATCAAAAAAACAAATAAAACCAACCAATTATGAACAAGGCCGATTTAGTAGCCAAACTTGCCGATGATGCAGGCATAACCAAGGTACAAGCCAACGCTGTAATAGATTCATTTACAGAAGCCGTACAAAAAACTTTAAAAAAGGGCGATAGCGTAACCTTGGTAGGTTTCGGTACGTTCTCTGTAACTAAGCGTGCAGCACGTACTGGTCGCAACCCTAAAACTGGCGAGGCCTTAAAAATTAAAGCCAAAAAAGTAGCCAAGTTTAAGCCAGGTGCAGCTTTATCTAGCGTAGTAAACGGTGGTAAATAATAGTAAATAAACCTTCAAAAAATAAAACATATGAACAAGGGCGATTTAGTAAGCAAGTTGGCTGAAGATGCTGGTATAACTAAAGTACAAGCCAATGCAGCTTTAGATTCATTTACCGAAGCGGTAGCTAAAACCTTAAAAAAAGGCGATAGTGTAACTTTAGTAGGCTTTGGTACTTTTTCTGTATCAAAACGTGCAGCACGTACTGGCCGCAACCCAAAAACTGGTGAAGCTTTAAAAATTAAAGCGAAAAAAGTAGCCAAGTTTAAAGCTGGTAAAGGCTTGAGCGAAAAAATATAATGGCTATAGCCAGCACTATTTTATAGAGGGCTATCGCTAAAAATAAATGTTACATTAATCAGGAGCAATGCTTACACTGCAAGGTGTTATCAAGCGTTGCTCTTTTTGTTTTGTACTAGCTAGGTTTGTTACCTAGCAAAAAAAACTGCATTTTTGCAGTCTTAAATTTTTTTACAATGGGAAGAGGCGATAAAAAAACAGCCAAGGGTAAGCGTTTCAAAGGTTCTTTTGGTAAAGTGCGTTTAGCACGTAAAGCCAAAAAAGCACCTGCTGAAAAAGCAGCCTAATTCATAAGCAGTTTAGCTAACTGCTAGGCAGTTGGCTAAATTTGCATAGGTACCCGTTTGGTAAACTGCCAATATCTTTTATCTTTAACGCATAAACTACCTGTTATGCGTACTGCCATAAATTATTTATACAACATCTTCATCTTGGTAGCTATAGCCTACCACGTGTGGACCTGCTATTTAGTATTTAAAGTAGAGGGGTTGGTACCAGCCTTGCTATCGGGCATTATTCCATTAGCAGCCGAAATTTATTGGATATACAATTGGTGGGGTTTAGAAAACTACCAAACCTATATCAATTGTGGTATTGGCGTAGCCGTAGCGGGCATCATATTTACGGTGCTTGGTCGCGACTAATTTTCCTTGAGTTTTATCTTTTCCATTTACTTATACACTCATACATGCTTAAAAAAATTTTAGTGTGCGGTACCGTTCTTTCCTTTACGGCCGTATATGTTCCTGCTTTTGCACAGTCGAAAGCTGCTCAAAAAATTGCCAAACAAATTACTCCAGAAAGCCTGAAAGATAAGCTGAGCATTATAGCCGGTGCCGAAATGGAGGGTAGAGAAACAGCTACACCCGGGCAGGAAAAAGCAGCAGCTTATATAGCCTCCAAATTTCAACAGGCAGGTTTAGAAGCCCCCGTGAATAACGGATATTTGCAGTATTGGCCCGTTTACCAAGACGAGTTAGTGAGCTCCCAGTTGACCGTTTACAACCATAGCTTTGAAAAAAATGTACACTATGCCCTACCCCAACTCAACAATATTTTTACCGGAACACAGCAAATAAATAGTGTAGTTTTTATAGGGTTTATGGACGATTCGCTTACCCAAAACGTAAGCGACAAATGGGTAATAGTAGCGGACGGCCTACGTGCCAGAGCTGGCCAAAATGCCCAAACCTTGGAGTACCGTTCGCCAGCACCATTTTACGAAAAATTGCGGGCCAAAGGTGCCAAAGGAGTATTGGTAGTACAGCGTGGTTTTCCGTACAAAACGGCACCCGCCACTAAGGGCAATATGTATGTAGAAAAGCGTGCTAACACTACGCCGTTTATTGTGGCCACAATTAGTGAAACCCTGTTTTCTTCCATCATAAGTAACCAATCGGTAAGTAATTTTGCCAATATTGCTAGCTTACCGCAACAAGAATATGCTACCAAAATTTCCTTAGCGGCAGATAAAGCTTCCAATAAACTTACCAGCAGCAATGTACTAGGTGTAGTAACCGGTAAAAGCAAACCCAACGAATACGTGATTCTCACCGCCCACTACGATCATTTGGGAAAACGCGGTAACGATATTTACTATGGTGCTGATGATGATGGTTCTGGTACCGCTGCCGTGGTGGAACTGGCCGAAGCCTTTGCCAAAGCAAAGAAAAAAGGCGATGGACCAGAGCGTAGTGTAGTATTTATGGCAGTAAGTGGCGAAGAAAAAGGGCTTTGGGGAAGCAAATTTTACAGCGACAACCCCGTGTTTCCGCTTGATAAAACTTCTGCCGACTTAAACATCGATATGATAGGAAGAATAGACCCATCGTACAAAGGCGACTCGCTTAACTACGTATTTGCCATTGGCGAAGATAAAATAAGCAGCGATTTACAAGGCATTACCGATAGTGTAAATAAAGTGTTTTTAAACATGGAGGTAGATAGGCGATACAACGACCCTAACGACAAAAACAGGTTCTATTTTAGAAGCGATCATTACAATTTTGCCCGCAAAGGCGTACCCGTAATTTTTTATTTTAACGGTGTACATGCCGATTACCACCGACAAACCGATACAGTGGAGAAAATAAACTTTCCATTGATGGCCAAAAGGGCTCAGTTAGTGTTTCTTACCGCATGGGAAATGGCCAACCGCCCCAACATGCTGGTACGAGATAAACCTATACCTACCGCCACCCGATAATTTTTTTTACCCGCCATTAAACTTTGTAGAAAACCATTCGTCCTACAGAGGCATACAATGGTAAAAAGGGGTGTTACCATACTCGCAGTCATTTCTATGGCTGCGTTTTTTTTTATAGCTTGCTCCAAAAAAATATGCGTAAATATTGGCCCATTGGCATTGTACTAATAGTAGTAGTAGTTTATTTGTTAGGGCCTAAACCCGCCCCACCTACTTATAGCATTTACCCTAATATTTATAAGGGTTTACAAGCATCGCAAGTAGCCATAGCTACCACTGCGGCCGAGGCAGCGGTACCCAGCATAAAACCCGGTAACCAAGCCAGGGTAATTTGGGCAAACGATACCGTACGCCAAAAAACCAAATATAGCATACTCTACTTGCCAGGCTTTACCGCCACTGGGGAGGAAGGTGCTCCTATACACACCAATATTGCCAAAAAATTTGGCTGCAACTTATACATTGCTCGGTTGGCACAGCATGGCCTACAATCGGAAGATGCCTTTGAAACACTTACTGCGGAAACCTATTGGAAATCGGCCTTAGAAGCCCTGTATGCTGCAGAACAATTGGGCGATAGCGTGCTGATTATGAGTACATCTACCGGTGGTACACTTAGTTTGCTGCTGTGTGCTAACAACGCCATCAACAGTAAAATTGCTGGCAACATAATGATGAGCCCTAACATTGAAATTTTTGATAGCAAAGCCACTATTTTAAACAACCCTTGGGGCCTGCAAATAGCCAGAATTATTAAAGGCGGCAATTACATAGAATCTACCGACCAGCGAGATATATTTAAAAAACACTGGTACAGCAAGTTTAGGCTGGAAGGTGCTATAGCCGTACAGGAACTGATAGAAACCGGCATGAACGAGAAGAATTTTGCCCAAATTACCCAACCACAACTGCTACTTTATTACTTTAAAAATGAGCAACAGCAGGATAATGTGGTAAGTGTACCCGCCATGCAAAAAATGTTTATTGCACTAGCTACGCCTAGTAATGCCAAGGTAGAAAAAGCCGTACCCGATGCTGGCGACCATGTAATAGGAAGCTATATTAAAAGCAAAGATTTACTAACTGTTCAAACAAGTATTGAGCAGTTTATGATGCAAAAAAAGTATTTAATACCCCTAGCACAATAGTTTAGAATGAGTGAACAAGCGTTACTACAAGCTACCCAAGTTTTTTTACAAAATCCTTCTGCCATTACCGTGGCGGATTATGCTACCTTACTGCAAGTACTGCATTTACACGAACGTAATTACTATGTGTGGAACAACCCAGTAATTACGGATACGGAGTATGATACGCTATACAAAGCGTTGCAAAAATTAGAGGCGGAAAATACCAGCATCATTACACCACAATCGCCCACACAGCGGGTAGGTAGTAGCTTAAACCAAGGCTTTGCCACTGTACAGCACTTAGTACCTATGCTAAGTTTAGAGAATAGCTATAACGAAGAAGACTTATACGATTGGGATAGAAAGGCGAAAGAAGCCGCCAACGGAGAGCCTATTTCCTATACAGCTGAGCCAAAGTTTGACGGTGCTAGTTTATCGCTTTTATATGAAAACGATGTACTGGTAAGGGCCGTAACTAGGGGCGATGGAATAGCTGGCGACGATGTTACTGAAAACGTAAAACGGATCAGCTCCGTACCCCTACATGCCCCATTTAGCAGGTATGGCATAGCACAAATAGAAATTAGAGGTGAGGTAATTATTACCAAAGCCAATTTTGACGAATTAAACCAGCAATTAACAGCACAAGGGTTACCTACTTTGGCTAACCCTCGCAATACCGCTGCTGGTAGCCTAAGAATGAAGGACCCCAACGAAGTGGCCAAACGCAGGCTAGATGCGTTTTGGTACCACGTAAGTTATGTAAGTGCCCTAGCAGAAGGGCCTGCATTATCACCGTTGTTGCAAACCCATAAAGGTACTATAGAGTTATTGTGGCAGTGCGGTTTTAAAAGTACCCTACAGGAAATTTATCATACCAGCTCTATAAAGGAAATTGGTAAACATGTACAAGAGTTTGAAGCGAATAGAGACCAGTTGCCCTACGAAGTAGATGGAATGGTAATTAAGGTAAATTCTATAGCCTTGCAGGATGCTTTGGGCATTACCAGTCACCACCCACGCTGGGCTGTAGCCTATAAATTTAAAGCAAGGCAAGCCACCACCCTACTGGAGGATGTGGAATACCAAGTGGGCAGAACGGGTGCCATAACACCTGTAGCCAAACTAAAACCAGTATATATAGGTGGTGTTACGGTAAGCAGTATTTCTATACATAACGAGGAGTACATAAGCGAGAAGGACTTACTATTAGGCGATACAGTATTGATAGAGCGTGCTGGCGATGTGATACCGCAAATAGTACAATCTATTCCAGCATTTAGAACCGGTGTAGAAAAACGGATTGTATTTCCTACGCAGTGCCCAAGCTGTGGCAGTACCTTGTTTAAAACAGCAGAGGAAGCTGTATGGAGGTGTATTAATACCACCTGCCCGGCACAAGTGGTGGAAGGCATTATACACTTTGCTAGTAAAGATGCCATGGATATTAAAAATTTGGGGGAAGCCAATATTCGCAAATTTTATTCGCTGGGATATGTTACAAATATTCCGAGTATTTATAGTTTGCCGTTTGAAAAAATAGAATTGCTTGATGGCTTTGGTAGTAAGAGCATACAAAAACTACAGCAGGCATTAGAGGCTAGTAAAACACAACCGCTGAACCGACTAATTTACGCCTTAGGTATACGGTTTGTGGGTGAAACTACAGCCAAAACATTGGCCCAAGCGGTAAGCAGTGTGTACGATTTAGCAAATTTTACCGTGGAGAATTTATTGGCCTTAGACGATATTGGCCCCAAAGTAGCCAATAGTATTTTACAGTTTTTTGCCAACCCTGAGCACCTAGAATTGGTACGGCAATTAGAGGCCTTGGGTATTAATGTAGCCAATACGCAAAAACAAGATAGACAGGCAGGTGGAAGCCTTTCCGGAAAAACCTTTTTGTTTACGGGTACGTTAACACAGTTAAAACGCAGTGCTGCAGAGGCTATGGCGGAGGAACGGGGTGGCCAAATAGTAAGCGGTGTAAGTAGTAAACTTACTTATTTGGTGGTAGGGGAAGAGGCTGGAAGCAAGTTAGAAAAAGCAAAAAAACTAGGTACGGTACAAATTTTAAGTGAAGCAGAATTTTTGGAATTGGTAAATGGGTAAAGTGGCTTTCTGTAATTGTTAAAATTGCTTGGGCGTGATGGTGGATATGTTTTTTGTATATATCTTCAAGAAAAACATTCAAATTATGAAACAAGTATTCACCACACTTGCGCTAGCTACCATTTTAGTAGCTTGCAGCACCACCAACAACGTTTCTAACACAAACGAACACCTCAGAAAATTTAATCGCTTCTCGGAGCTGAGCTCTAAGTACAAACAAGTAGATACCGACATTTTAACTAGTAAAAAGTTAATGCACTACATTGATAATGGGTATGCCATTATTGGGCAAAGTGCTGTGGTAGCCAACGAAGCAAGTTTAACCGAACCACCATTAGTGGGTAAAAAAGTACAGGCAAGTTTAGTACTGTTAGCGTACGCTCCCATTGAAAAGGAGGAGGCTAATAAAGAATTGGTGCCCTACATAAATAACAACCCAGAAAACGAGTTTACGCTTTACAGTATTTTACCTACCGATATGCCTTATAGAAGTTTTAGCGCTAAAAACGATATAGGTGCAGTAAAAAGCGATAATCCCAATGAATTGTACAAACAGTATGCTGTTTATTTAGTACGCTGGCCAGATGCTGCAGGTTCCCTTACACGCAGACCAGAGCGTTTGCAGCCGATGAGCACACAATCTACTAGTGCCATCACTAACCAAAATCAGGTTTGGCGTCCAAATACCAATACCACGGTGGTACCCACCAGTACGTCGGGTTCAGGTACCAGCAAATTCTAAGGTTTAATTTGTTTCTCCATTTGTAACCTACCAAGGTTGATAGCATGAAAGCATGGCAATATGGTTGGGTGGTGGGTGTAGCTATGCTTTTTTGCTACAACTCACTAGCTCAAGGTGGATACTTAAAGCAACGAATAAAGGCTCAAAAACAGAGTTACAAAGTGTTGGGGCGTGTGATAGACTCACCGCTGAAAACAATCGATAATAAATCGGTAACCTTAAGCAGCTACCAAGGGAAACTTTTGGTGATTGATTTTTGGTTTACTACTTGCGGGCCTTGTTTTCAGCAGTTTCCTTACATGGATACCATAAAGCAGATGTTTGCCGACGAACCCGATTTGCTATTCGTAAATATTTGTAGTATTTCCGCGTTCGATGATTGGAAAAAAACTGTGGAGCAAAAAAATATTCAAGGCATTCACCTGTTCGACGATAATACCGAGGTAATCAATCGCAGGATCATTGGTTCGCCTCGGCCTAGTGGAGAAGGCACTGTTCACGGTCAATTGTATCTATCGGGCTATCCTGGTTTTGCATTCATTGATGCTAATGGTAAGGTGTTGGGAGCAACTAATATTACTCCACAAACAAGATTGCTATTTGCCTACTATATAGAATGTATGCTGAAGGGCAAGAATATTCAACAGGCACTAGAGCAATTTTCTGCGGAAGTAAATCGAGCAACCTTGACTGATGAGTTTTTAGCCTTTCTGAAAAAACGATTAGGTGCTACGCCCGACACAGCCTACCAGCTAGTGGCGCCGTACAAAAAATTACTTTAGTAGCTACATCCAAGCCTTTTTTATCGTCCAAAAACTACGAGTTTGCCGCGTCACGTTTTTAATCGTAATATTGCAATATAAGATTCACGAAACATGGGTGCTACCAATACCGATAATTTTACCGCAAAGCAAAATCAAATAGCCACTATAGCCAAGGCATTGGGTCACCCGGCAAGGATAGCTATTATAGAATATTTGCTACAAGTAGATACCTGTATTTGTGGCGATATTGTAAACGAACTCCCTTTGGCACAAAGCACCGTATCGCAACATTTACGCGAACTAAAAAATGCAGGTTTAATAAAAGGTAATATTGAAGGCAACGCCATTTGCTACTGTGTAGATGAAAAAACCTTTGGCATTTTAAAAACTTATTTCAGCAGCATCATCACTAAAGTGAACGATAAAAATTGCTGCTAATTTTTTTACCCTAGTTAATCGCAATATTGCAATAAATAATTTTAGATTCATCCATACACATTTCACCATAAAATATACACAACATGAAAATTGCCTTGTTTAGCGACATACATGCCAATCTTCCCGCCCTAGAAGCCTTTTTTGCCGATGTAGATGCCAGAAACCCCGACGCCATTTACTGTTTAGGCGATTTAGTAGGCTACAACATTTGGCCAAATGAAGTGGTAGATGAAATTAGAAAACGAAAAATACCTACCATAGCAGGCAATTACGACTTTGGTATCGGTCGTATGAGTAACGAGTGTGGCTGTGCCTACAAAACCGATGCAGAAAAAAATAACGGAAACGTTTCTATATCGTTCACCAACGAACTGATATTACCTGATCAACGAGCCTATCTACGCACCTTACCTGCTCATTTGAAAGTAGAATTTCAACTAAATGATGATAAACTGAACCTACTGCTAGTACACGGCAGCCCCAGAAAAATAAACGAATACTTATTTGAAGATAGGGAAGAAAAAAGCATGCTACGCCTACTAGAAAAAGCCGATACCGATATACTTTGCTTTGGCCACACACACAAACCTTATCACCGTATACTTTCCACTACTACCGAGAACACTACACGCTACCGGCACGCCATTAACACCGGTTCTGTAGGTAAACCAAAAGATAATGATACCCGTGGCTGTTATGTATTGCTTACGATACCAGAAAATGCTTCGGTACTAGAAAAAGATAGCATTACCGTGGAATTTATTCGCTTTACCTACGATGTAGAAAAAGCAGCCCAAGCGGTAGAAAATAGCATACTACCCAACGAATACGCCGAAAACCTCCGCCGAGGATATTAATAGAAAAGCCAACATTTAATTACCATGCAACCAAAATTGAAATTTTTAGATAGATACTTAACGCTGTGGATTTTCCTTGCCATGCTATTAGGTGTAGCACTCGGCTATTTTTTTCCAAGCATTGCTAGCTTTACCAATACCTTGCAAATAGGCACTACCAATGTACCGCTGGCGGTAGGACTGATACTAATGATGTACCCACCTTTGGCCAAGGTAGATTACTCACTATTGCCCAAGGCCTTTCAAGATAAAAAAGTGTTGTCCGTTTCCCTATTGCTTAACTGGGTGATTGGTCCGGTATTGATGTTTTTACTTGCCATCCTGATTTTACGAGATAAGCCTGATTATATGGTAGGGCTTATACTCATTGGGCTTGCACGCTGTATAGCCATGGTGATAGTTTGGAACGATTTAGCCAAAGGTAACCGAGAGTACGCCGCCCTATTGGTGGCATTGAATAGTGTATTTCAATTGTTTTCCTACAGTTTTTACGCATGGATTTTTATAAACATATTACCGCAAAAACTAGGTATTGGAAACTTTACTATTTCCGTACCCATGCAGGATGTGGCTGAAAGTGTTTTTATTTATTTAGGTATCCCCTTTTTAGCGGGCTTTATAAGTAGATATGTACTTATAAAATACAAAGGTGTAGAGTGGTTTAATAGAGTATTTGTGCCAAAAATATCGCCCATAACCTTGTATGCATTGCTGTTTACCATTGTACTGATGTTTAGTTTAAAGGGCAATAAAATACTAGAACTACCGCTGGATGTGTTGCAAGTAGCCATACCATTAATCATCTATTTTGTACTCACATTTTTTATTAGCTTCTTCATCAGTAGGGCCTTACAAGTGCCATACGATAAAAATGCATCTATAGCCTTTACCGCCACGGGAAATAACTTTGAATTGGCTATAGCAGTGGCCATAGCTGTATTTGGCTTACATTCTCCACAGGCGTTTGTAGGCGTTATCGGTCCGCTGGTAGAAGTTCCCGTACTTATATTACTAGTAAGGGTAAGTAGCTGGCTAAAGAAGCGATATTATACCGCATAACTAATACGCATTTATAGCGTGTCGACGCATCCAATCAAGGGTACATGGCACGCTATACTTTACGAAGAAACCACACATTTGCTTTGCTGAGTTCATTGCTCTTATTGCCTCTCAGCTATTTTCGAGAATATATTACTGTGTATGACAAGTAACAACTTTACTGTGTACTTAGGTAATTCTCGCCACTCATTGTTCCAGCTAATTTTTCTCTAAGCTGTTGTAGATTTCTCAACTAATGAAGCCTACCATACTCTGCATAAAAAAAGCCTGCAACTATTGCCGCAGGCTTTTATGAAAAAGGATTTTATACGCTACTACTAGTTACCAAAACGAGTCCAACCTTTGTACCAGTTGTTAAACTCACCCGCTGGGCCTACAGCTCCACGGAAAGTAACTGGAGTAATAAAACTATTGTTGGCCAACTTTGGATCAGCAAAGCTAAAACCATTGGTAATAGGGTTTGGTCCACCAGGAAAACCAGGAATATTTACGTTAGCAGATGCAAACGGACTGAAATCAGGGTTGTTATAATCGAACGGACGAGTGTAACCCACCTGCTCATTGTTAGCCAAAATTTGGTTGTTAAAAAACGGCTGCATAAAATGGTTGCTAACTATTGCAGCAGAAGTACCAGTAGGTGGCGTAGCAGCGGCATAGTTAATAGGTATTGCACAGCCCGCAATCAAATTACCTCTAAAACGTATAGAACTATCGGTAACATTATTCCATGTGGCTTGACCACGACTATCATCAATCAACAAACCAGCAGGCCAGCCCATAAATACAGAGTTAAAAATAGAGATGGCTGAGTTTCTACGAATTTGAGCACCGCACAAATACAAACTATTTCCAATATTAGAAGTAGTAGCACGTGGGCCAATAGCTGTAACGTTACTAAATACTGCCAAGGTTTTTGGTGTAGCCACAGTACCATTAGCATCGTTATCGCTTTCAAAAGCTTCACTACGGCTTACATCGGCAATACTACTATCACGTACTATCAAACCAAACTGAACAGTACCTCTGTAACCATTATCGCTATCAAAATCGTCATCTTGTGTTTTGTAAGAAACTAGGTAACGGCAGTTAACTGTACCACCAAACCACTCAAACGCATCATCCTTTGCGTAAGATACTTGCACATACTCCACTCGGGTACGGCTACCTACAGCAGCTAGTGTTAAACTATTAATTTCTTGGTCGGGGTTAAATGCATAACCTGCATAATCTATACGTACATAACGCAATACACCAGAGCTGTCAGTAGCATCGGTACCACCTGCAATACCATCTCCAAAACTGTTGTTAACACCACCTTCTACAAGGAAGGTACCTGCACCTGCAGTAGAGGAACTATTTACAGGAGCACGGCCACAAATAACTATACCACCCCAGTCGCCACTACGTGGGTTAGGGCTTGCACTTGTAAAAACTATGGGGGCAGTAGCAGTACCATTGGCTACAATTTTTGCACCTCTGGTAATTATCAAGGCTGCTACGTTAGCACCCGTAAAATTTCCTTTAATGGTAACACCAGGCTGTATAGTAAGCGTAGCATTGTTTACCATATAAGTTAAGCCATCAATAATATAATTGTTATTAGCAGTTAAGGTAAGGCTAGTATCAATTCTTCCACGTAGTGTTATGGTTTGTCCACCACTACCGCCACCACTTGGTGGTTGTACTATTACCGTATTGTTGTTATCATCCACAATAATCTTTCTACAGCTAGTAGCTAAAGCACCTACGGCCACTAAAGAAAGTAAAAGAATCCTTTTCATTTGTATTGTTTTAAAAATTTATATATTATTATCTGATGTTATAAGAAAATGTAAGGTTGAACGTAGTACCAAAACGGCGAGAGAATCTATCCACATCTACCGATTTATTTCTGGTATTGTTACCATCTAAATTTTGATAAAAGAACAAGCGTTGGTTAAATATATCCTGAACGTTCAGGCGTATTTCACCTTTATTTTGGATTACTTTTTTAGCCACTTGAAAATCTAACAATGGGCGTGAAGCTTCCCAGATATCTGGTACCTGATCGTTACCTACTAAGTAAATACGCTGACCCACTTGGTTAAATAAAACCGTCATGTTTAAACCTAGTTTTTCTACATCGTACAATAAACCAGCGTTTACCACATAAGGGCTTTGGCCTTGCATAGGTCGGTTTCTTAGCAATCCAGCCGCTGCAAGAGCATCATCCTGAATTTTACTTTGTATTACAGAAATATTAGATTGGAAAGTGAAATTTTTCAACCCAATACCTTCTAATTTTTTCCTTACTTCAAGCTCAGCACCAAATGCATTGGCGGCTTGTGGGTTTGTGTAAAAAAATGTACTAGCACCACCACCCGCTACCACAAACACTTGCTCTATAGGGTTTTGAAAGTTTTTATAAAACACACCAAAGTTGATGGTTTCGCCAGCATTAGGGTAAAGCTCGTAGCGTAAATCTAAGTTGGTTACTTTGGTTCTTTTCAAAGTAGGTGAACCTTGTACAGCAGCGTTCAATTCAAAATCGTAGAACTCAAAAGTAGCTAACTCCCTAAACTCCGGACGAACCACTGTTTGCGAAGCACTGAAACGAATATTGGTTTTTTGTGTTAGCTTATAAGTAGCATTTAAACCAGGTAAAATATCTCTTACACGTGAGTAGCTATGTCGGCTATCGCTTGTTTTTTGGCTACCTACCAATTGGTCAAAATCTTCTAGCCTAGCACCCCAAACCAAACGTAATTTATCGCTTACTTGATTATCGAACTGTATGTAAGCAGCATTTAAAATGCTATTGGCCATGTATCTAAAACGGTTACCGCGGATAGCATCAAAATATAGTTTTCCAGGCTCGGCAGTAGCGGAAAAATTGGCTGCACTAAATGCCATCTCCGGTGTCATGCGTATAAGCGAAGGATTGTTACCAATTAACCCAATAGAAAACGGAGTAGCATCAAACAATCTATCTCTTACTTGGAACAAATAACCAGCTTTTACGGTTTGTGTTCTACCCTTCCAAGTAAAGTTTCTACTTACATCGCCGCCTGCTGTATAAATATACTCATTAAGCATTTGTGTAAATCGGTTACCGCTACGTTGGCTAAGTACATCGCTTATCAGCATTTCATAAGGCTGGCTAGGTACTGCATTGCTTTTGCGATATAGTATCCGGCGCTGATCGGGCTGGTAACCATCCAAAATACTAAAGGAACCGTACCACTTAACCCGTAGTTTTTGTGTAGGTAAAAAGTGTTCTCCAATAATTTGATTAGTCCAAAATATATTCTGCTGAAAAGCTAATTCATTGCCTCTTACACTATCTAGCGGTGTGGTACCAAAGTTTTCTACGCCGCTTCTGCGGTTCACATAGTTATTGGTGTTAACGTTAAAAATAGTTTTATAACTAATTTTATTGTTATTGTTCAGTTGCATAGTAAAATTACCTAATGCACCCCACAATACATCGGTGTTGTATTTATCATCGTTATAATCAAAATCTATCGATGCTGTACCACCACCACCAAAGTTAAACTGGCGGTTAGTTAACTGTAAATAACGGTTAGATCGGCTGTAGCTGATACCTAAGCTACCACCCACTTTTTTACCAAAAAGAGTGCTAGCAAAACCACCAGAAATTTGAAAACTATGGTTAATAGGTGTACCTAAACGCTGTGGACTCCACACGTTTTGCATATCAAAACCTACAGCGTTTTTGGTGGCTTGGTTACTGTTATCAAAAGTGCTTTTGTTAATAAAACTTGCAGGCAATGCACGGGTACCATCATCTAAACCAAAAGCATCGTACTTACCGCCTTGGTAGCCCCAAAAATCGTTAGCAACGGCTTGGGTGTTAAAACCAGTACCTACTTGCACATTTAAAAATCCTTTGGAAGGAATATCACGGGTGTTTACTTGCACCAAACCACCGGCCCAGTCGCCCGTCATTTCTGGTACAAAGGCTTTGTTAATAATTATATTGTCAATCATTCCAGAAGGAATCATATCAAAAGCAAAGGTTTTTCTGTCGGGCTCTGTACTTGTTAACGGTACACCATTTAAAAGGGCGGCATTGTATCTATCACTCAAACCACGTACCACTAAAAATTTACCATCTACAATACTTGCACCCGGCACACGCTTTAAAACCTCACCAGTATTTTTATCGGGTGAGCGGCGAATAGCCTCAGCCGATATTACAGAAGCAACGGTATTTGTATTTTTTTGAAATTGAATAATAGAAGCAGTGGTTTCCTTTTTGGCTGAACTAGCTTTAACGGTAACACCATCTAACACTTTAGAGGCATTTTCTAAACTAAACTGAACCTCCTCCACACCGCCACGGGTTACCGCAACATCTTCAATAGTTTTGGTTTTAAAACCCAGTGCAGTAATAGTTAAACTGTATCTGCCTGGCTGTACGGTTAACGTAAACCTGCCCTCAATATCGGTAGCGGTTCCTGCTTTACCGTTTACTATTTTAACGGTAGCACCTGCCACAGGCATATTGTTACCATCTAGCACCTTGCCCGAAATTTTACCAGTTTGGGCAAAACCCAATTGGGCTGTGAATAAAAAGGTAAGAAGCAAAAATTGTTTGACGCCTAAAAATCGGGGCATGACTAGTTATTTTTTCGAGGGCAAAAGTATCCGTGGTGCATTAAGGAATTGTTAACACACAATTACCTAGATGTTAACCTTTGCGGATTTCTGAGCCCATTTGCTAGCGTTTATGCCAGTTTTTGAATGTTATGTAATTATTAATTACAGGTTTTGCACCACTCTCAGCATTTTGTAAACTATTTTCGCCGAAACTTTATACACATGGGATTGAATAGTATAGGTAAGCTTTTCATGCCAAAGAATACCATTTTCTACGAATTGTTTGAAGATGTAGCCAAAACGGTGGAAGCAATGGGTAAAGCCCTAAACCAACTGGTAAATGAAAGCGATGTAGATAAACGTGCTGCCATAGCCAAAACCATAGAAGATTTAGAACACCGGAACGATGACCATACCCATAAATTATTTACCGAACTGGGTAGAAACTTTATTACCCCTTTTGATAGGGAAGATATTCACTACTTAGCTAGTGCCTTGGATGATATTTGCGATTATATATACTCCTCCTCCAAAAAAATAAATTTTTACCGCGTTAACCCTAACGATACAGGTATTATTAAAATGGCGGAACTAATACAGCAGGGCTGTGAGCAAACGGCCGTAGCGGTAATGGGTTTACGTAATATGAAAAACTTACGTGCTATGACGGAGGCAATGGTAAAAATAAACAGTATAGAAAACCAAGCCGATGATGTGTTTGATATGAGTATAGAACGCCTATTTGCCGGCGAAGCCACTGCCAAAGAATTAATTATTAAACGCGAAATTTATCAGGTAATGGAAACCGCTACCGATAAGTGTGAAGATGCAGCTAATGTTATAGAAAGCATTATTGTAAAATACGCCTAGTACAGGCTGGTTTGTATTTAAAGGCCCTAAAACAGTTTGCATGTTTACCCTATTAATAGTTATTATAGTTCTCTCTTTTATATTCGATTATATCAATGGCTTTCATGATGCTGCTAACTCTATAGCCACCATAGTATCTACCAAGGTTTTAACCCCTTTTCAGGCGGTACTTTGGGCAGCGGTTTTTAATTTTATCGCCTTTTTTATATCCAAATATTTAATCGGTCATTTTGGTATTGGCGAAACGGTTAGCAAATGGGTTGATCCTCATTTTATTACTTTACAAGTATTATTAGCCGGTATTAGTGCCGCTATTATTTGGAACCTGATTACATGGTGGTTTGGTATACCTAGCAGCTCATCGCATACACTTATGGGTGGTTTTATTGGGGCAGCATTGGCCCATGCCGGTGCCTTAAGTGCCGATGGCCATGATGTAATTAACTATGCCAAAGTAATACCTACTTTTTTATTCATATTTCTTGCACCATTAATAGGGTTGCTAATAGCTTTTGCCATTACTATTTTAATTATCCATTTGTGCAAACGCTCTAACCCTTACAAGGCAGAGAATTGGTTCAAAAAACTACAGCTAGTTTCTAGTGCTGCGTTTAGCATAGGCCACGGTGGAAACGATGCCCAGAAAGTAATGGGTATTATAGGTGCAGCAGTAATTTACTATGAAATGCAAATGGGTAACCCAGAGTATACTATGCTAGCCAAAACAGAAAGGTTTAACCACTTTGTAAACGATTATTGGTGGGTACCCATCTCTAGCTTTTTAGCCATAGGTTTAGGCACTTTAAGTGGTGGGTGGAAGATAGTAAAAACCATGGGTACCAAAATTACGAAAGTAACTCCGCTGGAAGGAGTAGCCGCTGAAACGGCGGGCGCCATCACACTATTTTTAACCGAGCATTTTAAAATACCCGTTTCTACTACCCATACCATCACAGGTTCTATTATAGGTGTGGGTGCTACCAAACGTTTAAGTGCGGTACGCTGGGGTGTAACAGTAGGCTTATTGTGGGCCTGGATCATAACCATACCTATTTCAGCCGTAATGGCGGCTATTATTTATTACTTGGTTAGCCTATTTTTTTAAGTTAGTTTAGTGCTATTCATTTATTTACAAAGGTTGTACACATGGCAAAAATTTTAGTTACCGGTGGCTGTGGCTTCATAGGTTCACACACCGTGGTTGATTTATTTGAACACGGTTTTGATGTAATTTCTATCGACGATAATTCTAGAAGCACCACTTACTTGATAGATGGTATTGAAAAAATTACCGGAAAAAAACTCAAAAACTATAAAGTAGATTTAAAAAACTTTGATGAAACACAAGCGGTTTTTGAGGAGAATAAAGATATTGTAGGTGTTATTCATTTTGCTGCCTACAAAGCGGTAGGTGAAAGCGTGGCCATGCCGCTAGAATACTATGAAAACAATATGTTTGGGCTGATTAACTTGCTAAAATGTATTAGAGATTATCATATTCAAAACTTTGTATTCTCTAGCTCCTGCACCGTATACGGCAACCCAGATGCTATACCCGTTACGGAGAAAAGCCCTACTAAGAAAGCGGAAAGTCCGTACGGAGCTACCAAACAAATGGGCGAAGTAGTAATAGAAGATTTTACCAAAGCCCATGGCGGAAAAAGTATTTTACTACGCTACTTTAACCCCGTAGGTGCTCATCCTACCAATCATTTAGGCGAATTACCGCTGGGTAAACCACAAAATTTAGTACCTGCTATTACACAGTTTGCCATTGGTAAATTGCCTAGTTTCTCCGTTTGGGGAACCGATTATGATACCAGAGATGGTAGCTGTATAAGAGATTATATTCATGTATGCGATATTGCTAGGGCACACACTTTAGCCCTACAGTATATGCTGGAAAACAGGAACGAAAGCAATCTTGAAATTTTTAACCTTGGTACAGGCAATGGTGTTACAGTGTTAGAAGCTATTAAAGCATTTGAAACCGCTAGTGGCACCCAACTAAATTACCAAGTGGGTCCACGCCGCCCGGGCGATGTAGTGGCTATTTATGCCAATAACAACCATGTAGTAGAAAAACTAGGCTGGGTAATAGAACACGATATTTTAAGCATGATGAAAACTGCTTGGGCTTGGGAACAAAAGGTAAAGCAGGATGAACAATTGATGCTATCGCAAAATGGAAACCTCAACTAATTTTACTAAATAGTTGCTTAACTTTCACCAACCAGTTTACTTAGGTAACTGGTTTTTATTTTTTATAAAACTTACCAAATGAGTAACCAAACACGTTTCGAACACGATTTTTTAGGCGAGAAGGAAATTCCAAATTCGGCATACTATGGTATTCAAACCCTGCGTGCCAAAGAAAATTTTGATATCACGGGTATACCCATTAGTTCTGAACCACTTTTTATTCAAGCTTTTGGCTATGTAAAAAAAGCAGCCGCCTTAGCCAATTACGATTGTGGTGTGCTCAGCAAAGAAATTACCGATGCCATTGTTTTTGCTTGCGATGAGCTTATTACTGGAAAATACAACCATGAGTTTATAAGCGATTTAATTCAAGGTGGTGCCGGTACCAGCTGTAATATGAATGCCAATGAAGTAATAGCTAATATTGGTTTAGAATATTTAGGTAAACCCAAGGGGCAGTACGATGATTTGCACCCCAATAACCATGTAAACTGTAGCCAAAGTACCAACGATGCTTACCCCACGGCATTTAGGTTAGCCCTGTACTTAAAAATTGAAACCTTTGTTCAAGCCCTCACCCATTTACAGCAAGCTTTTGCTGCAAAAGGAAAGGAATTTGCTCAAGTATTAAAAATGGGTAGAACACAGCTGCAAGATGCGGTACCTATGACCCTAGGACAAGAGTTTCATGCCTTTGCCACCACCATAGGCGAGGATGTACTGCGTATGAAGGAAGCACAGCTACTAATTACAGAAGTAAATATGGGTGCCACTGCCATTGGCACGGGTGTAAATGCCCCACAAGGCTATGCACAAAAATGTGTGGCACATTTAGCCACGGTAAGCGGTATTCCGGTAACCCTAGCGGCCGATTTAATTGAAGCCACGTACGATACGGGTGCTTATGTGCAGCTGAGCGGCACTATGAAACGAGTAGCCGTAAAACTTAGTAAAATTTGTAACGATTTACGTTTGCTAAGCAGTGGCCCACGCTGTGGCTTAAACGAGATAAACTTGCCACCTATGCAGCCCGGTTCATCCATCATGCCGGGTAAAGTAAACCCT
The DNA here is from genome assembly GCA_004292605.1 of Bacteroidota bacterium. Lineage (GTDB taxonomy): Bacteria > Bacteroidota > Bacteroidia > Chitinophagales > Chitinophagaceae > UBA10646. The sequence continues at coordinate 69,466 of RDXK01000097.1, forward strand.
GTAATTCCCGAGGCTGTAAACCAAACTTGTTTTTATGTTATCGGGTCCGATTTAACCATTACCCTTGCCGCGGAAGCTGGTCAGTTACAATTAAACGTAATGGAACCTGTAATTGGTTTTAGCCTGTTTACTAGCTTGCAATACCTTACCAAAGCCATACATATGCTGGCCGATAAGTGTGTGGTAGGTATTACCGCCAATGCTAGCCACACTGCAGAAATGGTGATGCACAGCATAGGTATAGTTACCCAATTGAACCCAATTTTAGGATACGAAAAAAGTGCTGCCATAGCCAAGGAAGCATTGAAAACAGGTAAGTCGGTTCACCAAATAGTAGTTACTGAAAATCAATACATCACACAGGAAAAATGGGATGAAATTTATTCCATTGAAAACCTAATTAATCCTAAATTTATTAACCAATAAAACCCAAACACAATGTCGAAAATCCTATTCGCTTTTACCTTTTGCTGCTTATGCTTAGCAGGGTTTGCACAAACCGCCACCAGCGCCAAAAAACCAAGAATCATAATTTTAGCCACGGGTGGTACCATAGCTGGCGAAGGTGCCGCTGCCGACCGTGCTGGCTACACCGCCGGAAAAGTACCCATAGAGCAGTTGATAGGCACCATACCTACTATAAAAAATGTAGCCGATATTTCTGGTGAGCAAATAGCTAGTGTAGGTAGCCAAGATATTACCATTGATATATGGTTAAAATTATATAATAGAATTAATGAAATTTTCGAGAAAAACGAAGCCGACGGTATTGTAATTACCCATGGTACCGATACACAAGAGGAAACAGGCTATTTTTTAGATTTAACCATCGCCTCTAAAAAGCCGGTAGTACTTACAGGTAGTATGCGACCATCAACCGCCATCAGCGCCGATGGACCCAAAAACTTGTACGATGCTATTACCGTAGCCGCTAGCCCCAAAAGTTGGGGTAAAGGCGTGTTGGTATCGTTCAACGAAAGTATTTATGATGCTAGAGATGTGGTGAAAACCAGCACCACTAAAGTAAACGGTTTCATGGCTCCAAACCTAGGGCCCTTAGGCCAAGTGTACGATGGCCATGTGGAATATTATTTACAAAGCCTACGAGAAGTAAACGTGGGCACACCGTTTAACCTAAAAGGTGTTACTAAATTACCTAAAGTAGAAATAGCGTATATGTATGCCGATGCTCCCGCTACCGCCATTGATGCCTTTGCAGCAAGTGGTATTGATGGTTTGGTGATAGCTGGTGTAGGCAACGGAAACTTTAATAAGGCGTTTTATAATGGTGTAGACCGTGCCGTGAAAAAAGGCATCGTTACCGTACGCTCTAGCCGTATTATTAGTGGCCGTGTATTGCTAGAAGATGAAATAGACGATGCCAAACTTGGCACATTGGTATCCGACGATTTAAACCCACAAAAAGCCAGGGTATTACTAATGCTAGCTTTAACCCAAACCAAAAACAAGGCGGCCATACAAAAAATATTCTTTACCTATTAATAGCCTTGTATGATTTGGATACAATTTATACTACTGCTAGCCATGATATTTATTGGCTCGCAGTTAAAAGGTATAGGCCTTGGTGTAATGGGCATGATAGGCATGCTAATATTTGTATTGGTTTTTCATATGAAACCTACCGATCCGCCGCTAGATGTAATGCTGATTATTCTTTCCATAGTTACCACAGCAGCTAGCTTGCAAGCCGCCGGTGGGTTAGATTATTTAGTAAGCGTGGCAGAAAAAGTAATACGTAGCAAACCCAGTCAAATTACTTTTATAGCACCATTTACCGTATATTTTTTGTGCTTGTTTGCAGGTACGGCTCACATTGTATATTCCTTACTGCCTATCATCGCGGAGGTATCGGCTAAAAAACGTATTCGCCCAGAAAGGCCTTTAAGTATTTCAGTAATTGCCTCTCACTTAGCCCTTACAGGTAGCCCTATGAGTGCCGCTACAGCTGCGTTAGTTGCCATACTTGCCACTAGTGGCATTCAAGTTACGGATGTTTTGATGATAGGGATACCTGCAGGTATTATTGGTACGGGCTTAGGTGCCTTAAGCGTTTGGAAAATGGGTAAGGAACTGAATGACGACCCCATTTTTCAGGAAAAAATGAAAGATCCTGCGTTTGCCAAAACCATCGATGGCAGCGACAACGAAACAACCAAAACCATTGCCCCCGGCGCCAAAACAGCGGTAGGCATTTTTGGTGTAGCTATTTTATTAATTGTACTTTTTGGAGCCTTTCCACAGTGGGTACCTAATGTAGGTGCTGGCGATGCTAATTTTAGTGTAAATGCCGATGGCTCCTTAAAAATGGGCACATTGATAGAAATAATTACCCTTTCCGCCGCGGCAGCTATTTTACTTATTACCAAAACACCAGCTACTGATGTGGCTAAAGCAAGTTTATTTACCTCTATGGCTACGGCTGTAGTAAGTGTTTTTGGTGTGGTGTGGATGAGTGCTACGTTTATGGCACATAACCAAATAAGCATTACCGAACTATTGGGCGATATTTCCAAAGCGTATCCGTGGACGTTTACCTTTGCCATATTCATCATGGGTGTGTTAATGTTTAGTCAGGCAGCCACTACCAAAACTATGATGCCGCTGGGTTTAACCTTAGGTATTACTGCACCCAATTTAATAGCCATGTTTCCGGCGGTAAATAGCGATTTTGTATTGCCCGGCTACCCTACCTTATTAGCTGCTATTAATTTTGACCGAACAGGAAGTACCAAAATAGGAAAGTACATTATTGACCATAGTTTTTTACGCCCCGGTTTGGTAGCATTGGGCACCGCCATAATAGTAGGTTTTATTCTCACAAAATTTTTACTGTAATGAAACTAAAAATACTAGCTCTGGGTGTATTTACCAGTGCGTTAGGTTGCCTGCCCGCTGCCGCCCAAATGAGCAAGCAAACCAGCCGGAACGATACCAGCTATCAGCCAATAATACCAGTAAGAAAAGCCCAACTTCTAAGAGATATAGATGTAATTGCAAATATGCAATACGCCCTGAACAACGATTTTTCCAATGGTAAACACCAAGCGAGTGCTTTTGCTAACAATCAGTTTAGACTGGAAATAAAGGGCAAAGTGCATGAAAAAGTGAGCTTTAGATTTAGAGATAGGTATACCCGAGCAGCCAACCCAGCATCGCTAGATAACCTTAGTCGCAGTACCGATTTAGCTTTTATTACCGTGGAAGCGAGCTCCCGCTGGAACTTGAGTTTTGGTAAAATGTGTGCCGATTGGGGCGGATACGAGTTTGATGATAACCCTATAGATATTTTTAGATTTAATGATATAGTAGAAAATGCTGATAATTTTTTAACGGGAGCACAAGCATCGTTCAAGGCCAATAAAAACCATCAATTCACTTTTCAAGTGCTCAATTCCAGAACACAGTTTTTTAACGAATTGTATGGCAATGTGCCCAATGTGGTGCCAGCAGCTTTTCCGGCGGCATGGGTAATAAATTGGCGAGGAAAATCGAACAACCAAAAATGGGAAACCCTTTGGAGCTACAGCATTTTTACCGAGGCAAAAAATACCCAAATGCATTACTTAGCCTTGGGTACCAAATTTAACCCTAATAAAAAATGGCAGCTACGGTACGATTTTAAGTTGAGCGATGAAGATTTAGATCGTAAAGCCATTATTCAAAGTATTAACCCAAGTTTGCAGTATGCAGCTTTTGGTGCTAGGTACAGAGAACATTGGTTAGATGTAGACTACTATATTACCCCTCAATGGACGATAAGCTGTATAGGTATGACGAATGCTACGTTTTGGAACAAAAACCCAGACCCAAACAGGAATAATTTATTGCGAAACACCTACACTTTTGTACCGAGTATTGAATATTATCCGTATAAAAATTTAAACCTTCGCTTTTTTGCGGCGGGTATTTTCCGGTCGGAAGTATATACCCAGTACGCCAAAACCACTATGGGTGCAGTAAACACTTCTAGCAGCCGTATTAGCCTTGGTTTTATTACCCCACTTTTAATTTTATAGGGTGAACATACAATTGTTTTTTACAAGTGTTCTTTGCCTTGGTTTTACGTATACAAGCCGGGGGCAAACGGCGGCTACAAAACAGGTGAACCACCAATTTCAAAGTTGGTTTAGTATCAACACTACTGCACAAGTAACCAACAAATGGGGCTTTATAGCCGATGCTCATATACGCCGAAACAATGGCATTAAGGATGGTAGTTTCTACTTTTTGCGGGGCGGTTTGGCATATTGGTTAAACCCACAATTAACCGCCGTGGTAGGTTATGGCCATATGTGGGTAACGCCCTCCACACCCGGCTGGCGGTACCATGCACAAGAAAACCGATTGTACCAGCAAATACAATACAGCCAAACATTAGGTAAACTAAAATTATTACAGCGATTAAGGAATGAACAACGCTGGCAACAAATCGTAAATAATGATGCCCCCACAGGTGCTAACCGCTTTACTAACCGCATTCGATATTTACTAAGCGGCACCCTTACCATTCATAGCAATAAGCGGGTACCGCAATTGGTGGTAGCTAATGAAATTTGTTTGCACATGGGTAAGGATGTGGTGTACAATACTTTTGAGCAAAATAGAATATTCATTGGTATACGGCACACGGTTTCGCCCACAGTAAGTTTTGATGCTGGGTATATGTATTTGTATCAGCAAAAACTCAATGGCTTTCAGTACGATGCTAACCATACCCTACGTTGGTTTTTTTATTACACACCCAAATTTAAAGGCAGAACCAGCCCTAGTACAGAAACTATTGCCGGCGAAGAGTAAGCAGCTGGTAAACGAGTAACACCAGCATTTAGGTGCAATAAAAAAGGCTGTAACTATCTGTTACAACCTTTCTCATCCCAGTTTACTTTGATAGCTGGTTTTTATTTTTTGAAATACGGCATATGTGTATCTATAAACGATTTTTCAGTTGCGTTCCAAGCGTCTACTACACCAGCTCTTGCACTGTTTAGCACGCCGGTAGTTTGATTAAATGCGTTTACAGCGGCATTTATTTCTTTCACACCTTTGTTGAAGGCATCAATATCTTGATTGGTTCTATCGCTTTCCGATTTTGCTTCAAACGCCTTTTTCATTTTTTCAAAATTTTCTTCTTTCAAATAAAAATCAGTCAACTTCAATACATCGTTTTCGGCGGTTTTTTTGTAAAACAATAAAGCCTGTTTGCAAGCCCCAATAAGCGATGCATCGCCGTCAAATGGTTTAATAGCCGCCAATGCAGCAATACCCTCATTGGCATATTGTGCCAAAGCATTTCGCCGTTGCTCTATTTCGGTTACCTTTTTGTTGCTTATGGCCTCTACTAGTTTAGCATCCTGCCAGTTGCATTTAAAAAATAATAAATATATCTTGTCGTGGTATTGGTTCAGTGCACCCACCTTTTCCATTTTTTCGGATAGTTCTGATTTGCTTTCAATTATCTGTACGTTGTTTTTTTTGGCAAAGGCATTGTAAGCTGCTTCATACGCATTGTTGGCTTCCTTTAATTTTTCCTTTGTTTTTTCTTTCAGCAGCAAATAAGCTTGCATTTCATCAAAACTTTGTTCCGCTATTTCCTCCATATTTACAATATTGGCATAGTCGTCGTTAAAAATTTTGTAGCAAAATTTTATATGCTTTATTGCGGATTGTTTAAGCGATTGATCGCCGTTAAAGGCAGGTAACTCTAATACTTTGCTTTCGCTTTGGTTAATACTTTCCAAAGCTTGCTGACGCAGTTTCTCTACTTTTTTCAAACGCTTACCGTGTGCCGATGCACTTAAATAAGCCATGTACTTTTTATTCATGTCCTCTTGTGCCGACGTAATGGCGGCCATATACGGAACTGGACCATCAAAATTTTGAGCCTTCACGGTAAAGGCAAGCAAAATAAAACTAGCAACTAAAGAAATTTTCAAACGGTGTGGCAACATTGTAATTGGTTTTTTGGTAAATATTATAAAAAAAAATAAGAAGTTTTTGGCGATGGTTAATTTATTTATTGCCCATTTCAGCTGCTATTAAAAATGCTGTTTTTATATATGGGTCTTTTGTTAAATATTTCATCCATTGGGTGTTCATTTCATTGTTGGCCGTAGCCACGCCCAAACGTTTGTTTTCAAGCGTTGTATTGGCAATAGAAAACAAATCGGTGGCGGCATTTTTTGCATCTTCAATATCGCTGTTATTTTCATCTAACTGATACTCGGCTAAAACATTGGAAAGCAATAGAGATGTGTTTTGGTAATTTGTTTTTTTAACCCTATCCATTTTATTTTTAATGGCAGTAAACACTGGCCAATGGTTAACCGCCGAATCGGCTATCTTTTTTAAATTGTCGGTACGTATTGCCGACAGGGGTTTGTAATATTTGTTGGCTTCAATAGAAGGAATTTGTATGGCTAGTGGCTCGTTGGCTTCGTTTTTGGCCATGGCAGCAAGCATATCGGGCAAAAGCACATCGGGCTGTACACCAGTTATTTGAGCAGTTTTTCCGGTAATACGGTATAGGGATGAAACGGAAATTTTTACATACCCGTCGGCTACTGCACTGGCATTGCTTTTACTTAACGAAACGGTGGTATCAAGTGGTAAAACCACTTGGGAAGTTGCTTTGCCAAATGTTGGCGAACCCACAATAACGGCTCGGTTATAATCTTGCAGCGTACCTGCCAGCATTTCGGCTGCTGATGCACTGTAGCCATTAACCATTATCACCAGCGGCCCGTCGTACAATGTGCCTCTATTAATATCTTTCAGGGTAAATGGTTTTTCGAGTTTTGCTTTTATTTGCCCCACTGGTCCGGCATCAATAAATATTCCTGCAAGCTCAATGGCTTCTTGCATAGACCCGCCACCATTGTATCGTACATCTATTATCAAGCCCTCAATGTTTTCCTTTTTTAGTTTCAATATTTCTTTGCCTACATCGTTAGCACAGCCATTAACATTGTTTTCCATATTTTCCCAGTCTACATAAAATGCAGGCAACGAGATATAGCCAATAGCCTTTTTCCCTCTAAGCACAAAGCTTCTTACCTTGGCTTCATCTTCGCCATTGTCTATTTCATCTTTTTGTAATACCACTTGCTTGGTACTTCCATCGGCTTTTTTTACAGTAAGGGTAATCTTTAAATTATTGTTGCCCTCAAGTGCATTGCTTACAAAACTAGCTCCCTTATCGCCCACGGTTATGGCTTCTTTACCCTCCCATTGCAAAGCGGTAATTTTATCGCCAGCATTTAGCAAACCACTTTTATAGGCTGCACTTCCGGGTTTTAAAGTTTCTATTTCTACACTGCCATCTTCGTTCTCATCAAGCGAAAAACCAAAGCGTAAAGGCTTTTTTCCCAAAGCACTTTCAAAGGCTGCTTTTGATGTGGGTGAAAAATAGCTGCTGTGTGGGTCGTACGCTTTTGCTATACTATTGCAGTACGCATTTGCCACTTCATGGTCGGCTTCAAAAGGTTGTTGTAGCACGGTATTAAATGAACGGCGTATGCTGGTAATAATTTTTTTTCTGGCAATAGGTTCAATGCTATCGGTAAACTTTTTTTGTTGTGCTGGCGTAGCTGCTTCCGGCCAGTTAGCAGCTATATACCTCAAAACATTTAGCTTAATTATCTTATTTATTTTCTGCTGTTGCAACACGGTGTTTGCAGTAAAGCTGGTGTCTTCTTGTTTGGTAAAAAACTCAGTGCTGGAAAAAGTGATGGGCTTATTGGCAGCGTTGGAAATTAAGGAATCGGTAACCTTGAGTTGCTGTTTATAAAGCGTAGTAATACGTTGTAAAAAATCGGTATTTTTTTCGGCAATTGCTTGATGCAGTTGTAATACCAATGGTTGTAATTGTTGAATTGACTGCTGGGTGAAAATTATTTTTTCATCGTCAAGTGTGTTTACAACACCTTTAAAAACATTTTGTCCAAAAGCCTGATTAAGCGGTGGGGGCTGCACGTGAAATTTGGCGGCCATTTGGGTTACCAATAAAGCATGCTTTGCCGTTTTATTGTAATCAACTTGTGCGTTTGTGCGGACTGCAGTACTTACAATTGCACAAAAAATGATAGCTCTAACAATCATGCAGGTTAGTTAAATGCGAACAATACCACAAAAGGTATTTTTGCTTCGTGAATAATACTTCTAAAAATAAACCATTGAGCTTTGCCGCAAAAAAAAAGTTCTAGCTAGTTGATGGTTAGGTAAAACTTGTTAAACAAAATAGATTTTCGTGAGCTGTAAAAATATTGGCTACCAAATAACGCATGGCAATATCAGTTTCAGCAAACAATCATATTTCCTAAAAAAATAAAGCAGTTGAAAACATTTGTTCTCAACTGCTTTTGTGGGCCCACCAGGGCATGATCCTGGGACCCCCTGATTATGAGTCAGGTGCTCTAACCAACTGAGCTATAGGCCCTAAAACGGAGTGCAAATATAATGGCAAATCTATAATTGCAAAACCTGTTTTTAAATTTTATTGCAGCAGCATTATTTTTTGCTGGTAAACCTTACCATCGCTCAAAAACCGCAAGGTGTACAAGCCACTAGGCAAATTACCCACGGCACTGCTTACCGTGCTTTGGTTGGCCGCTATAGGTATTTGTTTTGTTACGGTACCTACTGTATTTAATAACTGTAAGGTGCCTGCTTGTGTATTACCCGCCAATTGAACCTGCAATGTACTACGTACTGGGTTGGGTAGAACTGTTATCTGTACGCTACCTTGTACGTGTATGGTAAATACTTCGCTGTACTTTATATCGCCATTTTTATCTACCATTTGTAAGCGGTAATACAAACGCCTATTGGTTAATTGGGTAATATCATCGTTAAAATTATAATTACTGGCTCCCTTTCCTTTTAGCAGGCCTATGCTTGTAAACTGTGTACCGTTTACGCTACGCTGAATCACGTATTTATCAAAGTTACTTTCTATCAAACTCTGCCATTGTAAAGAAACTTGGTTGCCTTTTAGGTATCCTCTAAAAAAAGCTAAATCGGCCGGTAATACCAAACTACCTAGGCCAGCACAGGTATTGTTCCATACCTGACTTACAAATTCTGGCCGGTCTACATAAGGGTTTCTATTTCCTTGAAAACTGAATCCGCCGTTGTTTCTAGTAATTTCTTTAGCACTTACGGGGTCTTGGTTATGCCATTCTATCATTAAACGTAAATAGCTTGTTCGTACCGCTGGAAAAGTATTGTTAGCAAAGGCATTGGCTGCATTGGTGGTGCTGCTGCTCCACCCTGGTATACTATTTTCATAGCGGGTAACAAAGTATAAAAATGCTCGGGCTACATCGCCTTTATATTCATCAATAGGTTCAAAAACAGTACCGCTGATACCAGCATCGGCACTAGAACCTAACTTACTACCATTAAGCGATGTAGTGCTGGCGGTGGCTACATTACCAAAAACAAAACTGCTACGTATACCATTTACCTTACCATCTGTAGGGAAAATATGGTGATAATCGCTAACGGCAGGCGCTGCTTCATTAAACCAACTTTGCGGTACACTGTGTTCTCTATTAAAACAATCACCTTCTATGCTATAATTGCCACAGCGGTTAGTAAAAGGGTCAAAATTATACGGGTCTACACCGGTGGGTCTATCGCTATAAATATCCCAAATTACATTGGCACCACCCGTACCCACTTCTCTTGGTTTGATATCGGTAATAGCGTATTGGTTGTATAAGCTTCCGTAGGTTTGTGCGTTATGTCCGTTGGTAATAATGGTACGTAGTGTACTTTTTAAGTCGGCACAATTTTTACCTGCAGTAGTGGCATAATAGCCAGCTGGTTCACCAGTATTATTACTACTATTGGTAGTGGTAGTGGTACCTGCTATGCTGGTAGCCAAATACAGTGGGCCGCCGGTACAGCTGGTACCATTAAAAGCAAATACGGTATAGGTGTAATCTGTGCCGGGCAATAAACCACCATTGCTAAAGGTAGTGCCTGCATTATTTTTAATTACTACCCCATTTCCTACCGTTTGCCCAAGTGTGTACGAGGTGCCATTTACAGGAGTAAAACCTGTTAATGTGCTAGAACTTTGTACTACCAAATACGCTTCTGCGGTGGCACTAGCGGTAAAATTGCCGTTTACAGATGTGTTAGTAGGGAATAAGTTTAATGCCGTGGCAGGTGCAGTAGGTGTGGCACAAACGGGTGGCTGTGTAGTGGTAGCATTGGCTGTAAGTGGACTGGTACTTAAATACAATGGCCCGCCAGCACAAGAACGATTGTAAGCAAATACATAGAAATAATAAGTAGTACCCGGTGCCAAACCAGCCTCCTGAAAACCAGTGGTGGTACCTGCTGAAACTACGGTAGCATTGCCAATAACATCGTCAATAACATATGATGTACCGTTTACAGGTAGGGCCGACAAAGTATTGCTGGAAGAGTACAATACCAAGTAAGCATCCGGTGCTGTAGCAGGAGCGGTAAAACTTCCGTTGATGGCGGTATTAGTAACGGTAGAAAAAACTAAGTTAGTAGGCTGAGCCGTGGGGGTAACGCAGGGTGTGGTGTTATTACTAGTCCATGAAATATCGTCGATGGCTACTCTAGCTTCCGTCGAATTCACTGCTTGTTCTATCTCTAAGGCACAGGTACCAGTGAAGTTTAGTCCGGATATAGTGATCGACTGATCGGATGTTGCTGTTGTAGGCACAACAATTGTGTTCCCAACTTGACTGCCATTTACACGCACAACAAGGTTGGCCGCAACCCCTGTAAATAAATATTTATAATTGAATGATATACTTGATATTCCGTTAGCGATTGTAGCACAGTTAATCTTCCCAATCCGGAGCCCGATACACCTTCCATTCATTGACAAATCGGTTCTAGCACCAGTACCGGTCCATGGTTGGTTATTATCTCCGGTCCACGCTCGGCTTAGAGACTGATTATTTGAAGGTGGGAGATTCGTAAAAGTTTCTGTGCCTTGTGTAAAGCCTCCAATGGCCAATAAAAGCATCCATACAGAAAATAAAATTCTTTGCATAAAAAACAGTTAGGCTGCAAAGATAGCACCCAAAAAGCAGGTTTGCATGCTATGAAATTGTTTTGAACCACTTACAACAGCGAACCTACTGTAAGCTTTTTAGTAAGCGATACGCCGTTACGAATAATGCCAATCGTAAATTTTGTATTGGCTGCTTGCATTATGGCTTTTACTATGGGTAAGCTATTGGTATACACATTATCTACATGCACAAAAACATCGCCATCCAGCAAGCCAGCTTTAGCCGCTGGTGTGTTGGGTAGTACTTCACCAAAAACAATAACATTATCTACCTGGTATAAATTACAACCCAAATAAGCATAATCGAAAGGCTCCCGGAATTTAGTATTGGGTTTAATATGTATTTCTTGATCGGGATAATTGATAACCAAATTAAAACGCTTCAATAAATCGTTTCCTAACAAACCTGCTAACGATGGATAATTGGTAATGTTAAAGCTATCGGCAAAAACATACCCGGGCACATTTCTAAATTTATACGGCCCTATTTGTACTTGCTTTACCACACCACATTTCATGGCTTGCTTGCCAGCAATACCCTCTATTAACGCTGGGTAAAATTTCCGCCGCTTTTTAAATAAGCCACTGTCCTCCGTAAACTCTGCATTTAGTAAAAAACATAAGCCGGCACCAGTATCAAAAAAATACTTCGCATCTTGCTTGGTTTCATCGGTTAGTACCGCATGTACTATGGGCAAATTTGTAAACCTTGGCTTTAGTACATGGCCGCCTCTACCATATTTAAAACTACCCGGTGTGTATACTGCTATCAATGAACTATCGTAGTTAACAGCTACTATAAATTTTCGTAAAAAACTATACCCTATTACTCCATCTATACGGGTTCCGTAGGCACTGGTAAGCAACTCATAATCATTAATATGAAAATCTAAACTATCTATGGTAAGGCCGGGTAAACGCAGGGATTGTTTGCGTACAAACGAAACATTTTTTACACCACCTATCCCTTTCACCACTTTATCGCTGGGTGTAACAGGCAATTGTAGCCGAGCCACCAAACTACTATCTAAACTAATACCGCTGCTACCCGTATCTAGCACAAACTGCAAGGTATCGGCTTTATTGGCTACCAACCCTTCTACCAATAGCACACCACCGTGCAGCATTCTAAATCTAAACTTTGTAAGCAATGTACTGGCCGGCGCTTCTAGATATTCCTGTGTATAACCTGCCTTAGCTAACAATAACAGCACTATAACCCAACCCACTAAAAGCTTTTTCATACCATCGGGTATTATTAGCTGAAAAGATACTCAATATCTTCTTTCGTAAGGCTTTTTACAAATCCGGTATCATCGGTAATTAACTCCGTAGCCAATACCTTTTTCTTTTCTTGTAGTTTAAGAATTTTATCTTCTACCGTATCCTTACAAATCATGCGATAGGCAAAAATATTCTTGGTTTGGCCTATGCGGTGAGTACGGTCGATGGCCTGCTGCTCTACAGCTGGGTTCCACCAAGGATCCACTATATACACATAATCAGCTGCAGTAAGGTTTAAACCCACACCACCCGCTTTTAATGAAATTAAGAAAACTCGGCACTCATCGTTCTCCTGAAACTTTTGAATGGCCTTTTCTCTATCAGCGGTAGAAGTGCTACCATCAAAATATGCATAAGGAATATTCAGCTCGTTCAAACGCTGACGGATAATGGCTAACATGCCCAAAAACTGAGAAAACACCAAGGCCTTATGGTTGCTAATATTTTCTTCTATCTCCCTAGTAAGTTCGTCTAATTTCACACTCACATTGGGGAAACGTTCCTCTTCGTTCATAATGGCCGGACTATCGCAAATTTGCCGAAGTTTCATTAAGCCTTGTAAAATGGTTAACTGACTTCGCTGTATACCTTGCTCCGCCACTACACCCATAATTTTATCTCTAAATTCATTGCGGTAAGCATTGTAAATATTCCTTTGCTCATCGCCCATTTCGCAAAATAAAATCATCTCTGTTTTCGGTGGTAAATCCTTGGCTACCTGCTCCTTAGTTCTGCGTAAAATAAACGGATACAGCAAACGGCGTAAATGCTCCTTTTGTTCTTTTTCGCCAAACTTATCTATAGGTACAGCAAACTCTTGTTTGAAAAATTCCACACTTCCTAACATACCCGGATTTAGGAAATTCATTTGAGCATAAATATCAAACGTATTGTTCTGTAAAGGAGTACCACTTAAACAAAGTTTGTTTTTTGCTTGTAACAATACTGCAGCCTTAGCCACTTTACTGTTGGGGTTTTTTATAGCCTGACTTTCATCGAGCACCACATAATCGAAATTGATATCTATAAATAATTTTATATCGCTACGCAATGTTCCGTAAGTAGTAATAATTACTTCGTTATCTATATTGTGTAAGGCCTTTTTATCTCTAGTGGCACCATGGTGTACATGAAACTGTAGCGACGGAGTGAATTTTTTTATCTCGTTCTCCCAGTTAAATAACAATGTGGTAGGGCAAACTACCAATGCCTTTAAGCTTTCATTTTTTTCTCTTAGGTGGTTCATAAAACATAGCGCCTGAATGGTTTTACCCAAACCCATATCATCCGCCAAAATACCACCCCACTGTACATTGTGTAAATAATTTAACCACTGAAAACCGCTGAGCTGATAAGGCCTTAGCGTATTTTGTAAATGCAAAGGTGCCTCGATAGATTGTATGCCGCTGAGTTCCTTTAACTTCTCATACTTCTCTTCTAATTGAAAAATAAGTTCTTCTTCATCTCGCTGCTCATACAATTCTTCTATTACACTAAAATGGTATTTACTAAGTTTTAAATTGGCTTGTTTTCCCTCGCCTACCCTAAATAGCAAAGAATATTTTTTAATCCATTCTTCCGGCAAAATTCCTAGTGTACCATCGTTTAATACTACAAACTGTTGCTTGTTGGCTAACGCCTTTTTTACATCGGCCACGGTTACTTTTTGCTCGCCAAAAAATATATCTACCTTGGCATCAAACCAATCGGTTCTACTACTAATATAAATTTTGGTATTGGGCTTATAGGTATTGAATCTAAAGTTCCGCAGGGCATCAAAACCTAGCACGGCCATTTGCTTTTCCTTAACCGCATCTATAAACAAAAAGAACCAATTGTTTTTAAGTACATCTATACCCTTTAAGGCCAAGGTTTTTTTATCGGCCAGCCAAATAAAATTGGAGTGTAGACCTTTTACAAAATCAAGGGCTTTTTGCTCGGCAGCATGGTTACGGTGTAACAGTATTATTTGGTTATCTACTGGTATAATTACTTTCTCTTTATCAATATTCTTAATCTCATACCCTAGGTAATTATACACCGGGTGGAATAATAAAAAATCGCCTTGTTCCATTAATTCTATCTTGGTTTCCGGCTCTAAATCAAACATTTCCCGTTTAGGAATATTGGTAAAATTTACATTGTATTGTTTGGTAAGTGGAACAATGGTTTCCAATAAAAAACTGCTCCAATGTTCTGTAGGTACTTGGCTATTGGCACCACTAGCTTGTTCTTCTATTAATTGAATACAATCTACATTCTCCCACAGGTAAATATTATCATAATACTTAAATAGAAAGGGCGATGGTAGTTCATTATCAGTTAACGGTCGGTTACCTTCAGGCAGTTTCGCTTCTACCTGCATAGCAAATCCATCGGCAACCCGCTGCAACACTATTTCTGGTGCCACTAACTTGTCTACTAAATTTACCCTTTGCAAGTTTGCAGTAGTAAATGGTTTACCATCGGGTAGGTAATATACCAATGGATTATCGGTATTTTCCTCAAAAATCTTTTTAATTTTTGGGTAATAATATTCAGCTACTAACTGTTTAGTTTCTGGAGCTATGGCATTGGTATGTTGGTGTATTACATCGTTCCAAGCAATTGAAAATGGTGCATTACGTTCTATATATCTACCAAGCTCTACCGATAATAATTTCCGTAGCTGCTGTACCAAATGAGCATCTTCCTCCTCTAAGGTTTCGGTGGGTACGTATTTAGCTAAATCTATTTTTTCCACTTTATCAATAAAAGCACTACCCACATCGTTCACGGTACCTAACACCGCATCAAGTTCTAAAAATGGATACTGTAAAGCATTGTACCTTAGCACCATACCTACTCGCTGTATACCCTTTTGTGTAACTACTGCGGCAGCTTTTTCGGGTTTGGCTTCTGGTACCGGTAGTACTGCGATAGCTTCGGGTTTTGGTTCCGTTGGTGGTGGTGCAGCTACCCGTTTTATACTAGCATCGAGCAAGCGTAAGCTAGGCCTACCATTGTTATAAATAAATTCGAATTTTCCTTTTAAATTATCTGATAAGCTGTAGCCGTATAATGCCAAAAGTTTGTTCTTATCCTTATCCCAATTTTTGATAGAATCAAAATAATTGGCACCGCCCTTATGCATTAATTGTAAAAGTACTGCGGCTTTGTGTACACATAGTGGGTGGTTGGGTTCGCTATCGCAGGTGCAGCTGGTATCTAAATTACGTTCAGCGTTTTTGTGAATCACTACTTTATTGGTTAATCCATGCATGGTGATTTCTGCTACTACCTTTTCATCTTCCGCACTTATTATTTCGGCTTTTTGTACCCGTACAAATTCACTGGCTTCCTGGAAACTATCGGTACTACACAAAGGCTTAATGCTACGGAGCTCTAACTGTTTAATTTTTACTACGGTGTGCTGCTGATTATACCCTGTTTTAGAACTACCCAATTTACCTGTATCTACTAATTCCTGCACGTACAGTAGTGCTGCTGCTTTGTGCCGGCATACTTCGCCCATATTATACGGGCAGCTACAGCGTACCTGCATTTCTTTAGCATCCTTCAGTTGTGAAATCACTACTTTATAATACAAGCTGTAACTATCATCTTTCACACGTAACTGTACGGAGCCTAGTAAATCGTTAAAATCTAATAGTTCCACCTGGTGTGCATGGTAAATTTTTTTACCTCTTCGTATTACATCTTCTGAACCGTTATTGTAAACGTATTTAACTAAATGCGATAATGCCAAAGCAATGAGTATTTATGAGTAAAATTGGCATTGCACTTTTAATAAACAAGTTGCTAAAAATGCAATTGGCAAAAATAAACGAATAAAACCCATATAGTAAAACCTTTATTTACATTTTATGCAGGAATTATGGGTTAATTATTACTTCATAAACAGCTTATATAGCTTCATTTTCCCAGTAAAAGGTGGGTATTTAAAAGATGGATCGAACCAAGTAGGCGTTTTTAACACTGCTTTTTGGTGGGTAAATGTGATAAAACTGTGTTTACCATGATAAGCACCTACACCGCTGGAACCCACGCCACCAAAGGGCAAATGGTGGTTACTTAAATGCAGTAAAGTATTGTTTATACAGCCACCGCCAAAGCTTGCATGCTGTAGCCACCACTGCTCTGTGGCACTGCTATTGGTAAACAAATACAAGGATAATGGATTTGGATTTTTTTGAACCATCTCATACGCTTGTTCTTGAGTACTGTAGGTGATGATAGGTAAAATAGGTCCAAAAATTTCCTGCTGCATAATTGCACTGTCCCAGGAAGGATTGAGCAATACCGTAGGTTCTATTTGTAAGGTAGCTTCGTTGGTTTTTCCTCCCCATGCTACGGTTCCTTGTGTTAAATAGCCTTCCAAAATTTTAAAACGCTGTGGCGATATAATACGTGGATAAGCCTTGTTTTGTAAGGCCTCCTTGCCAAAAAATTGCTGAGCTGCTTGCTGTAACTGTGCCACTAGTTCATCTTGCAATGTACTGGGAACCAAGACATAATCGGGTGCTACACAGGTTTGGCCGGCATTAAGCCATTTACCAAAAGCTATTTTACGAGCAGCTAAAGCTAGGTTAGCGTCGGGCTCAATTATGGCCGGACTTTTACCACCAAGTTCCAATGTAACGGGTGTTAAATGCTGTGCTGCCAACTGGTAAATACTTTTGCCCACTTGCGTACTACCCGTGAAAAAAATATGGTTGAAAGCAAAGCCTGTAATTAATGGTGGAAGTACTTCCTGACCAATACCCTGTATAGCAGCCACAAACTGTGGTGGATAAAGTTCCTGTATTATGGTTTCTACTATCTGTGCAGTAGCAGGAGCTAATTCGCTTGGCTTTACTACTGCACAATTACCGCCGGCAATAGCGCCAATTAACGGAGCAAATGCCAGCTGAAAAGGATAGTTCCATGGGGCAATGATGAGCACTACACCAAGTGGGTGCGGATAGGTTTTACTAGACCCCGGCAGATTTAATAAATTGGTGGCCACACGGGTGGGTTTCATCCAGTTTTTTAATTGCTGAATGGTGGTAGAAAGTTCAGCTAGGGTAAATCCTACCTCGCTAGCGTAGGCTTCCTCAGCACTCTTTCCTAAATCGGTGTGCAAAGCCTGTAAAATGGCTGCTTCGTATTTTTGTATACAAGTATGTAACGCTTTTAGCTGGGCTATTCTAAAGCTATAAGGCAAGGTATTACCCGCTTTAAAAAAATCCGCTTGTTGCTGAGCTATGGCAATGGTTTGCATACTTTTTTGTGGGAAGATACAATTTGTAGAGAAAGGTATAATAACGGCGGGTGAATGTATGATGGGTGTGGTACCTACAGTAACTTCTCTATGCTTTTTGCAGTGTTCACTATACCCGCATGGTGCAGTATTTGTAACATCTCTCGTTCTGTACGTACTGGCTGTCGCTTATTTAAAACCATTTCCTTAAAGGCTTGCACGCACAGTAACGGATTCTCTACCATTAAACCGTTCAAAAACATATCGGGCGTTTGTACATTTATACCAAACCTAGCTAGATATTTTTTGGGAAAGTCCTTGTTGTTATTGGTTACTATTATACTTGCTTTTGCTTTAATAGCAGCCGCTAGAATATGCCTGTCGTTAGCATCTGGCAAAGTTAACTGGCTGATAATTTTTGAGTAATTGTCTACACGGGCAAACGGAAAGGCTGTTTCAGCCATTTTCATTCGCTTCTCCGCTGCTTTTATATCTACTCCTTTTTGTAGCATTACCCGCTTCCATTCGTTAAAAATATCGGCAGTCCACTTTGGCTTATAAATATCAAAATGGGCAAACCAGAATAAAATATCTCTTATTACAATGGGAAAAATAACATTGGTATCCAATACCGCCACTACCAGCTTTTTACTGTTCATATAATCCCGCTTCCTCGTCTAGCTGCATTATAGAAACCAAGGCCTTTTTCTGTTGCTTTTTTAAGCGTTGTTGATACCGTAAAACTTCTTGCAAGTTTACCCTACGATGCTTACCTACCATAGTGTATGGCAAAATCCCTTCCTTTATTAACTTTACTACATGCGGCCTTGAACAACCTAACAACGTGGCGGCCGACTGTGTGGTTAATTCTGTAGTATGTGGAACTACCGAAACTGCATTGCCATCGGCCATTGCTTTCAAAATATCGCCTAATAATTGCACAGCACTAGCAGGAACTATTATTTCCTCCTTTGAATTTTTCAAAGCCAAACGAATATTGCTACCCGTGTTTTGCTTTAAATGAGAAGCAAGTATATTATAGGAGGATAATGCTATTCGCTTATCGCGTTTAGAAGTTCTGGTGCGTTTAGACGATACAAGCATAAGAACAAATTTACCATCTAAAAATAAACGAAATAAACGAAATAATTATTTTCCAATTAATGGAATGAAAAAAAGCAATAATGAAACCCCATCACTCATTTTAACAATTTCGAAAAACTGTTTTCTAGTATTTTGCTATCACACAATACCGCACGTATGAAGCTACTATTAGCCCTAACTATTTTTATATGCGTTGGCTCAGCTGCCAATGCCCAACTTACATTGGAAACCACTCCCAATAAAGCACAATTAATTCCTAAGTACACCAACAACGGTTTGTATTATAACCAGAAATTTTACGGCTACGGACAGGAAATAAAAGCATTATACACCCAGCAAGGCAATGAACAGGCATTGAGGTATTACCGACAGTTTCAAACAAGGAATACTATTTCCAATATTACCGGTTGGGTAGGACTAGCGCTCATAGGCTTAGGTACTGGACTATTTTTTAATGCCGATGCAACTACCGGCGAAGCATTAGGAACCCTTGCCATTGGCGTTACTACCACAGCCATTGGCTACACACTACACTTAGGTGCCAATAAAAAAATGAGGGCTAGTGTGCAAGAATTTAATAAAGTACAAGTCAACAAAAAACAACAGCCCTGCATATAGGCCAGCACAAAAACGGAATGGGTTTAGCTATTCACTTTTAATGATCCACTTTTATGAAATATACTTACACCCTTATCTTTTGTTTGTTTGCCCTACTAGTTTTCTCCCAAAATGCCGTGGCATAAACTAGTATAGATACTACACCCAACAAAGCCCAAGTAGTGGCTTTTTATACCACCAATGGTGTTTATTATAACGGTAAACTATACGGTTACGGCCCAGAAATAAAATCGCTGTTTGCCACCCAAGGAAACGAAGTGGCAACCCAGTATTACCAACAGTTTCAGCGAAACCATACCTGGGGAAATATCCTGAACTATCTTGGCGCTGGTGTAACTTTTTACTCTATTCTACAGCTTATTAGCGGTAACATTCCACGAGGTATTTCAGCAGGTACGCTAGTGGGTGGTATCGGTATTTGTGTGGGCGGCAACGCTCTTTTAAAAAAATCAGAAAAAAAATATCAAAAAGCAGTATCTGAGTTCAACGCTGTACAGCAAAAGCAGCAAGCTACTAGTTTGCATGTAGGTGCACAACCTCACGGACTGGGTTTAGCCGTTCGTTTTTAAATACACTTCCCCTTCAAAAAATATACATAAGATTAGCCTCCAGCAAACATGGAAGGGGAAGTAACTACGCTAGTTGATAGCCATTAATACACAATGTTACAGGCTTACCGGACCGCCTGTATAGAACTGCCCAAATTTTCTGTAACTTGTAGTCACAAAAAACGATTGTGTATGCAGGAGCTCATAGCGTATTTCAATTCTATTCCGTCCACCCATCGGGCATTAATTATTGTGAGTGGATTGTGCTTTTTTTGGCTGGTAGAAGCGGGTTTACCACTTTTCAAATTTAATTATAAAAAATGGCAACATGCAGCGTTTAATATATTCTTTACTGCCACTACTGTAGTGGTAAATGTATGCTTTGCATACCTCATTTTTCTTACGAGTGAATATACATATACAAATGGTATAGGATTGTTACACATCGTGCCCCTACCGCTATGGGCTAGTTTATTAACAGGACTTCTAGTGCTTGATTTGGTAGGTGCGTATTTGGTACACTTAACAGAACATAAAGTAAAATTTATGTGGCGGTTTCATATGGTTCACCATGCCGATGAACAAGTAGACACTACCACGGCCAATAGGCACCACCCTGGCGAAAGTATTTTTAGAGCCGTATTTACCCTTGCCGCGGTAGCTATATTGGGTGCACCTATGTGGCTAGTAATGCTGTATCAAAGCGTTAGTGTAGTGCTTTCTCAATTTAACCATGCCAATATTCAATTACCCGAAAAACTAGATAGCATTATCCGTTGGGTATTGGTATCGCCCAATATGCATAAGGTTCACCATCATTATACTCGTCCGGAAACGGATACTAATTACGGTAATATTTTCTCCATATGGGATAGGCTTTTTGGCACTTATTACTATGTACCTATGCAGCAATTACACTATGGTTTAGATGTGCTGGAAGGTGAGCCCACACAAAACCTACTAAAGCAGTTAAAACTTCCTTTTAATAGGGCTATTAAAACCGATGAATAGCTCAATAAACAAGGGAATCCACGTATTTAAACAAAAGCGTTGGCTAAGGGTAGTATTATATAGTGTTCTTACTCTGTTGCTATTGGTTTTTATACTAAGCATCGTAGTATATAGTAATAAAAAAGCCATCATACAATATTGCACCAACTATGTAAACGTTAACTATCAAGCCAATTTACAAGTAGCCGATGTGGGCATAGCTTTTCTACAATATTTTCCACATGCTGGTATAGATTTAAAGCAAGTACGCTTAGCAGGAAAAAATGAAGCAATAGCCCTACTGGTGGCCGATGAAATAAGTGTAAGGATAAAATATACCGATGTATTGTTCGGTCGTTTTCCTCTAGAAAAACTTCAAGTAAAAAACGGTACCATTCAAGCCTATACCGATACATCTGGCAAAACTAATTTTAGCTTTCTCAGCCAACCAGATTCTAGTAAAAAACAGGAGAGTAAAACAGCTATACCAGCCATTCAAGCAGCGCTAAAAAATGTGGCTATTGAAATAAAAAACGACGCACAGCGTAAACATTTTCATTGGCAAGTACAGCTGTTAACAGCCAAGGTTACCCACCCTAATGATGCCTTACAAATAAAACTGCAATTTCAGCTCACCTCTAAGGCAATGGCCTTTAATACCAAGCACGGTAGCTTTCTTGAAAATGCCACCATACAAGCCGCTCCTACTATTCAGTATATCCCCGGTACGAAAACGTATAAAATAGATTCCACCCAATGGCTGATTAGCGATATTCCGTTCACCATTGCCGCCAATATTACCGATACGGGTAACCAACATTTACAGCTGTATATACACACGCCCAAAGTAAATACCATGCAAGTAAAAGCCCTAGTAACACCTAAAATTGCTCGTTCTATCAATAAGGTACAATGCAGTGGAACTTTATGGGCCAAAGCTGTGTTAAATACACCGTTACGCAAAGCCCAAGGCGACCCCGAAATAAATGTTGATTTTGGCGGCACCGGCACAGTTTTAGAAGGCTTTCAAACCCAGTTAAAAAATGCCGACTTTATAGCTAATTTTAACAACGCCATGAACAAAGCGGAGCCCACCAGCGATGCCAATAGCAGCATCACTATTCATCAGTTAACGGCCCTCTACCAAACACTGCCATTTAGCGTGAAAAATTGTAGCATTGAAAATTTAGATAGTCCTTTCATCACCACTAAAATTGCTATTGAAACATCGGTTAAAAATCTGCAGGCCTTTGTACCCAATCATATCTTACAATTTGATTCGGGAAAAATCATTGCCCAACTTGATTATAGTGCACGGATAGGTCATAATCTTTTTCAAAATGCAGTAGTAAATGGTGCGGTTACTATACAGGATATACACCTATTCTTTCCTACTTACCATTATGCTTTAAAAAAGGGCGTGGGAACTATTCAGTTTCAAGGAACCAATGTATGGCTACCTAAACTAAGTTTTACTGGCGGCAGCGGAAATCACATTCATCTATCGGCATCAGCACCACAATTACTAACTACATTGGCACATGAGCAAGCAGTTCCTAATTTCAGTATTCAGTTGGCAGCAAACGCCTTAAATATTAACCAATGGAAACAATTTGCCGTACCAAAAACTACGGGTAAAAAGCAATCTTTATCGGCACTAGCCTACAGCATTGATAAAATTTTAAACCACGGAAAACTTAGCTTTCACGCCTCTATCCAGCAATTGTATTACCAAAATATGGTGGCTAAAAATTGCGAAGCGGAGGTAGTATTATCTGCCAAAAATTGCTTGATTAAAAATGTATCGATGAATGTTTTTGGGGGGCGTATTCAAGCAACAGGCGCTAGCACTGTACGTGGTAATATTGCCCAAATAACTACCCAAGTAAAAGCCACTAATATTGCCATTCCTGCTGTGTTTAAGGGCTTTGATAATTTTGGTATGCAGCACTTACAGCACAAACAATTAAATGGTACAGCCAATGCTAACATTCGCTTGCAAGCCTACATCAACAGTAAAGGCATTCAATGGAAAACAGTACATGGTAAAACCAATGTACAGTTAACAAACTTACAGTTGCTCAACTATGAACCACTAACCGCCATCAAACGAAAAATTTTCAAAAATCGTAGTTTAGAAAATGTGGTTATCCCATCCTTGCAAAGGCAGTTTATTATACAGTCGGGCTTAGTACAAGTGCCTGAAACGTTGGTAAGTAGCAATGTATTTTTCTGCCAACTAAGTGGGAAAGTTGGCCTAGGAAATTTGCCTACCAATCTGCTTGTAAAAATCCCATTAAAAAATCTATCCAAGAAAAATAGCGAGGAGCGATTGTTGCAAGCCAAAAGCAAAACTGGTATGAGTATTTTTTTTAGGGCAGCTACTGATCCACAGGGAAAACTTGATATTCATTACTTGCCATTCAAGTTTTAGTTCACCGATATAAATAACTGCATTACAGCAATTTGCGGCTGTTAGCCAAACCTTTTGTAGCTTACACGGTTTCCAACACAAACATTATTCACATGAAGCTCAGTCAATTTGTGGCAATGCTGTTACTTAGTACCGTAACGGCATTTGCACAACCCACTTTTCCCGTAAATGGTGTGGCCGATAAACGAAGCACACCCACTGCGTTTACCAATGCTACCATCATTATTTCACCCACTACCACTGTTAGCAATGCTACCCTTCTAGTACAGGATGGCAAAATACTAGCAGTAGGCACCAATGTAGCCGTACCTAAGGAGGCCCAAGTAATTAACTGCACCGGTAAATTTATATATCCTGCGTTTATAGATGCCTTTACCGATTATGGTGTACCAAGAGTAGAAAGAGCACCAGGTTTTAATTTCTTTGCCCCTGCACAATTAACCAATAACCAAAAAGGTGCTTTTGGCTGGAACCAAGCCATACGTGCCGATATAGATGCCGGAAAACTATTTAGTACAGATGATAGCCGTGCAAAAAATTTACGTGATATTGGCTTTGGAGCCGTTTTCACTCACCAAAAAGATGGTATTGCCCGTGGTACGGGAGCGGTAGTAACCCTAGCAGCCGACAAAGAAAATAACACCATCCTAAAAGATAAAGCTGCCGCCGTTTACAGCTTTAGTAAAGGCAGCAGTACACAAAGCTACCCAAGTAGTATGATGGGCTGTATAGCCTTGCTAAAACAAACTTATTACGATGCGGAATGGTATAAAACCAATGCCGATAAAGAGGGTGTAAACCTAAGTTTAAAAGCATTTAATGAAGCCCAAAACCTGCCCCAAATATTTGATATAGCGGAACGTGGCAACGGCGATGCTAGTAGCAAATGGAATGCGTTACGTGCCGATAGAATTGGCGATGCATTTGGCAAACAATACATTATTAAAGGCTTAGGATATGAGTACCAACGTATAGATGAAATGAAAAAAACGGGTGCTACTTTTATTCTTCCCTTAAACTTTCCTGCTGCAATGGATGTAGAAGATGCTGCCGACGTACGCTTTGTAGCCGTAGCCGATATGAAACATTGGGAGCTAGCGCCCACGCAGCCAGCCGCATTCGAAAAAAATGCCATCCCTTTTTGCTTAACTACCAACGATAATAGAGACCCACGCCAGTTTTTTGCCAATCTAAAAAAGGCAATAGAAAATGGCTTATCGGAAACTGCTGCTTTGGAGGCTTTGCTAACTACGCCAGCCAAAGTGTTAGAAGTAGCCGATAAAGTAGGAAGTTTAGAAAAAGGAAAACTAGCCAACTTTTTTATTACCAACGGCCCTGTTTTTGCCGATAAATCTACCATCTTACAAACCTATGTACAGGGTATAAAATACGCTGTTAAGGAAGATGCTTGGTATAGCACCAATGGTGAATACGCCCTAGCCATACAGCAAAAAGGCAGTACACAAAACTTTACGGTTTCTATAAAAAATAACCAAGCCACTGTAATAGCAAAAGATAGCGTACAAGGCAAGTGGGTGTTTGATGGTACACAAGTAAAACTAAATTTTAACGCTGGTAAAAAAGCAAAATCAGGCTACAAACTAAGCGGTATTAACAATGGCGATGTTTGGCAAGGAACGGGTTTAGATAGCAGCAGTGAATTGGTTACTTGGCAAATGACGTTGGTAAAAGAAACCACCACCAAAGCCGATTCCGTTAAACCAAAAGCCCTACCTACCGTGGGTACACTTAGCTACCCATTAAACGGTTATGGTTTTGAAAAAGCACCTACCGCCCAAACATTGTTATTTAAAAATGCAACCGTGTGGACGAGTGCTAAGGATGGCATTTTAAAGGAAACGGATGTGTTATTAAAAGACGGAAAAATTGCCGCTATCGGTAAAAGTCTTTCCTCTGCTGGCGCCACCGTTATAGATGCTACTAACAAGCATTTAACCCCAGGATTGATTGATGAACACTCACATATAGCCGTAAGTTCTATCAACGAAGGTGGCCAAAGTGTAACATCGGAGGTACGAATAGGTGATAACATTAATCCTGATGATATTAATATTTATCGTCAGCTATCGGGCGGTGTTACTACTTCCCATATTTTACACGGCAGTGCCAATACCATTGGAGGCCAAACCCAACTATTAAAACTACGCTGGGGCGTGAACGATGAGGATATGAAGTTTGCAGGTGCCGATGGTTTTATAAAATTTGCTTTGGGCGAAAACGTAAAACGCAGTCCAGCCCAGCAAAACAATCGTTTTCCAGATTCACGTATGGGTGTGGAACAAGTAATGGTAGATGCCTTTACCCGTGCCCGTGAATACGAAAAGGCCATAGCAGCAGCCAATCCACCGTCTGCTACTAAAAAAGGTACTTTAGCCAAACAAAACCCTTGGGCTACCGTACGCAGAGATTTAGAGTTAGATGCTTTAGTGGAAATTTTAAATAAAAAACGCTTCATCACTTGCCACTCTTATGTACAAAGCGAAATAGTGGGTGCCTTACGGGTAGCCGAGCAGTTTGGCTTTACCCTAAACACTTTTACCCACATACTTGAAGGCTATAAAGTAGCCGATAAAATGAAGGCCCACGGTGCTGCGGTAAGTACGTTTAGCGACTGGTGGACCTACAAAATGGAAGTAGTAGATGCCATACCGCAAAATGCCAGCATTATGCAAAGAGTGGGCTTAAACGTAGCCATTAATAGCGATGATGCTGAAATGGCCCGCCGCCTAAACCATGAAGCCGCAAAAAGCGTGAAATACGCCGGTATGAGTGAGGAAAATGCCCTTAAAATGGTTACCATCAATCCTGCCACCATGCTACATGTAGATAAGCAAGTAGGTAGCATAGAAATAGGTAAGGATGCCGATGTGGTTTTATGGAGCCAGCACCCACTTAGTGTGTACGCACAAGCCGAAAAAACAGTGGTAGATGGTATTGTATACTTTGACAGAGAAAAAGATGCTCAGCTAAGAAAAAATATTGTGCAGGAAAAAAATAGACTGATGCAAAAAATGGCGGGAGAAAAAAGAGCCGGTATGCCTACTGTACCAGCAGCTGCTAGTATGGAAGTAATGCATAGCTGTGGCGACCATTTTCATAAACATGGTTTACTAGTAATAGACCAACATTAATTTAACCCACCTAAAATTGTAATAAAATGAAAAAAATATTATATAGTTTTTTATTCCTAACTACGGTGGCCACAGCCCAGGAAACCGTTTACCCAGCACCTGCCCAAAAAGGTAGTATAGCCATTAATAATGCTACTATACACGTAGGCAACGGTGCCGTAATTACCAATGGCAGCATTGTTTTTGAAAACGGTAAAATTACCCAAGTAAATACCAGCGCCACGGCTACCGCAGCTACGGTAATAAATGCCAATGGTAAACATGTATACCCCGGCCTTATTTTAAGTAGTAGTAACCTAGGCTTGCTAGAAGTGCCTAGTGTACGGGCCACGGTAGATGCCAATGAAATAGGCGAAATAAATGCCAATGTACGCAGCATTGTAGCCTACAATACCGATAGTAAAGTAATTAATACCTTAAAAGCCAACGGTATATTATTAGCCAACATTGCACCCAACGGTAGTTTACTACAAGGTACAAGTAGTGTAGTACAGTTAGATGCATGGCATTGGGAAGATGCCGCTTATGCTATAGATAAAGGTGTACATATAAACCTACCTAGTTTACTAAATAGGCCTAACCCCTTTGCGGAATTTTTAGGAACTGCCAGCAATACCGACCCGTTAAAAAGAGGCTTGGAGCAAATAGAAAAGCTAAAGCAATTTTTTAGAGATGCTAAAGCCTACAACGCTAACCCAACTGCCTACCCCGTAAACATAAAGCTTAGTGCAGTAAAAGGTTTATTTACACAGCAGCAAAAGCTATTTGTAGCCGCAGAAACGGTGAAGGAAATGCTCATTGCTATCGACTTTGCTAAGGAGTTTGGCTGCCAAGTAGTAATTGTAGGCGGTAGCGATAGTTATTTAATAGCACCGCTATTAAAGCAAAATAATATACCCGTTATTCTTGGTCAGTGCCACACCCTTCCTACTCTACAGGATGATGATGTGGATCAACCCTATAAAACACCCGCTATCTTACAAAAAGCAGGGGTTTTATTTGCTATTAATGATGATGATGGCAACAGCCGTTTCCGGAATTTAGCTTTCAATGCCGGCACCGCTGCCGCCTACGGTTTAACCAAGGAAGAAGCCCTAGCTGCCGTAAGTTTAAATGCTGCCAAAATTCTTGGTATAGATGCTAAAACCGGCAGTTTAGAAGTAGGTAAGGATGCTAACATAGTAATTAGCGCTGGCGATTTATTAGATATGAAAACCAGTATAGTAGAACATGCTTTTATACAGGGCAGAAAAGTAAGTTTGGAAACCAAGCAAACCCAATTAGCTAAACGCTACGAGGTAAAATACGGTTTGTAAATACAGATATTGCACCAACTAAAGGAGGGGTTTCGCCATGGCGAAACCCCTCTATTTATATTGCCTACCATTAGCTTAATAATTTATAATCTGCTCTTCTATTTGTGCAGGTATATCCCTCCACTCATATTGTTGGTTTCTTAACTGCGGTTCAAAACCTGCCTCCTGAATAGCTGTTTGTATAGTTTTATACGTAAACCTATGCGGTGCACCAGCGGCACTCACCACGTTTTCTTCTATCATAATACTACCAAAATCGTTGGCACCAGCTTCTAAACATATCTGAGCAGTTTGCTTACCTACCGTCAACCAGCTAGCTTGTATATTTTTTACATTGGGTAGCATTATACGGCTCAGGGCTATCATACGTATATACTCCTCTGCCGTAGTTAAATTTTGCACACCACGTATACGAGTAAGCAAGGTATCCACATCCTGAAAAGTCCATGGTATAAACGCTAAAAAGCCTTTTGCATCCGCAGGTTTCTTAGCTTGCGTAGCCCGTATTCTTTCCAAATGTATAAAACGCTCCTCTATAGTTTCCACGTGGCCAAACATCATGGTGGCACTAGTGGTAATATGTAGTTTATGGGCTTGGTGCATTACTTCCAGCCATTCATCGGCACCACATTTTCCCTTGCTAATTAGGCGGCGTACCCTATCTATTAGTATTTCGGCACCAGCACCTGGCAAACTATCTAAACCAGCTTCCTTCAGCGCCTTTAATACCTCATGGTGGGTACTTTTTTCTAGTTTGGTTATATGGGCTATTTCGGGCGGACCTAATGCATGTAACTTAATAGTAGGGTACTCATTTTTTATAGCCTTAAACGTATCTACATAAAACTGCAAGCCTAACTCCGGGTGGTGGCCACCTTGTAGTAATAGTTGGTCGCCCCCCAAGGCCATTGTTTCCTCTATTTTCTTGCGGTAAGTAGGCATATCAGTAATGTACGCCTCCGCATGGCCGGGTATTCTATAAAAATTACAGAACTTACAATTGGCTATACACACATTGGTGGTGTTTACATTTCTATCTATCTGCCAAGTTACTTTACCATGGGGCACCTGCTTTTTACGCAGCTCGTTGGCCACAAACATTAACTCCGTTAAAGGTGCGTTGTGGTATAGGTAAACACCCTCTTCCACCGTTAAAAATTCAAAAGCCAGCGCCTTTGTATATAAATCATTTAAAATCATAAACTTGTATTGCTCTTTATAACAAAACTAATGGGTATTGGTTTATACCAGCATCACAGGATTTGTGAGATGGATAGATGAGGGCACTTGGGCGTTACCCACAAGGGGTCGGTCTGTTCGCTGCTAGTCCTCACTTCGTTGCGGGCTATACGCTGCCATACCTAACGCAGGCATCCGTACCAATAAGTAGTTTATCCCCCTGCTTTTTTTGTTTGGGTGTAGCCTTTTTGCAGCAGCCATGCCAGTACCTTCTCTCGTTGATCGCCTTGAATAATTATTTCACCGTCCTTGGCCGATCCACCCGTGCCACAATGCGTTTTTAGCTGTTTACCCAGCGTTTCTAAATCGGCCACTGTGCCCACAAAACCGAAGATGATGGTAGCAGCTTTGCCGCCTCTGTGTTTAGTTTCTAGCTGTATACGTAATTTTTGAGCAGCAGGCGCTAGTGTTGTTACTTCCGCGTCGTTGTCTGCAAAATTAAAATCCGGATTGGTGCTGTATACAAATCCAAATTTATCGCTCTTGTTTTTATTGGCTGCCATGTAGCAAAGTTATACCTGCGGAAGTATAAAATAAAAATTACTACCCTTACCCACGGTGCTAGTAGCACCAATGGTACCGTCGTTTTTTTCAATAAATTCTTTACATACTAGTAGGCCTATACCCGTTCCTTTTTCGCGGTTGGTACCGTACCTAGTAAAGTGGTTATTTACCGTAAATAATTTTTCTATACTATCATTTTCTATACCTAATCCCGTATCGGCAATGGTTACTTTTATTTGGTTATTAATTAACTCTTCCGATGTTAGGGTTATTTGGCCACCATTTGGGGTAAACTTTATAGCGTTAGATAGTAAATTACGCACCACTATATCTATATGGTCGGCATCGGCCATGGCTTGTGCACCCGCTTCTATTTGGTTGTGAATTTGTATTTGCTTTTGCTCTGCATTGCCTTGTAAAAGGTTCACAGCATTATCGGCTATAGTCTTCAGTTCTATTTGCTTTTTATCTATGGTAGAGTTGCCTTCTATTTGGCTTTTGCTCCAGTGTAGTAAGTTTTCCAGGGTACTATTTAAAGCATGTAATTGCTTGTTTAAATGAAACCTTATTTGCAAAAACTCATCCATGCTTATAGCATCTTTATCTAATAAGTACATAGTACCAGAAAGTGAGGCTAGCGGACTCCGAAGATCATGGGCTATAATGGAAAAAACTTTGTCCTTCAATAGCGATGTGGCTTGCAGTTCCTGTGTTAATACAGTTAGCTCCTCCCGCTGTTTTTCTATGGCTTTATTCTTTTTATCTAGCTCTAGCTGCCGCCTTTCTAGCGCTGCATTGGCCTGCCTTTTATCTTTATCTCGCAAATAATAAATACTGGCCGTGGCTATTAACAAAAACACACCCGCCACCAGCAAGCCGGTAAGTTGCCGCTGTTTTGTCAGAGTTTTACTATCCGCCGCTTGCTGCTTTTTTAAAAACGAAATTTCGGTTTCCTTACGCTCGTTTTCGTACACAGCTTGTAGCTCCGCTATTTTTTTAATGGTGGTTTCATTGTAAATAGAATCGTGTAAAACTTGGTATTTTTTCAAAGTGGTAAAAGCGGAAGTATCCATTTTCAGGGCATGAAACGCATTGGCTGCACCCAAATAAGCTTGGTCTAACTCATCCCTAAATCCTTGTGGTTCACCTATGGCTATTGCTTGCTGAAAATATTGTAAGCTACTAGCAGCATCGTTGTTTAAGGCGGCTACTTTACCTAACCTATTTAGGTTGGTTATTATTAAAAAGTTGTTGTTCAGTTGTACAGCTTCTGCATAGCTTTTCTCAAAATATTGCTTGGCTAGTTGCTTATTGCCTTTAGCCAACCAAATATCGCCGAGCATACGTAAGGTATAGCTCGACGGACTTTGATG
The DNA here is from genome assembly GCA_004292605.1 of Bacteroidota bacterium. Taxonomy (GTDB): domain Bacteria; phylum Bacteroidota; class Bacteroidia; order Chitinophagales; family Chitinophagaceae; genus UBA10646. The sequence continues at coordinate 100,353 of RDXK01000097.1, forward strand.
CTGCCGAATAACTTCATTGGCCTGGTTAGCAAATTTCAAAGCCTCATCTAACTTTTTATCTTTTAAGTACGTGTAGGCTATATTATTTAGGGCCCTACTTATGGTAAGCGTATCGGCCAGCTCCTTACTTAACTGTAGGGCTAGTAAAAAGTATTCAATGCTTTTACTAAAGTTGTTTTGTCCGTTATACACCGCAGCAATGTTCATATAACTAACGCCACGTTGCTTTATATCGCCAATTTCCTCGTTTAGTTTTAGGGCTTTTAAGGAGTTGTCAAAACTTTTGGTAAACTCGTTTCGGCGGTAGTAAGCCCAGCCAATATTATTGTAGCTCATTATTTCGCCACGGGTGTAGCGAATATTCTGCGATAGTTTCAGGGCCGCTTCCGCAATACTCAGGGCCTGAGTAGTATTTTTATCTATCAGTGCATTACTTTGGCTATTCATTTGCAGCACCATAGTAGTATCCATTGTAGAACCACCCGCAGGTTTTTGGCACCACACTCCCCATGCAGATACCATAAACAATATGGTAAAAATTAGTTTTCTCATGTACTACTTTGCTTGCTGATTGTAAAATACACTATTTCAATGAATTATATTACCGCCTTCAAACTTAAATCTACACTTTGTGCTTGGTGTATTAAGGCTCCTACGCTTATAAAAGTAACCCCGGCAGCCGCATACTGCTGTAAATTATGTAGGGTAATTCCGCCACTTGCTTCGGTCTCAAATTGGCCATCTATCATTACTACGGCTTCCTTTACTAGTGCTGGCGTAAAATTATCAAGCATTATACGCTGTATTTTTCCTGCTCCATATTGTAGTACCAAAGCCACATCGGCTAGGGAACGGGTTTCAAGTTCTATAGCTATGGGTAAATTATGGGCGGTTTTGTAACCAAATGCCTTATCAATAGCCTGAGCAATACCACCTGCAAAATCAATATGATTATCCTTTAGCATCATCATATCGTACAAGGCAAATCGGTGGTTGGTACCGCCGCCAATACGCACCGCTTCTTTTTCTAACAGTCTAAAATTGGGGGTAGTTTTTCGGGTATCTAAAATCTTGGTGCTAAAACCTTCCAATGCTTGCACATAAGTGTGGGTTAAGCTGGCAATACCGCTCATACGCTGCATACAGTTGAGCGCTAACCGTTCACCACTTAGTAGGGTATGTATGGTAGCCTGTATTTCAAAAGCTATATCACCGTATTGTACTGCATCGCCATCGTTTTTATAGGCGGTAAAAATACAGTCGGGCTGTAACTGTGTAAAAATGGCTTTGGCTACTTGTACCCCGGCTAGTATACAAGGCTGCTTTACTTTTAATATGGCTTTTCCAGTGGCATGGGCATCTACAATACTAAGGGTACTGTAATCGCCACTACCTATATCTTCCGCTAAGGCTGATTGAATGAGTTGGTGTAACTGCTGTTGGTATTCGCTTTGTTGCATATAGTAAAACTAGTAGGTTTTGGGCATAAAAAAAGTGCCCGAAAGCACTTTACACTAAGCAATTAGTTTTGTAAAAATTACTATCCTATACGTACGGTAATAATTTGCTGTTTATCGCCCTTGGTTTTGAGCATGATGGTAATATTATATGTTTTTTCTGTGCTTTGTAGTTTACCTGTAATGTACACGGTGCTAGCCAATTCCCGCTGAGAACCCATTTCAAAACCGGTGATTTTAGATTGGTCAAAAAAGCTGGACAATACCACAGAAGCCTGTGTTTTACCAATACTTTTTAGCTCGGCTTTTTCGGGCATTTTTAAATCTATTACAGAATCAAAGTTGTCCGTCACTTTATCAGCGTTGGCCTGCTTTAATGCGGTAACCACTTCAGAAACACTTTGGGCAGAAACCGAAACAGCACCCCAAAAAACAAACGACATCAATAATGCAATAGTTCTCATACCGTGTAATTGCCTGATTATTAGCACAAATTGTGCCAACAAGCACTAAAACGCATTTTGTAGAACAAAAACCGCAGAAACTAAGCTAAATATGTAGTTTTAGCCCATGAGTAAGCCAGTAGTTTTAATAATAATGGATGGTTGGGGACTAGGTACCCAGCCCCAAGCCGATGCTATACAGCATGCCCAAGTTCCCTTTGTAAATAGTTTATACCAGCGGTACCCACATAGTACGCTTATTACCTGCGGCGAAGAAGTAGGTTTGCCGGAAGGCCAAATGGGTAATAGCGAAGTAGGACATTTGAATATTGGTGCCGGCCGGATAGTATACCAAGAGCTACAACGCATAAACTTAGCTGTAAAAACCGGCGAATTGGCCACCAATACAACGCTGCTAGCGGGTTTTGAATATGCCAAAAACCAAGGAAAAAAAGTTCATTTTATAGGTTTGGTTAGCGATGGAGGTGTTCATAGCCACATCAACCACTTGAATGCTTTGCTTGCATTGGCACAAACCCACCTGCTACCCGAAGTGTATGTGCACGCTTTTACTGATGGACGAGATTGCGACCCCAAAAGTGGTAAAGGGTTTATAGAAGCCCTACACCAAACATGTGTACAAACAGGAGTAAAGATAGCCTCCGTTACAGGTAGGTATTACGCTATGGATAGAGATAAACGCTGGGAACGAGTGGCACTAGCCTACCAAGCGTTGGTACATGGCACGGGTACTGCCGTAGCCGATGCTGCAGCATTTGCTACTACCATAGAACAAAATTATACCCAAGGCACTACCGACGAGTTTTTGAAACCCTTAATCAATGCATCGCTCCAGGGAGCCGGTAATATTTCCGCAGATGATGTAGTAATTTGTTTCAATTTTAGAACCGACCGCTGCCGAGAAATTACCGAAGTGCTTACACAGCAAGCCTTGCCCGATTATGGTATGCAGCCCTTGCCCCTGCATTATATCACTATGACGGAGTATGACGCTACTTTCAAAAACGTACAAGTATTGTTTTACAACGATAACCTTACCCAAACCCTGGGCGAAGTGCTGGCACAGCACGGAAAAACACAAATTCGCTTGGCCGAAACAGAAAAATACCCACACGTAACCTTCTTTTTCAGCGGTGGAAGGGAGCAACCCTTTGATAGCGAAAAACGCTTAATGGCAGCATCGCCCAAAGTAGCTACCTACGATTTACAACCAGAAATGAGTGCCCACCAAATTGTAAACTTGGTGGTACCTGAGCTTCAAAATAATTCAGCGGATTTTGTATGTATAAATTTTGCCAATGCCGATATGGTAGGCCATACCGGTGTATTTAGTGCAGTAGTAAAAGCCGTGGAAACGGTGGACGCTTGTGTAAAACAAGTAACCGAGGCTGCCTTGGCTAGCAACTACACGGTATGCATTACTGCCGACCATGGCAATGCCGATTTTATGATTAATGAGGACGGCTCACCCAATACCCAACACTCCTTAAACCTAGTGCCGTTTTTTGTAGTAGCGCCAGATGTTCAAGATTACCAACTCCGTGATGGAAAGTTAGGCGATATAGCACCCACTATTTTACAACTTATGGGCCTCGAAGCCCCCAAGGAAATGACGGGTAAAAGTTTATTGGCCTACGAGTAACATCAAAAGGTCGATACAAGTGTTAGCTACTTCCTAAAATATTCATTTACCGTAATAACAATGACCCTCGGCTGGAGGGTCTTTGTTATTAAAATTTATTGATTATTGTAAATTCTATTTCGTAAATGGTGATAGTACTTGTTTTGTAATACTTCTTCTACTTCTACTTTAGGAAAGAACTGTAAAAAAGCAATAAAAGCTTGACTCAAGGTTGGTAATTTTACTTTCACTACGTCAAAAACTATATCATAATCAACCCCTCGATAATCATGAGCTAAAAAATTTCTCATGTCCTTTAATTTTTGCCAATCGATAGTCGGTTGTGTCTTTAATAGTTCGTTATCTATCTTTTTTACTTCTTCGCCCAAGGCTATTAATAAAGTTAATGTCCCATTGAAATATACCTGGTTGCTTGCATCAAAAAATACGCTTGCACTATCATATTTTTCAGCATAACACATCGCTTTTTCGCTTGCCGCAAGGGCTGAAACAATATACAGTATTTGCTTACTGTTATACATAAATTACATCGTTTTTTGCTTTTGCCCACACAACAGGATTAATAAACTTCTTATTTACTAAATCTACTTTCAAATTAGTTATTTCAGTAAGGTCCTGTTTTAAATCCATATAGTTATACAAGTCTAAAAAAGTACCGGGCAAAGCTTCATACAATACATCTAAATCACTATTGGCTGTTTGCGTACCACGACTGTAAGAGCCAAATACAGCAAGGCTTTGCAAGGGATATTTTGCCTTTAATGTGGGCAAATTATCGTGTAGTATTTGTAGTATTGGGTGCATGGAATGCAATGTTTGATTTGTAAAATTAAGCCTAAAACTAAGTTTACATTTCCTTACAATAATCTAATTGAATTTGTTGCTGAATTTTCACCACAAACCACACCTACAAAAATTATCTCAGGTAGCGCCGATAAAATAGTATGCCTTTTTGCCGCTAAACCACCGTATGAAACTGTTGTAAAAAACGTACATCGTTCTCGCTAAACAAACGCAAATCTTTTATCTGGTATTTCAGCATTGTTATTCGTTCCACACCCATACCAAAGGCAAAACCTGTGTACTTATTGCTATCTATACCCATGTTGTCTAGCACTTTGGGGTGTACCATACCACAGCCTAAAATTTCTACCCAGCCACTATGCTTACATACATTACAACCCTTACCACCGCAAATAAGGCAGCTGATATCCATCTCCGCACTTACCTCGGTAAACGGAAAATATGATGGACGAAAACGAACTTTTACATCGTTTCCAAATAACTCTTTTACAAAAAAGTATAGGGTTTGCTTTAAATCGGCAAAGCTTACGTGCTCATCTATATACAATCCTTCTATCTGGTGAAAAAAGCAATGAGCCCTGGCACTAATAGTTTCGTTACGATACACTCGCCCTGGGCATACTACCCTAATGGGTGGTTTTTGGTTTTCCATTACCCGGGCTTGCACATTGCTGGTATGTGTACGTAATAACCAAGCTGGGTTTTGCGATATATAAAATGTATCCTGCATATCCCGTGCAGGGTGATCTTCCGGTAAGTTCATGGCGCCAAAATTGTGCCAGTCGTCTTCTATTTCCGGTCCTTCTGCTACGGCAAAACCAAGCCGTTTAAAAATATTTACTATCTGGTTGCGTACTAAACTAATGGGGTGGCGGCCACCTATGGGTTGTGGCGTTCCGGGCAAACTATAATCTATACCATCGGTAGTTTCTTCAGCGGTAGATTGTAGTGAACTTTTAAGGGTTTCAAAATGCTGCTCTACAAATATCTTGCACTCGTTTAGCCATTGGCCCACCTCTTTACGCAGTTCCGCTGGCACATTTTTCATTTCGCCCATTAGGGCTTTTACTTGCCCTTTTGTTCCCAAAAATTGTATTCTAAATGCCTCTAATTGTTCAGCGTTGGTTACCGGGTAGTTGGTTACTTCTTGTTTTAAATTGTGTATTTGCTGCTGTAGCTGTTCCATTTGGCAAAGATAGTGTTTGGGCACAGCCCTATAAAAACGTTTTCTTTGTAGCATGAGTTATTGGTGGCTACTAGGCGGTATACTATTTACTATTTATGGCTTTTTTATACTGCTGTATACGTATTGGCTATACCAGTTGCCTAGGTTTAGCTATAGCGGTTTACCTTTTGGTACCAGCTTTACCATTATTATACCCGCCCGAAACGAGGAACAAAGCATACACCATTGTTTACAAAGTATTACACAGCAAAACTATCCGGCTCATTTATATACCATTGTGGTAATAAACGATCATAGTACCGATGGTACTGCCGCCGTAGTAGAAGAATGGAAGAAAAAGTTTTCGAATATAAAACTCATTCATTTACACGATGTAGTACAGGATTTACCCATCAACTCCTACAAAAAACTGGCAGTAGCCCACGCCGTAAAAAATGCTGAAACCGATTGGATAATTGCTACCGATGCCGATTGCACTTTTTCACCCAATTGGTTGGCTACCTTCCATGCTTTTATTACTGCTAAAGAGCCTGTATTTGTGGCAGCACCAGTACAGTTTGTTACCCATAATACCGTTTTAGGCATATTTCAGCAGCTCGACTTTTTAAGTTTGCAGGGCATCACCGCTGCTAGTGTAGGTGCAGGCTTTCATAGCATGTGCAATGGTGCCAATATAGGCTACAGCAAAAATGCTTTTGAAACCGTGGAGGGATTTAAAGGGGTAGACCATATAGCCAGTGGCGATGATATGCTGCTGATGCATAAAATTAAACACGCTTTTCCGGGCAAAGTGCAGTATTTATATCACCCCGATGCGGTAGTTAGCACACAACCCATGTTTAGCTGGAAATCGTTTTTTAACCAACGAATTCGGTGGGCCAGCAAGGCAGATCAATACCAAGATAAAAGCATCATGGCGGTATTGATAGTGGTGTATCTTTTCAATGTATGGTTATTTTTTACGGCTTGTTGTTCTGTATTCAATTCGTCATTCTTACTAGCGTTTGGTACCCTATTACTAGCAAAAACCTTGGTAGAAATAATTTTTATGCAGCGGATAGCCCAATTTTTTGGTGCTGTAAAAGCCCTATGGTGGTTTCCGCTGATGCAGCCCTTACATATAATTTATACACTTATTGCAGGCTGGCTAGGTAAGTTTGGTACGTACCAATGGAAAGGGAGGCAGGTAAAGTAACACAGCCCGCTATATTAGCTGCTCGTTTCCTTTCTCCGCAGTAAACGCCGCAAACAAAATGAGTATAATAAAACCTATCAAATAAACTGGTAATAAAAGGAGGCTTTTCATATAAATAGTTTTTATAAATTTAAGAAAGAACGGTAGTAAGACTATGCTACAAGCGGTGGGTTTAAACCACTTACCTCTTAAAATAGCTTTTCTGCCGCCACAGTTCGGTAAAAAGCTGCTTTTCGCTGTTGGTTACTAGTGACCAAATCTTTCTCTCACATAGAAAACATCTATCAATTTAATGTTTTTACAACAGTAGCATGTTGTACTTTTACAGTCTAAAAAATAGGCTATGATACAAACTGGAAACCCGGTAATTAGCATTTATACTGAAATGACACCCAACCCACATACCATGAAGTTTGTGGCCAATAAATTATTATATCCTGGTAAAAGCATTGATTTTGCTGATGAATCGTTGGCTGGTCCATCGCCTCTAGCAAAGGAATTGTTTAGTTTTCCTTTTATAAAAAGTGTTTTTATAGCTAGCAACTTTGTTACGCTAACTAAAACCGCTGAAACCGAGGATTGGCAAGATGTAATTCCCACCATCAAACAATTTTTAAAAGATTATTTGGAAAATGGCGGCGTAGTGGTAAATGAGGAAGAGGTAGCCAAAGTAAAACAGGAAGCAAGCAATACCGTATCTGCCGATGACGATGAGGTGGTAAAACGTGTAAAAGAATTGCTTGAAAACTATGTAAAACCCGCCGTAGAAATGGATGGCGGTGCTATACAATTTAAAAGCTATAACGATGGTGTGGTAAACCTAATGTTACAAGGTAGCTGTAGTGGCTGCCCAAGTAGCATGATTACTTTAAAAGCAGGTATAGAAGGCATGATGAAAAGAATGATACCTGAAGTAAAAGAAGTAGTAGCCGAAGCCGAATAGTTTTTTTATTCAAAGTATTGGTAAGCAGCACCCTAAAAGTGCTGCTTTTTAATGTCTAAAATTATACAAGCCCAAAACCCTTTGTAGGGTTTAAAATTAGCATTGGCTAAACCGTGTTTTTTTGGTTACTTGCAGGGGCGTTTATCCATCCACAAAAAACTACAAAAGGCATGTTACCTAAGTACAAAAGAATTCTTTTAAAATTATCGGGCGAAGCATTATTGGGCAATAAAGCAGGCAGTGGCGACCCATTTGACCCAGCCATTATAAACCAATATGCACAGGATATAAAAGCCATAACGGAGCTAGGTGTACAGGTGGCCATAGTAATAGGTGGCGGTAATATTTACCGTGGTATGAACGAGGCAGATAGTGGTATAGAACGTGCCCATGGCGATTATATGGGAATGTTAGCCACCATGATCAACGGTATGGCAATACAGGCTATGCTAGAAAAACTAGGTATTTATACCCGTTTACAAAGTGCCATAAAAATGGAGCAAGTGGCCGAGCCTTATATACGTAGAAAAGCTATGCGACATTTAGAAAAAGGCCGTGTAGTAATATTTGGCGGTGGTACAGGCAACCCCTATTTTACTACCGATACCGCAGGTAGTTTACGTGCCATAGAAATGAAGGCAGATGTAATTTTAAAAGGTACCCGTGTAGACGGTATTTATACAGCCGACCCTGAAAAGGACCCTACGGCTACTAAATATGAAACCATTAGCTACCAAGAATGTATTAGTAAAGGATTAAAGGTGATGGATATGACGGCCTTTACCCTTTGTATGGAAAATAAATTACCCATTATAGTTTTTGATATGAACACTCCCGGAAACTTGATGAGTGTGGTGCAAGGCAATAATGTGGGTACTTTGGTGCAATAGTAAAACAGTCGTCGTTTCAAGATTCTTCGCAAAGCGATGAACGAGATATCTCATCAAAAGCGAGGAATACAAAACACAATGGTCGCAAAGAGAAGCACCAAGGTCACGAAGGAAACCACGGGCGGATTTTAACATCGGCCTTAAATATAAAGCGTAAAGAAAATCGGCTAGGGCGAGGTACTAGCAGCCAGCACTGTTTGAGCCATAGCAACTTCGAAAAACAGGGTCTTACGGCGAGTTTGCTGGGTGCAACCTCGGTCAGCAGATTTTTAGCTTTAGATTTACAGCCGTGATTTTTTGTTTCTTTTTTATCAAGAAAAAAGAAAGGACGTAAGCCCGATTTTCAACAGATCTCTCCCTCGCTCCACGATGGTGGAGATGACGGTTATTTCTCCGTCGGAGGGGTTGGGAGACCGGTCGAAAAAAAAACATATATATGAGAAATGATATTGCCGCTATACGTAAAGATTACAAGCTTCAAAGTTTGTTAGAAACTGATGCCAAATCAAACCCATTTGAACAGTTTGCCCATTGGTGGCAGCAAGCCGTAGATAGCGATATAGACGAGGTAAATGCCATGTACGTAAGCACCGTAGATGAAGAAGGCTACCCCCACGGGCGGATAGTGCTATTAAAAAGTTTTGATGAACAAGGCTTTGTATTTTTTACCAATTACCAAAGCAATAAAGGCCACCAAATTTCGGTAACACCCAAGGCAAGTATTACCTTTTTTTGGAAGGAACTAGAACGCCAAGTACGCCTAGTAGGCACCCTAGAAAAAATTAGCGAACAAGAAAGCGATATCTACTTTAACAGCCGCCCAATAGGCAGCCAAATAGGTGCATGGAGCAGCCCACAAAGTAAAGCCATACCTAACCGAGAAATACTAACCGCCAACGAAGCTTTTTACACGGCCAAATTTGGTAACCAAGTACCCCGACCACCCCATTGGGGCGGATACCACTTAACACCTAAAAGCTTTGAGTTTTGGCAAGGAAGAAGTAACCGCTTGCACGACCGACTGTACTACACACCCCAAGAAGCAGGCTGGCAAATTACCCGTTTAGCACCTTAGTGTAAAGCCTTTAGTACCACAAAGTCAAATGCATTTACTATAAAGTACTCATCATCTGCACCTACGGTATAGGTTTGCTGTGTAAGCACGTTTACATAGGTTTGCACATTAGGTAAAACCTCCTTAAAGGCAAACCAAGTTAAAAATGCATTGCTGCCGTGATAGTTAAATAAACACACCAAATTTTCCGAGGCAGTATAGCGTACAAAGCCCGCCACGTGTACATTATGCGGGTACAACCATTGAATATTTTTAGCATCGGAAAAACTATCAAATTTTTTACGAAGGGCTATAATATCCTTAGTGGCTTCAAAAATGGTATGCTCTATGGTTCCTTTTTGCTGGTATAAATTATTTTTATTCCAATCTATAATGGGCCGGTGCATCCATCTATTATCGTAGCTTTTACCTGCATCCTGTAAATAACTATAATCGTTTGTGTAGCCTACTTCATCGCCGTAAAAAAGCATCGGTATGCCGCCTAAAAGAAGGCTATGGGCTTGCATCAAAACTATTTTTTGAATGGCTTGCTGTGTAAGTAAACTATCTTTTTTTTCCAGAGCATATTCCAGTCCGCAAAGGCTAGCAAGGCTACCACTAATACGGGCATCCTGCGTAATAGGGTGCACACTAAAAAGGGCACCCTTGGCGGTGGAACCTGCAAATGTTCCGCTATAGTATTCCTTTAAAAATTTACGATGATTGTACGGACTAAAGCCAGCTTTGTAAATATTTTCATCGTCGTAGGCAAGGCCAATATCGTCGTGGCAGCGGGTATAAGTAATCCACGTGCAGCCGTTGGGCTTTTGCAAAATATCGGTTTGGCAGTGCCACATTACCTGTGTATTACCAGTGGCCAAGACATCCCACTGTAAAGCCATTTGTGTAGCATTGTAGGCAATATCGCATTCCTTATTTCTAAAATTTCCTTCGCCAAAGTATTTCATAATTTCCTTGGGTGCTACTATGGCTTCGCCCAACAATGCCATACCGGGTGCCACTATTTCTACACACAATTTTAGCATTTGAAGTAAGGTATGTGCTTGGGGTAAATTTTGGCAAGTAGTACCTAGCTGTTTCCAAATAAAAGCAGGAGCATCTATACGCAATACATCTACACCCATATTGGCATATAATAAAATGATATCCAACATGGCATTAAAAACCGCAGGGTTGGTAAAATTAAGGTCCCACTGGTAGGTATGAAAAACGGTCATTACCCATTTATTCATTTCTGGTATGTACGTAAAACTTCCTGGCGCCGATTCCGGAAATACCTCGGGCATGGTTTTTTCAAACGCATCAGGCATCGTTCTATCATCGAAACAGTAATAAAAATCTTGATAATACGCGTCGCCTTCTTTGGCTTTTTGTGCCCATGCATGGTGGTGACTGGTATGATTCAAAACAATATCGAGCATTACATACATATTGTTTTTATGCAATGCTTTTATTAAGTCTACCAACTCTTGTGTGGTGCCAAATTTTTCATCTACTTTTCTAAAATCGCTTACTGCATAGCCGCCATCACTTTCCTGTGGCGGACTTTGGAACAGCGGCATCAAGTGCAGGTAGTTTACACCCAACTCCCGCAAGTAAGCAAGTTTACTAGGCATATTGGCCAGGTTGCCTGCAAACCTATCTACATACAAACTCATACCCACTAGCTGGTTACTTGTAAACCAAGCCGATTGTTGGGCTTTTTCTACATCTCGTTTGTGTAGCTGTGTACTACGTTGTGTGTATTGGGTGGCAAAAGTAGTAAGTATGTTTTGCCACTCGGCTTCGGCCTGTGGGTGACTGCCATAAATTTGTGTATACAAGCTATGCAGCGTACCAAGATTGGCTAAAAACCTTGTAAAAAAAGGCTGGTGTTTGCTGCTTATCTCTAATCCTTGGGCTGCCAATAAAGCCGACGCTTGTGTGTAAATAGCTTGCTGATACATGGGTAAACTTTGTGGGGCTAATATACCCAATTACTCGTTTTTTTAAACGATAGAATACAGCGTTGCTTATAGCCACATTTTTTGGTAGAACTAACCTACTATCCGTAGAGTTAGGTACTGCCGCTCTATGGATTTATGGATGAAATTTACAGACTCTGTCGCAGTTTTCATTGAAAACACCGATGCCATAAAATTACCACTTAGCATAGGAAATGCATTAGATGAAATAGGTCATCCAAATACCCGAGTCGCAGACTCTACTGCTCATTTTACATCCTTGGTCCGCTACGCTAAAGACTGCGGATAGTTAGATTAATACTGTAGTTGGTGAAGAACACCAACTAAGACGGAATAATGTTAGTGACTCGTTACAAAAACACAAAAGCGGCCATTAATTTTGGCCGCCTTGGTTTTGATAATGTTACTCAATTAGATAAATGTCTTTTATGATAAAAGGCCGATAGTATTGACTTACAGCCGAAGAGTATTTTCCTCGATTATCTTGGTAAAAAAATCTGTAGGAATTTTGAATAATTGGCATTGTTTCCCAAACAACAATTAACGCAGGGGACGCAGCAATCATTTCATCGATGTTACTGCTATAATAAAATCCAAATATTGCATTTTGCTCTAAATTGATATTTTTTAATGGCGTTATTGGTGTAAAGTTTTGAATAGATAATACCAAGCTATCTTCCAATTTTGAGAAAGGGTGATTAACATATAAAGATTTGTTTGCTACTATCTGCCTTAAATACCGGAGTGTGTCTGGCACCTGAGCATTGAGATAAGTGGAAGAATAAACTCCTGATGTGAAGAATAGAAATAAAATTATTTTTTTCATGATTTTCATTTTTAATTACAAGCGATTGAATAATTGGTTTTAGTAGGGTCTCTACGATTGGGTGTAGCCGATACCACTATAGGCTCAAACTTGCCTTCGGCATTTTGTTTACTCAAGGACAAACCGACATCAAACTTAGCAAGAATCGCCGCCATAGTGTATGAATCAACCTTCTCCTTTCCAGAAACATCCACAACGGGATAGAATTTTGAAATAAATGTCCGTTGTGCAGTTTGTCTAATCAAATCAGCATCACTTCCTAAAATCCAGTCGCCTGTACTTTCGTTTAAATATTGATTTCTCGTCAGCAAGAAATTTGCGGCCTTTTGCTTATCAGTTATGGTCATTGCATATTTGTTGCCTTCGGCCGTAGCCACAATACTGCCACCAGTACCGCGATTTGGAGGTACGAGCATCCACGCTAGTAAATTGTAAATATCCCTTGGTGAATGACATTGTTGGCCTCCAGGGGTATGTGTGTGAAATAATACATCTAGGTAACTACCTGCTGCAACGCCTGCATAGGTGGGCGGGGGTGTGGTTACATTACTTCCATTTCCTTGCTGCATTGTTCCATAACTCAGGTTACGAGGTGTTAATACATAATTAGTAAACACATATTCTCTCATTACCACTATGCCGTGTTCTGCGGTATCAGTTGCCAAATTTGGCAGTGTGGAAATCAATGAATCACATTTTGCCTCAGCATATAAACTGTCCATTCGTTCTGCTGCTTTTTTAGCTTGGTCGCACGGATTTACCGGCTCGGTGTGATTATTGGTAGGTGGTGTAGGTTGTTCTGGTGTCCACCCGGTAGTTGGTGGGGGTGGGGTATTGGGGTCGGGTCCGTTGCCGCCACCACCTGTGCCACCGCCACTTGGTCCAGTGGTGGGTGGGCTGGGCGGTACGTATATTGGGCTACCGCTGCTGCCTCCAGGCGATGGTATGGTAAATGTTTCGCATTCTGTAGTGTAGCTGGTAGTAGTACAGATAGGACACGGCCAACCATCACATGCACCCCCAGGCCCTGTGCAATGTCCTTCTTCCTTTGGGCAGTGAAATACAATATTTGTAAACTCATTGCAGTTTACAATATATTCCATTCTTGAATTGTTGGTGACGTTTGGGTCGCGTAAGCGAATTAATAGTCTATTTCCCACCGTATCAGTATAGTTTCTCCCCTTATGGAAAAGTCGTCTATCATTAATTCTAAATAAATTATAATTAAATACCGCTTGGTTTAACTTCATATAGGTAAGGGCATAACCCTCTGCAGGATAGCTGGCACTTGTGGTACTACTATCAGCAAAGCCATATTGCGGATAAGAGACATCAAAATGTAAACTAAGATTTACGCTATCTGTACCAAGTGTGGCCTTTATAAATGCGGGTACTACCTGCTGCCTAGGAGTCACCAAAGGTATAAGCACCGTGGTATCGGCACTTGACGTACTACTACTATTTGTACCACGACTATTAGCTACAGATTTTGGATACACAAATAAACTCTTATTGTAAAATGGCTTTCGGTAGTTTTTTAGCAAATTTCTCAACCGTATGGTTTTTACGTCATTCTGCTCTAACCTCGCTATAACCCTGAGCAAACTCGGGTCGGTTACTGGTTCGTCTTCGGGGTTGGCATCGGTGTGTAGCATGTTGTGGTCTAATTTTGTACAGCCTGCTAAAAGCACTAAAACTATACTAATTAAATACTGGGTGAGCCTGTTAAGGCCTCGGCCGCAAAATTTGCGGGGGGGGGGTTGATGAGTGTCG
>RDXK01000119.1 GCA_004292605.1 Bacteroidota bacterium
CGTTGTAATCTGGCGTGCCTACTTGTGCCTGCTTAATATCGGTACATGCAGGGTTATTTATAAAAACAAGTTCTTGGTTTTGTAATAAATAAGTTCGCTTTAAATCGGCCACGGTGGCTTCACCTTCTAAGTATTTACATAGTTGTATAATAGGTGTTTCACCATCATCTAATGTAATAAAATCAATATATTTAAATATGGTAGCATCCTGTAAACTACGTAGCTCCGTATTAGGGAAACCGCCACCCATAATTACTTTTATGGCAGGGTAATTGGCTTTAATAAATTGGCCGCAGCGTAAGGCACCCATTAAGTTTCCGGGAAACGGCACACTCAATGCTACAGCGCTGGGTTGGTGCTGCTGTAGGTGTATTTGTAACTTTTCTATTAAAATATTTTCTATTAACGTAAGCGGCTGCTGTAAGGCTTTCTCTATCGGTTCAAAGCTATGGGCACTACGGGCTAGCTTTTCAGCGTAGCGACTAAAGCCAAAACGTTCATCTACACAGGTGGTAATTAAATCGGCAATATCTTCTAAATACAGCGTGGCTATATACTTAGCTTGATCTTGCACACCCATGGTACCAAAGGCATATTGCAAATCTTGTAATTGAGCAAAGCGACTAGCCTCGGGTAAAAAATTGCGTTGGGCAATGCTAAACGCAAGCGTAGGATTTTTGCCTTGTAAAAAAGCTATCACAGCATCTATGGTACTTAAGTAATGGGTTTCCAAAGCCAATATTCGTTGAATATTTGCGTTAGGTTCTTGACCATTTATACTAAGTTTAGCCTCGGCAAAAACTTGTACCAACGTAGCTTTTGAAAATAACTGTAGGGTAACTTCTATACCTAAATCGGCCTGTGTGCTAGCAATGCCTTGTGTGTTTAAAAAACCTTTTAGGTAGGCGGTGGCCGGGTAGGGCGTATTAAGCTGTGTAAAAGGCGGAGTAATAAGCAAAAGCGATGCTGCCAAACTGTTGATTTTTGGGCAAAGTTACGATTCGCTTTGGTAGTTTTTAGTAGGTATTAGTTTGGCAATCCATGGTAGGGCAAAAAGTACTAGTATACTTAGTGCCAACAGTCGTGTAGCCCAATAGTAATAGATAAATTCGGCATTCCATTCCATATTCATTACCCATTGAAAAAGGTAGTAATATATAATGGCATAGCTAATTAGGTAAACTAGCATACAAACCCAATGAAGGTACTTCACCCAAGTTGCACTGCTGCCAGCCAATAGAAGGTGGTAACGGTGTAAGAAAATTAAAAGCACATGTGCTAACAATGCAGAGCTACCAATGTACATAGTGATGGCTCGTTTTCCTTCGCAGCTTACGGTAAGTAATCGGTCGATAACATCGGTGCGTTGCTCGGCTGTTAATAGCTGTAACATAAAATTTTGCTGGTAACCGGTAAACTGAATTACAAAAAAATCTTGTTCCAATACATGTAGAGCATATAAGCCCGCCGTCACCAGCACACCGTAAAAACCGAGGTATACAATGGGTTTAATTTTTACCATGCTCTTGGAGTTGGTGGCCAAACCATTTAATAATCAGGGCTTGAATATCGGTAGGTTTATAAGGTTTAATCAGCAAATCGTTTATACCAGCGGCAAAGCCACTTTTTTTATCTTCTGGCAGGGCATTGGCTGTAAGGGCCACAATGATGGGAAGTTTCTGCTGTAGAAAAAATTCACGTATACGTTTGGTAGCTTCTATACCATCCATTACCGGCATATAGATATCCATAAAAATAATATCAAACTGATTATCCATAGCCATTTGATAAGCTTCTGCACCGTTGCGTGCCATCATACATTTGAAGCTCATTTTTTGAAGAATAGATTGTAATAACACCAAGTTCATTTCCTGATCATCTACTAATAAAATTTTAAGGTTTATTTCTTTACCAAGGTTACTATTAAGTTGGGCATTCAATGCAGGTTTATTAGTTGCTTCTAAAAGGTATGCATTTTTCACTTCGTTAATGGGTATTACGCAGTGGTATTCGGTTGCATAAATGCCTTGTGTGTTTACTTTAATGCTACCCTTCATAAGGCTGGCCATTCTTGCTGCGATAGACAAGCCAAAACCTCGTGAAGTTCTGCTGTTTTCGGAGGGTTCCAATGTATCTAAGCCTTTGAGATGAACAAAGCTTGAAGGTTCACCTTTGGCTTTCATGGTACATTGTAATGTTTCATGATTTGCAGTTACTTGTATATCAATTACACCTAGCTGAATATTATACAAAGCATCATTTAAAAGATTTACTAGTACCTGCCTTATTCTTGCACTATCGCCCACCACATATTTTGGTGTGCCGTGCATAAACTGTGTATTGATAGTTACCAAATGATTGGTATTGTTTACCACACCTAACACCTCGTCTATACAGTACTCTAAAATAAATGGCTCTTGCTCAATAGTGAGTTTCCCAATTTCTATTTTGGTAAAATCTAATATATCATTTACCAAGCTTAATAAGGCAATGCCGCTACGGTGAATATTGCTTAAGTACTTCAGTTGTTCAGGACTTACATTGGTTTGTAATAGTAAACTACTCATGCCTAAAATGCCGTTCATGGGTGTGCGAATTTCGTGGCTCATGGTAGCCAAAAATTGCATCTTTGATAAGTTGCTTGCTTCGGCGAGTTCCTTGGCTTTGATTAAGTTTTCCTCGCTTTTTTTTCTTATTTTACCGTATTGTAAAAACAATATAATTGTAGCAAGTACACCTATAATATTAATAAGTCCGCACACCACAATGATACCTACGGATTTGGTAAAATATTTTTGCTCCAGATTAGATTCTATGGCCAGTTCCGTAACATCTAGAAAATTATGTAAGTATTGTTGTAACACATTGTTTCTTGCACGATGATTATTAAAAAGAAACTCTTTATCAGCTTCTAAATATTGCTGTGTAAACAATGTGTCATAACTTTTTTGCTGAGCAAGCGCTAGTTTTTGGTACTGGCGTAAGGCAACGGAAATTTGTTGATTATGTAAAATATTCTGGGCTGGTAATTCTACAAGACTCGACCTGACTGTAAGATACTCCACCCACAAATCTAAATTAGGCTGTTGTTGTTGTTTATATAAAAGTTGTTCTGCCTTGTGGTAGTTCTTGATGGTTCTAGTACACCATTGTACTCGCTCCGGATGTATATGTGTATGATTTTTTGTGGCGAAGTAATACTGTAGTACAAAAAACTCTGCTGTACCTAACAATAGCAATATAAATGCGGTAGTTAGTATTGCTAAACGAGTAGGGTTTGTAATACCTGTTTTTAGGTAATGAAGGGTAGTAGGTTTTAGCATAAGCACTAAGGTGTAGCGGTGTTTTTACCTTCTAAATAATTTACATGTTCTAGGCTGCCCATACGTAAGCGTAGCCTTATATTCCATTGCTTTTCCAACTTCCATTCTTGCTGACAAAAAAATGGAAGATGCTGTGTTTGAAATTGTTGCTGCACGGGCTTTTTGGGTACTATATAGGTAGGTAAAGTTGGCCGCCATTTAAAATAATTAGAATCATGCATAGATGTGGTACACAACGGAGGGTTTTGCGGTGATTGCAAAAAAAATAGTAAAACCAATTTTGTGTTTAACAAAGCCATCATAATTCAACTATTTTTGTAACAGTACTTATTAGGTTAAAACTACATTATTCATATGGCACTAGCACAGAGTTTGCAACAAAAATTGTTACAAAAGCTTTCGCCACAGCAAATTCAGTTGATGAAATTGCTGCAGGTGCCCACGGCTAATTTAGAGGAAAGAATTCAAGAGGAAATAAATGAGAATCCTGCATTAGAACTAGGCGACTCCGATGAAGCGGCTTATACAGAAGAAGCCTACGATGAATTTTCATCGAACGATGAACCGGAGTTTGACAGCGATACCAGTGCAGATGATTACGATAATATCAATATTTCCGACTATGTTTCAGAGGGCGATGATGATATTGGCGATTACCGATACAAAGATGAAAACTACCCCGAGTTTGATGATAAAGATGCTTTGCCAGTAAAATCGGAAGTGAGTTTCCACAGCTTATTGTTGGAACAATTGCAAATGTTGGATTTAGATGAACGAACCCATACAATAGCGGAACAAATTGTAGGCAGTATTGATGATGATGGGTATTTACGAAGAGAGGTAGTAAGTATTGTAGATGATTTGGCTTTTCGGCAAAACATAGAAAGTACACCTGAGGAAGTAGAAAATTTAATTGAACAAATTCAACAGTTTGACCCTCCTGGTGTGGCTGCTAGAGATTTAAGAGAATGCCTATTGATTCAGCTGCACAAGCAAATGCGGAGTGGTAAAAATGTTTCAAAAGCCATAGTGGTAATTGATAGCTACTTTGATGAGTTTACAAAAAAACATTATGCCAAAATACAAAAGGTTTTGGGTGTAAGCGATGAACAGTTTAAG
The DNA here is from genome assembly GCA_004292605.1 of Bacteroidota bacterium. Lineage (GTDB taxonomy): Bacteria > Bacteroidota > Bacteroidia > Chitinophagales > Chitinophagaceae > UBA10646. The sequence continues at coordinate 4,443 of RDXK01000119.1, forward strand.
CAAATCATCCAAACCATTGTAAAACTAAACCCAAAGCCAGGCGGCTACACCAGCGAAGGATTGGGGATGGATCAAACCATCATACCCGACTTTTTTATTGTAAATAACAATGGTATTTTAGAGCTTACCTTAAATGCCAGAAATGCCCCAGAATTAAGGATAAGCGATGGGTTTAAGGATATGCTACGGGAATACGAAAAAGGTAGTAAGAAAGATGCCAAACAGAAGGAGGCAGTTACTTTTATTAAGCAAAAAATAGATGGTGCAAAATGGTTTATAGATATGATAAAGCAAAGGCAAAAAACCTTGCTCGATACCATGCAAACCATTATAGATATTCAACGGCAGTTTTTTTTAACTGGGGATGAAACTACCCTGAAGCCCATGATTTTAAAGGATATTGCGGCGGAAACAGGCTTAGATATTTCTACCATTAGCCGGGTAGCCAATAGCAAATTTGTACAAACAGAATTTGGAACGTACAAGCTAAAGTTCTTTTTTAGTGAAGGATTATCTACCGATTCTGGTGAAGAAGTTAGTACCCGTGAAGTAAAGAAAATTTTGAGCGATGTAATTTCCGCTGAGGATAAAAAGCGTCCGCTGAGCGATGAGTTTTTAACCGATGTATTACGGGAGAAAGGCTATAATATTGCCCGCCGTACCGTAGCAAAATACCGAGAGCAATTGAATATTCCTGTGGCCCGATTACGAAAAGAATTTTAACATAGTACATGACAGCATCTCCCACTACCAAGGCCTCATTTTCAATCGTAAATTTTTTGGCGAAACTGCTTAGTGTGCTTGTGCATCCGCTATTTATTCCTATGTATTTTTTTGCATGGGTATGTGTAGCATTCCCTACAGAATTTACGAGTGTGTTAGAAAATGCGTTTATTAGAAAAGGCATGGTATTGTTTGCCAATGTGTGCTTTTTTCCCGGTATTGCTATTTTCTTGTTATGGCGTCTACAGTTTATTGGCAGCTTACAAATGCATACCCAAAAGGAGCGAATAGTACCCTACATAATTGTGATGTTTTTTTACTGGTGGATGTATTATTTAAGCAGAAGTTTTACCGACGAGCCGCTTGTTTTTCGCATGTTTTACTTTGGAAATTTTGTGTGTATAAGTATAGCCTTGGTATGCAATAGTTTTTTCAAAATTAGTATGCATACTATGGGGGTAGGTGGCCTAGTAGCGGCCATGGTATTTACCTGCATACACTACAATACGCTCATGGGTGGTTACTTATTACTAGCCGTATTAGCAGCGGGATTGTTAGGCACCGTTAGGCTATGGTTACATGCACATACAGCCAAGGAAATTTATATAGGTTATATAGTAAGTATTGTTTCACAGTGTGCTGCGGCATGGTATATTTTATAAGGGTATGAGTAAATACTTATTTTATGAGGCCGATATGCCTTTACAAAACACTACTGCAAATTTTTCCGAAGCCAATTATAAGCATGCCATACAAGTACTGCGGTTAAAAATGGGCAATGCTGTACACATTACCAATGGCCAAGGCTACTGGGCACAAGCTACTGTACAGTCGGTAGAAAAAAAATATGCAGCGTACTCTATTCACCAAGTACACCACGCTTTGCCTACGGTAGGTACCAAGCTAGTGTTAGCGGTGGCACCCACTAAAAATTTAGCTCGGCTGGAGTGGATGCTAGAAAAGGTAGTGGAAATGGGAGTACACGCAGTGGTACCCATTATTACCAAGCGTACAGAAAAGGTGTTTGTAAAACCACATCGCCTACAGCAAATAGCCGTTTCAGCTATGCTGCAAAGTAACCAATACACACTTCCCACTATTGCTGAATCTGTAACGTTTGAGCAATGCTTGGCTAAGTATACGCAGCAGGTAAATTGCATAGCTCATTGTAGCAGTCCCAACAAAGTGCCTTTACATAGCGTAGATTCGGCGGCTACCATGCTTTTACTGATTGGCCCCGAAGGCGATTTTACTGAGGAGGAAATAGACTATGCCTACCAGCACCAGTGCATAGGCGTATCTATAGGTACCACTAGGTTGCGTACAGAAACTGCCGCTATGGTGGCTACCGCATTAGTATTGGTAAAATAGTTTGTATTTTTAAAGTTAAACCCATCAATATGAAACGGCTGCTATTTTTAGGGGTACTTGTTATGGCATTGTATGCTTGTAACGATGCTGGTAAAAATTACACCTATGAGGAAGTGGAAATTGATAGTACCATTACGGTAGAATCCTCCTTCAACAATTTATTTTTAGATTCTGCTGCTGTAGAACAATACATTGGTAACGATAGTAGTGCCACCAAATATCGGGCAGAGCTACTAGCATTTTATACCTCTCGAAATTTTGAGTATGCTTGGTTTGATAGTAATGGAGTTTCTGAACAAGCCCATAATTTTTTAAACTTAGCTCGTACCACTGCTATTACACAAAACGATAGTACCTGGATAGATGCTGCACTAGAAGCCAATATAACACAAGCTACTACATTAGGCAAAACAAAAAAGTATTTAGCCTCCAATGAATACAAGGTGCTTAGCACCAAGGCAGAAATAGCCCTTACTAAATATTTCTTCACCTATGCATCCAAAGTATTTAACGGGGCAGAGGTAGATGTAACACAGCTGGGCTGGTTTATACCGAGGAAAAAGATTGACGTTACCAATGTGTTGGATTCCGTTTTAAAGACAAAATCGGCCGATGCAGTTATTAATTCTTTGCAAAGCAAACAATATACATTATTACAAGGTTTTTTAGAAAAATTTATTCGCTTAAGAAAGCAGTATAATTGGGATACGGATACTATCCCATCGCCTGTAAAGCCATATAAATTGGGCGATTCCAGTCATGCTATTGAAGCTATCAAACAGCGATTGTTTGCGTATGGTGATTATACGACAGATTATTTTTCGCCGTTGTACAACGATACTTTATTTACCGCCGTAAAACGTTTTCAGCGTAGAAATGGCTTGGAAGTAGATGGCGCCATTGGTAAAAAAATGGTGGCCCAGCTAAACGATTCTATCGACACAAAAATTCGAACACTGCTCATTAATATGGAGCGTGCCCGATGGCTTCCGAAAGTAGATGATAGTGTATACATATTAGTAAATATTCCAGAGTATAAACTCCATGTGTTTAGGAATGATACTTTGTACCATACCATGAACGTAATTGTGGGAAGCGAAGCCAATAATACCGTGATTTTTTCAGGTAATTTGAGGTATGTAGTGTTTAGTCCGTATTGGAATGTTCCGTACAGTATTGTAAAAAAGGAAATTGCTCCCAAGCTGGCAAAAGACCCTGGCTATTTGGCAAGAAATAACTATGAAGTATATGGCGGCAAAGTAGGAGGCTTGCCGCAAATACGACAAAAGCCTGGCGATAATAATGCTTTGGGTCACGTAAAATTTTTGTTTCCAAACACCTACAATATTTATTTACACGATACGCCTAACAGAAATTTGTTTACCAGTAACAAGCGAAACTTGAGTCATGGCTGTGTACGGGTGGGTGAACCCAAATGGCTAGCCCAATTTTTATTAAGAAATGATCCTGTTTATACCGACAGTCTCATCAGTTCATCTATGGGTTTAACCAAGGAAAAATGGGTTACCTTGCGAGACCCTGTAAAAGTGGTAATCACTTATTTTACCGCTTTTGTAGATACCAGTGGAACCCTAAATTTTAGAAAAGATATTTATGGCCACGATAAAAAAATGGCCGAGAAATTATTTGGGAAATAACAAGCAGATACAACATGAACGTACAGTTAATTGAGGTAAATAATACGCAGTTAGGAATAGATTTTTGTGAGGTAAATGCTCAATTACAATCGCAGAATCCCAACTATATACGGCCTATTAACCAAGAAGTGATAGATGTTTTCGACCCCAATAAAAACAAGCAATTTGCTCATGGCACTGCCAAAAGATGGTTGCTAAAAACCAATGGAAAATATATAGGCAGAATAGCTGCTTTTACCACCAGCAAATACGTGAACAAGGGTACCGATTTTAAAGTAGGTGGCATGGGTTTTTTTGATTGTATTGATGATCAAGAGGCTGCCAATATTTTGCTGGATACTGCCATAGAATGGCTAAAGAGCCAAGGAATGGAAGCAGTAGACGGACCAATAAACTTTGGCGATAGAGATAAGTGGTGGGGCCTTATGGTAAATGGCTTTCATAAGCCGCCCATGTATGGTATGAGTTTTAATCCGCCTTATTACCAAGCATTGCTTGAGAATTATGGTTTTAAATGCTACTACAATCATTTCTATTATAGTATGGATGTAGATGCTACTATGCCGGAAAAAATAAGAGAACGTTATAAGCGATTTTTGAACAAGCCTGATTACACCGCAAAGCATATAGAAAAAGGAGATATTGTGAAGTACGCACAGCACTTTGCAAAAGTGTACAATGCTGCATGGGCACAGCATGGCGAAGCCAAAGAAATTTCAGTAGAGCAAGCCGAAAAAATGTTCAAAAAAATGAAGCCAATTATCGACGAACGGATGGTTTGGTTTGCTTATTATAAGGATGAGCCTATTGCCATGTTTATCAATATCCCCGATTTGAACGAGTACTTCCGGCATTTTAATGGAAAGTTTGGTTGGTGGCAGAAACTCCGTTTTTTATACATGCAAAAAACGGGCGCTTGTAAGCGAGTTACGGGCTTGGCTTTTGGGGTAGTGCCTAAGTTTCAGGCCTTGGGTATAGATAGTTTTATTATTCAATCGGTGGCTAATTTTATTCAAAACAAAGGCTGGTACACGGAATACGAAATGGGCTGGGCAGCCGATTGGAACCCCAAAATGCTGAATATTTACCGGGCAATTGGCGGAGCGGAAAGTAGGCATATGAAAACCTACCGATATATTTTTGACACCACAAAACACCCTTTTGAACCGCACCCCGTAATGGAATATAAGGTAGGCTAACAGTGTTAATAAATTACCGTATGCCACGGCAAAAAACGGCTTTACTTACTTGTATATTGCACCCGTATGGAAAAGTTTCTAGTTTCGGCACGTAAATACCGCCCTCAAAATTTTTCGAGTGTAGTGGGGCAGCAGCATATTACCAATACGCTTAAAAATGCCATACAAAGCAATCACTTAGCACATGCTTTTTTGTTTTGCGGTCCACGTGGTGTGGGTAAAACTACCTGTGCTAGAATTTTTGCCAAAACCATCAACTGCGAAAACTTACAGCCCAACGGCGAAGCTTGCAATACTTGCAATAGTTGTGTAAGTTTTGAGCAAGGAACTAGTTTTAATGTACACGAGTTAGATGCTGCTAGCAATAACTCGGTAGACGATATTCGGGCGTTGGTGGAACAAGTACGTTTTGCCCCGCAAGCAGGTACTTACAAAGTGTATATAGTAGATGAGGTACACATGCTATCTACCGCTGCGTTCAATGCGTTTTTGAAAACCTTGGAAGAGCCGCCAGCCCATGCAAAATTTATATTAGCCACCACTGAAAAGCATAAAATTTTACCTACCATTTTAAGTAGATGTCAAATTTTTGATTTTAAACGTATTACGCTTGAGGATACTGTGCAGCATTTGCAGGAAATTATTGCTGAGGAATCCTACACTGCCGAAAAAGCAGCCCTGCAAATCATAGCTCAAAAAAGCGAGGGCTGTATGAGAGATGCCTTGAGCATTATGGATAAAATTGCCAGTTTTTCCGCGGGTGCTATTACTTACGCCAACACACTCGAAAACCTAAATATTTTAGATGAAGATTACTTCTTTAAAATATTAGATGCCATACAGCAGCAGGATATTAGCACCGTACTACTAACGCTACATTCCATTGATGCTAAGGGTTTTGAAGGCGATACTTTTTTAGGAGGTTTTGCTACTTGCCTGCGTAATTTACTAGTGTGTAAAGATGCGAAGGCCCTGAGCCTTTTAGAAGTGGTAGATGGTAAAGAAACACAATACAAGGAATATGCCACCACCATCAGTACGGCGTGGCTAGTATCGGCCCTGCAAATATTGGCTGATGCTGAGTACAAATTTCAATCGGCCAAGAACAAAAAGTTACATGTAGAGCTATGTTTGGTTAAGCTTACATTTTTACAACAGGCCATTACTTTATCGCCCAATAGCGGTGGAAAATCGCAAGCACGGAAAGCTATTCAGGCACCCCAAGTGTTGAAAATACAGGCCATTCAAAATTTTAGTATGCCAAAAGCGGCGGAGGCGCCCACCACTTTTGTAGTACAGGAAGCCACACCTGTGGCTAGCATGACGAGCAGCCCTACCACCGCAAAAAAATTTCAAACACCACCACCTATTGTGCCAGCGGTAAAGCCAGCTGTAGTATTGCCTTTAGGTGCAGGGCCAGCGGGTTCTGCACGTCTATCTGTTTTGGAAAAATTGCGAGCTAGTGTGGCTGAAAAAGGAAGAACGGTGGAGCCCGTAAAAAATCCCGAGCCATTACAGTTGCCTATTTTACAACAGCTTATTCAGGAGCATGCGGCCCGCTTAGAGGCTGCCGGAAAATATACCGCTAAGTCGGCCTTCGAATCGGCGGAAATCACCATTGAAAACGATGAGAATTTTATGCTAGCAGTACATTCCTACACGCATAAAAAAAGTGTGGACGATGAAAAGTTTGAACTGATGGAAACCATTTATGCCAAGTTTTTTAACAAGGCTATTATGTGTACCGTGCAGTTGAACCAAGCCATTGCAAAACAGCAATTAGCCGCCGCCAATACCAAATACTTAAATTTACAGCAAAGGGTGGAAAAGGCCGTGGCGGCTAACCCTTTGGTAGCCCAGCTAATTCAAATGCTAAATGCGGATGTAACCAATCCTTAGCGGCGACTAGCGATTAACAAGTTTAAATCGGTATACTTTAAATCAAATTTTTGGCTAATATAAAAATTAGTGGTGTGCCCTTTGTACATGTACAATCCGTGGCGTAAACTAAAGTTGTGCCATATCATTTCATCTAGTCCACCGCCTTCGCTACTTTCTAGCAGTAGCGGCATAAGTACATTGCTAATGGCATGGCTAGCAGTACGGGCAAAGCCGCTAGGAATATTGGGTACACAGTAGTGTATAATATCATGCTTTAAAAAAGTAGGGTTGTGGTGGGTGGTAATTTCACTGGTTTCAAAACAGCCTCCACGGTCTATGCTTACATCTATAATTACACTGCCGGGCCGCATGGCCGCTACCATTTCTTCGGTAACTACTATAGGGCTTCTACCGTTTTCGCTGCTGAGTGCCCCTACCGCCACTTCGCAGGTTTTTAGCTGTTTGGCTAATATTTTGGGTTCTATCACACTGGTCCACACCCGTACCCCTAAATTGTTTTGCAAGCGTTTTAAGCGGTAAATATTGTTATCAAACACCTTTACGCTAGCGCCCAGGGCTAAGGCTGTTCTGGTAGCAAATTCACCCACCACACCAGCACCGATGATGATTACTTTGGTAGGTGGTACACCGCTTATACCGCCCAGTAATACGCCTTTACCGCCACGTCCACTACTTAGGTATTCGCCGGCAAGTAGCATTACGGCACTTCCGGCTATTTCGCTCATGCACCGTACTATGGGGTAGGTACCGCTATCATCTTTTAAATATTCAAAGCCAAATGCTGTAATTTTTTTGGCGGCCAAAGCTTCTAGCCATTCTTTTTTTAAAATGGGTAAATGTATGGGCGAAATAATGGTTTGGTTGGTTTGTAATAGTGGCAGCTCAGTTTCATTTACCGGAGCACTTTTTACTATAATAGGTGCCTTAAATACTTCCGCTTTTTCCAGCGTAATTTTTGCACCCGCTTCGGCAAAATTTCTATCGCTAAACTGGGCACCCAATCCGGCACCACTTTCTATAATTACTTGGTGGCCATTGTTTACTAATACTTCCACCGCATCGGGCGTTAGGGCTATACGATTCTCCTGAAAGCTCGATTCTTTGGGTATACCAATATATAATTGAGCACCCTTTACTTTAATATCTAATTTCTCCTCTAAAGTATCTAGCTGTAGGCCAGCGCTTATAACCGGTTTGGTAGCCATAAAATGTTAATTGCAAGTATAAATATAAGTGTTACAAATGGTTAGGTGTATGTACGGTTTGCACCTTTAACAATCTTTCCGTTTCGGAAATAAATTCAATGTTTATTTCCACATAAGTAGGTGGTAATAACTGTGGTACTATACTGGGCCATTCCACCAAGCATAAAGGGTAAGTATATAAGGCATCTTCCACCCCAGCGTCTATGGCTTCTTGTTCGTCTTTTAATCGGTACCAATCCAAATGGCACACACTGCCTGCCGTGGGGCTTTGGTATACATTGATAATGCTGTAGGTAGGACTGCTAACAGCATCGGCACAGGCCAATATTTGTTTACAAAGCGTAGCAATAAAAGTAGTTTTTCCGCTACCCATCGCCGATGGGAAAGTCCAAACCCTGTAATCCTTGTAAGCATCATACACTTGCTGTGCAGCATTTGTAACCGTGGAAAGCGAGTAAACCAATTGCATACCTACCTTTGTTAGTGCGGGTGCAAGTTAAACTTGAATTCCTTAACTATTTTTACAGTATGGAAAATGTACAGTTACAGGTGGAGGGAATGGATTGTGCCAATTGTGCTTTAACCATTCGGCAATATTTACAAAAGCAGTCATTTCAAAATATAAAAGTTAATCATGTCAATGGTAGGGTAGAGTTTGATGCCCCTACGGCGGAGGCTGTGCCCACGGTTTCCGAAGGCTTGCAATCGCTTGGGTATAAAGTAGTACCTAGCACGCAAAAACCAGCTAGTAAAACATTTTTACACAGTACAGGTTTTAAGCTATTGCTTTGTTGCTTTTTTGTTTGGCCATTTTTTTTACACATGCTGCCGGGTGTACACATGCATTGGTTTATGGGCAATGCGGTTCAGTTTGCTTTTGCCACACCCATCTACGTAATAGGTTTATTTTATTTTGGTAAGAGTGCAGTGTATAGTTTATGGAAAGGCGTACCTAATATGGATGTATTGGTTACACTTGGTGCCACCGCAGCCTATGCTTATAGCTTATACGGCTGGCTGGTAGCTAATAGCACGGAGTATTTGTTTTTTGAAACATCGGCCACCATAATTACACTGGTTTTTGTAGGCAATTATTTAGAAGATCGAGCCATTGCCAAAACCCAAACAGCCTTACAAAATCTAACTATCGAAGCAAGTTTGCCTGCTACTATGATAGCGTTTGATGGAAATTATACCGAGCAACTTTTTACGGTGGATGCAGGTACCCTGCGTAGTGGTGATTTACTGCTGATTAATGCCGGAGAAACCGTACCAGCTGATAGTAAAATTATTTGGGGCGAAGCTTGGGTAAATGAAAGTATTATTACGGGGGAAAGTTTACCTGTACACAAAACACAAAACGAATTCATTATTGGTGGTAGTACATTAACTAGTGGTAGTGTAAAAGCCTATGTACAAAAAGCAGCCGCGGAAGGGGTGCTAAGTAATATTAAAAAAATGGTGGAAGATGCACAAACCAGTAAGCCACCTGTACAGCAATTGGCCGATAAAATTAGTGCAGTTTTTGTGCCTACCGTGGTGGGCATAGCATTGGTTTGTTTTTTAGTAAACTACTGGGTATTTGCGGTGCCTATTACCCAAAGCTTTTTAAGGGCCGTAGCGGTACTGGTTATTGCTTGTCCATGTGCTATGGGTTTAGCCACACCGGCCGCCGTAGCCGTGGGTTTGGGGCGTGCAGCTACCAACGGCATTTTGTTTAAAAATGCTTCCACGCTGGAATTATTTAAGGGTATTAACTGTGTAGTGTTTGACAAAACCGGCACTCTTACCACCGGTAATTTTATGATTACCCAGCATGCTGTAGTACAGCCCGTGGAAAATTGGCAACAGTATGTATATGCATTAGAAAAACATTCCACCCACCCGTTGGCTACTTGTTTGCTAAAGGAATACAAGACCAATGTATACATAAAGTGGAAGCAAATAGAGGAAGTAAAAGGCTGGGGCGTAAGGGGTGTAGATGATAAAGGAATAGAATGGAAAATTGGCTCACATAAATGGTTAATGGAAGGTGCATCCGTGCCGCTACACAGCGTTTATTTATGGCGAAATAGCGAGGTAATTGCTTGGTGGGATTTAGCTGATGAAATACGGCCAGAAGCAAAAGAAGTGATCAAAAATCTGCATGCTCAGCAAGTAAAAACAGTGCTATTAAGTGGCGACGCTACCAGCAAATGTGCCGAGGTAGCGGAAGCCTTGGGTATACAAGAGTTTTTGGCAGAACAAACACCCGCGTCCAAGTTGGCAGTTATGGAAAAGCTCACCGCTAGCTACACCGTGGCTATGGTGGGCGACGGTATCAACGATGCTCCTGCATTAGCCAAAGCAAGCGTGGGTATTTCGCTGGGTAATGCTACACAGCTGGCCATACTAAGTTCGCAGGTGATATTAATGAAAAACAATTTGGCTCAATTGCCTCAGGCATTGTGGCTTGGCCGGCATACGTATAAAACCATTCAAACAAATTTTATATGGGCGTTAGGCTACAATGTAGTGGCTATACCTATAGCGGCACTAGGTTTTTTATCGCCTACCATTGGTGCTTTGGTGATGGGTTTTAGCGATGTTATTTTGGTACTGAATAGTATTTTATTGAAGTTTAAAAGAATGCCCTAAACACCTTGGATACACCCTTACAAGTTCTAGAAAAATACTTTGGTTACACGGCATTTCGTGGAAAGCAGGAGGCTATTATTCAGGCTTTACTAGCGGGTAAAAATACCTTGGCAATACTACCTACCGGCGGTGGAAAAAGTATTTGTTTTCAAATACCTGCACTGTGTGTACCCGGTGTGTGTGTAGTGGTTAGTCCGTTAATAGCTTTAATGAGAGATCAGGTAATGCAATTACGGCGGAAAGGTATTGGTGCAGCGGCTTTGGTAAGTGGTATGAGCCGGCAGGAAGTATCGGCCATACTAGCCAGAGCGGTACATGAGGAAATTAAGTTTTTATACCTATCGCCAGAACGTATTCAGCAGGATTTGGTACAGGAATATTTACAGCAGATTCCCATTAATTTTTTGGCCATTGATGAAGCTCATTGTATTTCGCAATGGGGGTACGATTTTAGACGAGCCTATAAAAAAATTCCTACCCTTTACCAGTTCACCGGTAATGTTACTACCATAGCCCTTACGGCTTCCGCTACCCCGCAAGTACAGGCGGATATTATTGAAAGTCTTTCTCTGGATTCAGTACAGGTTTTTCAGCAAGATTTTTTACGTCCCAATATTTCCTACAGCGTGTTTTGTGTGCCTTCCAAAATGAGCAAGCTGCAAAGCATTTTAGAAAAAATGGCGGGTACCGTTTTGGTGTATTGCAATAGCCGAAGAAAATGTATGGAAGTAGCGGAGGAACTAGTACGTGTGGGCTTTTCGGCAAGTTTTTACCATGCAGGTTTACCAGCAGAAGAACGTACAAAACGCCAGCACGACTGGCTTACCAATACTGTAAAAATAATGGTATGTACAAGTGCCTTTGGTATGGGGATAGATAAGCCCGATGTACGGTTGGTGATTCATTATGATATGCCGGAATGTGTAGAAAATTATTATCAAGAAGCAGGTAGAGCAGGTAGAGATGGTGGCAAAGCTTATGCGGTACTTTTATACCATAGTACGGAGCAAAAAACTTGGGATGCCTTACCATCTATGAAGTTTCCTCCGATACCCGTGATACGAGATATTTATGGGTTTTTGTGTGGCTACCTACGGCTCGATTATAATATGGGAGAACATACCTATTTCCCATTTGAAATAAATACTTTTATAGAGGCTTGTAATGTAGATAAATACTTAGTTACACAAGTACTTCAAACGTTAGAAGTAGAGGGATACATAGCATTGGAACCCAATATATTTTTGCCATCTAAAATAAGGGTATGGGCTCAGCGTAGCGAAATACGTGAGTTAGAAATACAAAACCCTGCGTTAGACAAAACTTTGAAAGCTATTTTACGTACCTACGAAGGTGTTTATGGAACACTAGTGGGCATAGTGGAAAAGAAAATTGCCAAACTTACTTTGCAAACCGAGGAGGTAGTGGTACAGCACTTAAAAAAATTGCATCAGCTAGATGTGTTGACCTATGTGCCTGCGGTACAATCGCCCCAGCTGTATTGGAACCACGCTACTGTACCACAAAACGATTTATTTATACATCCGGCCAACTATGCTATGCGTAAACAACTGTTTGAACAGCGTTTACAAGCTATGTTACAGTACTTGACTACTACCCAGTGCCGTAGTGCTTACATGGCCGATTATTTTGGTAATACCACCACCCAAAACTGCGGTATATGCGATAACTGTTTGAAACAAAAAGTACAGCAACTTACACCAGCAATCATAAAACAATACACGCAGGATATTGAGCATGTGTTGCAACAAAAACAAATGCCACCTGCCACGTTAAAGCAGCACTTGGCGGGTATTAGCACACACCAGTTTTCGGCATTGCTACAGTTACTACAATCACAGGATAAATTAGGTGTAACACTTGCCGGCGAAGTATTTTGGATTAACTAAACCAACCCGATTTTTTGCGTTTGCTTGTTCCTGTTAAGCCGAGTGCACCTAATAAAGTACGGGTAAGTATAGCGGCAGCCGTTCGGCCTGCTTGTTTCACCATGGGGTTATCTAAAAAGCTTTCTTCCTTTTTTGCTTTTTGGCTTGGTGTGGCTGCTTCCTCCTGCTGTTCTATTGGTGCCTGTGCATTGATTTTTCTTTCCAATGCCTCGTATGCACTATCAGAGTTAATAGAGATATTATACTTTTTTACCAATTTACTTTTGGCCAAAAGGGCATCTATTTCTGCAGGGGCCAATATATCCATACGGCTAGTGGGCGGGTACAGCATGGTATGTACCAACGGTGTAGGAATACCTTTTTCATTTAACAACGTTACAAATGCTTCGCCTATACCCATTTGGGTCAATAGTTCATCGGTAGTATAAAACTCCGATATAGGAAAATTTTCAGCCGCTTGTTTAATGGTTTTTCTATCTGCAGCAGTAAAGGCACGTAAGGCATGCTGCACTTTCAAACCCAGCTGACCAAGTATATTGGCAGGAATATCCTGTGGGTTTTGTGTACAAAAAAATATGCCTATCCCTTTTGAACGAATCAGTTTTATCACCGTTTCTAATTGATCTAATAAGGCTTGGCTAGCTTCGTTAAATAATAGGTGAGCTTCATCTATAAACAATACTAGTTTGGGTTTTTCTAAATCGCCTTCCTCTGGGTAGGTGGCATACAATTCGGCCAGTAATTGTAGCATAAACGTGCTGAATAATTTGGGTTTGGCTTGCATATCGGTTACTCGCAAAATATTCACCATGCCTTTACCATCTTGACTTATACGCATCAAATCGTCCACATCAAAACTTGGCTCGCCAAAAAAAACATCCGCTCCTTGTTGCTGTAATTCTATTACCTTCCTAAGTATAGTTCCTAGCGATGTAGTAGAAATTTTACCATATTGTTTTTCTATAATGGCTTTACCTTCTTCGCCAGCATACTGTAGTACTTTAATTAGGTCGTTTAAATCCAGCAATAGCAAGGCATTATCGTCGCAGTATTTAAAAAGTATACTTAGCAGTCCGCCTTGGGTATCGTTCAATGCCAAAATTTTGCTCAATAATATGGGGCCAAATTCTAAAACGGTGGCACGTAGTTTAGCACCGGGTTCATCGCTCAGTGTTAAAAATTCTACAGGGTAAGCGGCGGGTTTATAATCGATATTTAATAAAGTGCAGCGTTCCTGTAACCGAGTACTGGCGGTACCTTCCGCAGCTATGCCACTTAAATCGCCTTTAATATCCATTAGCAAAACTGGTACGCTATTATTGCTCAATATCTCGCTAATTACTTGAAGCGTTTTTGTTTTACCTGTACCTGTGGCACCTGCAATAAGGCCATGCCTATTCATGGTTTTCAGCGGTAAGTTTACTACACATTGTGGCTGTACTACACCGTTCAATATGGCAGCACCTAATGCTGCATGTTCGCCTTTAAAAGTGTAGCCATTGGTAATGGTTTGTGCAAATTGTTCTGCGGTAGCCATGGGTGGTTGGTTTAGGTTGTAATATTAGGTATTACACCATACATAAAAAAGCCCCAACCGTAGCTGGGGCCATATTTAATAGCATTTAAACCGTGTTATAATAGTTGGTTTGCTAGCATATATTCTGCTATTTGTACCGCATTAGTAGCAGCACCTTTACGTAGGTTATCGCTTACTACCCACATGTTTAGCGTATTTTCTTGGGTAAAATCTCTTCGTATTCTTCCCACAAACACAGCATCGCTTTCATGTGCGGTAAGCGGCATGGGGTATTGCTGTGTGCTTACATCGTCCTGCACGGTTACGCCCGGAGCATGCTGTAAAAGCTGGTGTATTTGCGATAATTCAAAAGGTTTTTCAAACTGAATATTTACACTTTCGCTATGGCCACCTACTACGGGAATACGAACGGTAGTGGGGGATACGGCAATCCCATCGTCCTCCATTATTTTCCGTGTTTCGTTTACCATTTTCATTTCTTCCTTGGTGTAACCATTTTCTGTAAAAACATCTATTTGTGGGATAGCATTTTTGTAAATGGGGTATTTATAAGCCATTTCGCCTTGTATACCTTTTTCTTCATTTTCTAATTGTTGTACCGCTTTTACACCTGTTCCGGTAACGCTTTGGTACGTACTTACCACCACACGTTTTACTGTAAATGCTTTGTGTAGTGGCGCTAGGGCTACCACCATTTGTATAGTACTACAGTTAGGATTAGCTATTATAAAATCGGTGGCGGTTATGGCATGTGCATTTACTTCTGGCACTACCAATTTAATATCGGGGTGCATACGCCAAGCACTACTGTTATCTATTACTTTGGTGCCTACCGCGGCAAATTTGGGTGCCCATTCTTGCGATGTTCCTCCACCGGCGGAAAATAGGGCTACGGCAGGTTTAGCATCTACCGCTTGCTGTAAACTTACAATGCTGTATTCCTTATTTTGAAAGACAATTTTTTTGCCAACCGATTTTTCTGAAGCCACTGGTATCAACTCTGTTACAGGAAAATTACGCTCTGCCAAAACTTGTAAAATTTTGGTGCCTACCAAGCCTGTGGCTCCTACTACTGCTACTTTCATTTACCCATTATTTTGTGGTGCAAATGTACAAGGTATCAATATAAATATGCATACAAAAACTTGCCGCTTGCCGCTTAATGCGATGGTTTACCGAATTGGCGGATAACCATGAAAACCAACTACATAGTTGCAGGAACTGGTGGTGGAAGAGCTAGGATTGTATCAATAAAAAATGGCCGACAAATACATGCCGACCATCCATCTAAAAACGATTAGTATACACTAAGCCAATTCACTATCAAAACTTACTAAGCCAACAAATTCATTGATACGGGCTTAAATATCATTCTCCGTTAATTCTCTCTACCTTTATTGGCATGGTGAAGCCTGCCAACAAAAGTTTTTGAACAGTTTTTTTGTTGGTGAATAGCACCAACAAAGGCAAAAAAATAGAGTAACATGAAGTATACGCTTGTAATATTTCTATTGGTAATAGGTTGTAAACCAGATGGAAAGTTTACTGTCTACGACATTAACTCAAGTAAATACCCTTGGATTAATGCATTCAAAGACCAATTTTTTTTTAGTGCTTTACGTGAGGCATATAAAGGGGATACTAGTATTATGAACGGTATTGAGCGGCTAGATGCATTAAACCCTTACGATGGTTTAGAGCTTAGTGCCCGAGCAGAGGCTAGGCAGTTAGCGGTAAATTTTATTAAAAATCTTCCGCCACCAGCTATGTGCGAAAATTGTGAGCCCGGCGAAAATTATTATATGGCAACTACTTTGCACTATTATGCTAGTAAACATCTCGATAAAATTGCTTGGAAAAGCTACCGTAAACACAACAAGCAAGCAGCGAAGGTGGGTTTATTTTACTAGTGGGTTAATACCGCCTGCGTTGGTATGGTCCGCCTTTATTGGCATGGTGAAGCCTACCAACAAAAGTTTTTGAACAGTTTTTTTGTTGGTGAATAACACCAATAAAGGTAAAAATATAAACAATGAAATTCATAGTCTTTGTAACGCTATTTTCAATTTTCACGGCACCAAGGCTCACCAGAAAAATGGTACTGTGTGGTACTACCTTTAAAACTTCATCACATATTGAAACCGACCCAACCATAGGAATTGACTATTACATAACGGGTGTTTTAGATAAAAAAGGTGATGTAATGTTTGGCATTATTGACAGCGCTATGCCAAATGATACAAATTTTATTGAAACCAAAATTGTTTGCAAACGAGATTCATTTATTCGCCTCGAATATAGATACTACAAATTCGATGGTTATTCCGATTCCTCCTACGCGTACTATTATAAGTTTAGAGGCGGATATAAGCTAAAAAAATCGGTAGTTTATTTGATTGGCGGAGATTCTGTAGTAAATTATTTCAAATAATGGTCCCACTTTTTTCCACCTTTGTTGGTATGGTAAAGCCTACCAACAAAGGTTTTTAGATTTTTTTGTTGGTGAATAACACCAACAAGGGCAAAATAAAAAATGGCCGACAAATACATGCCGACCATCCTGATAAAAACGATTAGTATATTCTACGCCAATTCACTATCAAAACTTACTAAGCCAACAAATTCATTGATACGGGCTTCGATATCTTTTTCCGTTAATTCTCTTAATCGGGCGGTGCCAAACTTTTCTACACAGTAGCTTGCCATGGCAGAACCAATGATAACCGCTGTTTTCATATTCTCAAAACTAATATCACCGGTTTTAGCTATATGCCCAATAAAGCCACCAGCAAATGTATCGCCAGCACCCGTAGGGTCGAACACTTCTTCCAATGGCAATGCAGGGGCATAAAAAACTTTTCCGTCATGAAATAAAAGTGCACCATGTTCACCCTTTTTAATAATCACATATTTGGGTCCCATGCGGTGAATGCTTTGGGCGGCTTTTACCAAGCTAAACTGGCCGCTTAGCTGGCGGGCTTCACTATCGTTTACCATTAGTACATCTACCTCAGCTATTACCTTTTCTAAATCGTCCATACAGGTTTCCATCCAAAAGTTCATAGTGTCTAATACTATTAATTCTGGGCGTTTTTTGAACTGCTTTATTACACTCAACTGTACGGCTGGCACTAAATTACCTAGCATTAAATATTTACAATCTTGGTAGCTATCGGGCACTACTGGGTTAAAATTGGCCAATACATTTAATTGGGTATCTAGGGTATCACGGGTATTCATATCTAAATGATATTTGCCCGCCCAGAAAAAAGTTTTTTCATCTTCCTTTATTTCTACCGCTTCTACATTTACACCACGTGCCTCCAGTGTTTGCAGCTCATCTTTTGGAAAATCGCCCCCAACTACTGAAATCTGTTTTACGGGCGTAAAATTGCTAGCACACCATGCTATATAGGTTCCGGCACCACCAATAATTTTATCACTTTTTCCAAAAGGAGTTTCTATAGCATCAAAAGCCATAGAACCACAAACTACTAACGACATATTATGAGTTTAAATTTGGGTGCAAAGGTATTGTTTAATTGCCACCGCAAAGGGCGGAATTTGGAAAAAAATACCTCAAAAACTAACATTTGTAAGTATGTAGCAATACTTTTGTAAGTATGGCACGAATTAAAACTACGCAGGATATTAGTAGAAAGGAGGTTATTACCGAGGCCGCCGCTACTTTATTTAAGGAAAAAGGATACAAAGCCGCTAGCATGAGAGATTTGGCGGAGCAGGTAGGTGTGGAGGCCGCTAGTTTGTACAACCATATTAAAAGTAAAAGTGAGTTGCTACACAATATTTGTGTGCAAGTAGCCAACGATTTTTGGGAGCATATTCACGAAGTAGAAAATAAAAAATGCACGGGCGTAGAAAAAGTAGAAGCCATTTTGAGATACCATATCAGGGAAATGATTACCAACTACGAAAAAGTTTATGTAAGCGATAGAGAATGGAAACATTTAACCGAGCCTTACTTATCGAACTTTCATACCCAACGTAGGGAATACCGTAAAAAAGTAGCCAGCATTATAGAACAAGGCATACATAAAGGTGAAATAAAACCTATAGATGCCCCCACCGCCGTGCTAATAATACTACATGCTGTAAGCGGTATAGATAGCTGGCACCGCAGCAAGCAAAAAATTTCCGCCGCCGAGCTTGAGGCCAATATGGTAACCATATTAATAGACGGATTAAGAAAATAAACCCATGAGCACAGATTTTTTTGATATAGAAATAGAAAGTATTCAGCAAGAAACCGATGAGGCCGTGGTACTTAGCTTGGCCATACCACCACAGCTACAGCAGCAATTTGCTTACCAGCCCGGGCAGTACATAACTTTGCTGGACACTATTAATGGCGAGGAGCTACGCCGTAGTTATAGCATATGCAGTGCCCCACACGAAGGTTGCTGGCAAGTAGGTATAAAAATGGTAGAAGGTGGGAAGTTTTCTACCTATGCTAATACGCAGTTACAGCCTGGCCATAAGCTTAAAGCCATGCCACCCATGGGTAAGTTTACACCCAAAAATGCCCATGCAAAACATATTATGGCATTTGCGGCGGGTAGTGGTATTACGCCTTGCCTGAGTATCATAAAACACACGCTTCAAAATATGCCCCATACCTTGGTAACATTGGTGTATGGCAATAAAAACCGCTATTCTATTTTGTTTAAAGATGAAATAGAAGCCTTGAAAAACAAATACCTTAACCGCTTTAAGGTAATCTACACGTTGAGCAAGGAACTAACAGATTCGCCGTTAACGAGCGGACGAATAGATGCCACCAAGTGTAACCTACTTTTTCATAAAGTGGTACAAACTCAGGTAGATGAATATTTTATTTGCGGTCCGGAGGAAATGATACTAGATGTAAAAAGCTTTTTGGAACAAAAAAATGTGCCGTCATCGGCCATACATTTTGAATTGTTTGGCACCACACCTGCTAGTAAAAAGCGAGCCAAACCAAGCGTAGAGGCCGACTGTGAAATTGAGGTAATTCAGGATGGACGAATTATAAAATTTGGTTTACAAAATGCCCAACAAACTGTACTGGATGCAGCTTTGGCTAACGGCGCCGATTTACCCTTTGCCTGTAAAGGTGGTGTGTGCTGTACTTGCAAAGCCAAATTGCTAGAAGGTACTGTGCACATGGAGGTGAATTATGGTTTGGAAGATGATGAAGTAGAAAAAGGTTATATACTTACCTGTCAAAGCTTACCCACTAGTAAAAAGCTAGTAGTAAGTTTCGATGCATAAATAATAGCATGAATAATTTAGAAGGAATCAAGCATATATTTTTTGTAGGCGTAGCCGGTACAGGCATGAGTGCATTGGCTCAATACGCCGCTGGCATTGGCTTTACTGTAAGTGGCAGCGATAGGTTTTTTAACAACAGTACACCTAATGAAACACAGGAAAAGCTGGAGCAATGGGGTATACAATGTTTTTTACAAGATGCTAGTGGCATTACCACACAAACACAGCTAGTAGTAATTTCCACAGCCGTGGAAGATACCAATATAGAAGTGCAAAAGGCACATGAGCTAGGTATTCCGTTAATAAAGCGGTCCGACTTATTGGCTATTTTTTGCAACCAAAAAAACACCATTGCTGTGGCAGGTACCAGCGGTAAAAGTACTACGAGTGCAATGGTGTACGATATTCTAGATTTTGCAGGCTTGAGTCCTAGCATAATCAGCGGTGCCGGTTTGGTGCGTTTACACGAAAAAGGATTGATAGGCAACGCAGCGGTGGGCAAAAGCGATTGGTTAGTAATAGAGGCCGACGAAAGCGATGGAAGTATTGTAAAATATTGGTCGGAAATAGGGTTGCTACTCAATGTAGATAAAGACCATAAGGAGATACATGAATTACTGCCACTTTTTGAACAGTTTAAACAACAATCGAAGCGGTTTATCACCAACCAGCACAATACTTTAGCGGCCACTTTTAGTAGCAATTTGCAGCAAGATTTTGGTGCCGATAAAAACGTTGGGTTTTCAATAGATAACTTTATACAGCAAGGGTTTACGGCACAGTTTACCATTAACGATGTACCGTTTAGCATGAATAGTATTGGCTACCATAATGCCGAAAATGCATTGGCAGCCACGGCCGTAGCGGTGCAGTTAGGGTTAAGTTTAGAAACCTGTGCTGCAGCATTGAAAAACTATAAAGGCATTTACCGCCGAAACCAAGTATTGGGTGAGAAGAGTGGTGTTTTGGTAGTAGATGATTATGCCCATAACCCTGCAAAAGTGGCTGCTGCCATACGGGGGGTACAGCCTTTGCAATCCAAAGTGATTGCCTGGTTTCAGCCGCATGGTTACGGACCAACACGTTTTTTAAGAGCCGATTTTGTGCAAGAAATTGCCCAAGCCCTACGCCCTACCGATGAAATATGGATGAGTGAAATTTACTATGCTGGCGGAACGGCGGTGAAAGATATTAGTGCTGGCGATTTGATTGCCGATTTACAGGCTAAAGGTGCCAAAGCGGTGTTTGTGCCAGAAAAGGCTGCCTTGGTAAAAGTTTTGAAACAGCAAGTGCAAGCACCTTATGTGCTGCTACTAATGGGTGCTAGAGACCCGAACCTGGCCGAATTTGCAGCAAGTGTTTTTGAGGAATTATAAACAAATAGTTTTTACCAAATTGGGTTTCCGGTTTACCATGAACCTGTTATAAATTTGCACCATGCGTACATTGGTTTGTATTGGATTTTTGGCGGTGGTGGCAGGTGTTTGGTTCAGTTCGTTTACACCCAAGCCAAGGCCTACAGCTGC
>RDXK01000054.1 GCA_004292605.1 Bacteroidota bacterium
CGCCCAGCGTGGAGCCGATGAAAAGAAGCTATATATTATGTTCGATCAAATGTATAGCACCCTTACTTATGGCGAAACACAGCACTATAACCCCGTTTCTTTGTTTCCGGAAATGAAGCAGTATACCATTTTTGTAGATGGTATTTCCAAGAGTTTATCTGCCACGGGTGTAAGGGTAGGGTGGAGCTTTGGCCCTGCTGATGTAATAGCCAAAATGAAGGCATTGCTTAGTCATGTTGGTGCCTGGGCACCCATGGCCGAACAGAAAGCCGTAGCAAAATATTTGAGCAATCATACTGCTGTAGCCGAACATTTACAAGGATTTAAGCAAGCTTTACAAACACGTTTGCAATTAATTTTCGATGGCTTTAAAGCCTTACAGGCAAAGGGTTTTGCGGTAGATGGTATAGCCCCGCAAGCGGCTATTTACCTTACTATACAGTTAAATTTAGTAGGTAAAAAACACGGCGAACAATTGCTAGCTACACAGGCCGATGTTACCGAATACATTTTATCAAAAGCCAAGATAGCAGTGGTACCTTTTTACGCATTTGGAGCACCCAAAACTAGCACATGGTACCGTCTAAGTATTGGTACCTGCCGGGTGCAGGATATACCTACCATGCTACAGCAACTAGAAGATGCCTTGGCTGCTTTACACGATTCATAATTAAAACGCTTTTATGCAATTACATAAAAATACCATTTGTATACACGCTGGCATGGAGCCCGACCCTACCACCGGTGCTATAATGACACCTATTTACCAAACCAGTACCTATGTGCAAGCTGCCCCAGCTACCCACAAGGGTTATGAATATGCCCGTAGCCAAAACCCTACCCGTACTGCATTAGAGGCAGCTTTAGCGGCGCTAGAACATGGCCAATATGGCTTGGCGTTTAGCAGTGGTGTAGCCGCTACCGATGCGGTAATAAAATTATTGAGCCCCGGCGATGAGGTAATAGCGGCCAACGATATGTATGGCGGTACCTACCGTTTGTTTACCAAGGTATTTGCAAAATTTGGCATACAATTTACCTATGTAGATACTACAGATGTGCAAAATATAGCCAACGCCATAACCGCAAAAACCAAACTGCTTTGGATAGAAACGCCTACCAATCCGCTGATGAACATTACGGATATTGCAGCGGTGGCAAGCATAGCCAAACAGCATGGCGTACTACTATGTGTAGATAATACGTTTGCTAGTCCGTACCTACAAAACCCACTTACATTGGGTGCAGATATAGTAATGCATAGCGCCACTAAATACTTAGGTGGCCATAGCGATGTAATACAAGGTGCCTTAGTAGTAAACGATGCGGCTTTGCGGGAGCAACTGTATTTTATTCAAAAAAGTTGTGGAGCGGTTCCCGGTCCGCAGGATTGTTTTTTGGTATTACGTGGTATAAAAACCTTGCATGTACGTATGCAGCGCCACTGCGAAAACGGTGCTACAATAGCTCACTGGCTACGCAATAACCCCAAAGTAGGCAAAGTGTACTGGCCTGGTTTTGAAGATAATGCTGGCTATACCACTGCTAAAAAGCAAATGCATGGTTTTGGTGGTATGATAAGTTTTGAGTTAAAAAACGACAGTGTGGAGGAAGCTAAACGAGTATTGAGCAGCACGCATTTATTTTCGCTGGCAGAAAGCTTGGGTGGTGTAGAAAGCTTAATCAATCATCCTGCTACTATGACCCACGCTAGTATACCCCGAGAAGAACGCTTGAAAAACGGACTAAGCGATGCACTGATTCGTTTGAGTGTGGGTATAGAAGATGTAAACGATTTAATAGCCGATTTAGAAAAAGCCATCGGGTAAAACCCGGTGTAGATGTAAATACTAGTAAGCGGTACTCATTAAAATGGGTGCCGCTTTTTTATGGATAATAATGCCATCTCCATCTTAACAAAATGGCGTTATTTTTAGTATACACATTAAAGCTATACATGTATGTACAAAGCGCTATTCGTTTTAAGTATTTGCTGTGGCTGGGCTTGTAATACCAACACGACTGACAATAGCTTAGCAGATATTTTGAATGAACATTTTTTAACCATGGTAGATACGGCTGCCTACCAAACCGGCCATCTGCTGCAAACCCCGGGTGTGGTGGGTGCACCAAAATATTTTTCAAAAATAGGTGTACGGGTAAACCAACAAGTAGTGCAGGAACATAGGTTAGTAGCTAGTGCACAGCAAGTAGCTAAGCAGCGGCAGTGGGAAGGTTTTGAGCATGTATGGCAGCAGCAGAAGCCAATAGTGAACATTCCATGGGGAGCAGTGAATAAGGTTGGAAAATTTCAATTATTATGGAATAGCACAAAGGCCAGCACTGATGAAGCGGTGATAGCCGGCACTTTAGACATCAATTATTTCGCCGCATCAGCAAAACGAGCCATAGTAATCTTTACAGTTATTGATAGAAACGGTAAAGGCGGCGTTAGCACTGTTTATTTTTTACAGCAAACCGCATCTACTTGGAAACTCCTATACTCCGAGGATTTGGAGTTCATGTAGGTAGCGTGTAAACTCGATAACTCGGATATTAGTAGGTGTATGCACACAAAAAAGTTCCCGCACATTGCTGTAACGGGAACCAAACCTCAACCTAACACTAACACAAAGTTTATGCACCTAGCTTTTCAGCAAAAAACCCAAT
>RDXK01000120.1 GCA_004292605.1 Bacteroidota bacterium
GTTTACTACATTGTTTTGAGCATTGGCATAGAATGTAAAACGCTGACGAACAAGCATATCGTTGAAATCAAAATCGCCGCGATTTGGCCATAAATCTTCGTATCCTACTGTATTAAAGCCAGTGGCAGATGGATAGTGGTAAACATAGGCCAATGCGGGATTCGTAGGAAAAGCGTCTACATTGTTTGGTACACCGTCGCCATCAGTATCGGCCGGTACGTTTACTGGCGGTATATTATTTACATTAATAGCGGTAACGGGGTTAGCCTTGGTGTAAAATACCAAATCATTAAAATCTTCATCAGAAGAACCATTAGATCGGTTTAAATCTTCAAAACCAAATACTAGTAATTGCTCTGTAGCATCATACAACTGTACACCATGCTGGCGTTTAGCGGTATTTGATTCTGTTACACTATTGTACGCCTGTGTAGAATAGTATTTTGTATTGCTAGAATTTACGGCGGTACCATTAAAGCCATCGGCTACTAACACAAAGCCTATAGAAGTACCAGCATTGAATCGACCAATTTTTACACGGTCGCCGCTACGTAAATTTCCGCTAGAGTTTACTAAAGAACTGTTGGGGAATACATAGAAAACACTATCAATGGCTGCTGCGTTTGCAGGCGGATTATTAGTAGGATATTTGAAATAACCTAAAGCATTTCTATACCCCGCCCCCTCTGATACAAATGTAATCCAAACATCGGCAGTTTGTGTAACATTGATATTTAGATTTACGCTAGAACTGAAGAAGGAAGGACTACGAGAAGGTAAATCGCTAGCCTCGGGTAACGATGCATTTAAACGGCTCAAAAAGCCAGCAGAAATAACATCGCCCACAGGATCGAGGTAATTTGGACGGCCCCAACTATCGTAGGTACCCATGTAGGAATAAACAGTACCGTTTAAGTTTCTAAAATTATTAGTAGGATAAATAGTGGGTATATAAGAGCCTACTAAGCGGCTGGTAGGTACTATGTTTCCTGATGAACCGGTAGAACCACCAATAACGGCGTTGATACTATTACCTGAAATAAAGGATTTGGCATAACGCATCAAACCTATATAAGCAGGGTCAATTAATAAGGTATCTAAAAAGCTAGGTATGGTTACCGTGCTACGTACATACCCACTAGCATCGGATACGGCAGTGAATAAACTTTGGTTTGCATTGGTTCTGCCGGGTGCATATAAATTTATTTTTGCACCTACAATAGGCTCATTGTTATTGGATAGTAATCGAAGGTTTAAGGTAACATCTTTTGTAGTGATGTAGTTAAACCCGTCGGCACCCATTTTTTCTTCAGGTGTTACCGCTTCCACATCGTTGTTTTTTTTACAAGCAACTGCGGCCAGTAGTATGGTAGAGGCCACGAAAATATTTCGAATTTGATGGAATGTATATTTCATAAAAGTAAATTTTCAAGTGTTTAAGGTTGCAAGATTAGTATGCTTTAATACACAAAGCATTTACTCATCTTGGCATTAGGGTTAATTTAATACTTTGAGATTTTTTTTAAGGCGAACGTACATGGCCTATTTTAAGGCAAGATGGCTTGCTGCCAGTGAATGATACTGTCATGGGCATGGGATTAAATAGGGAAACTACAAAAGCCATCCATTGCACAGGAAAAACCAAAAAACTTCAGGTTATTTTTACGCATTTTGGAGCATACAAAAAACTTATACGCATAAAAAAAGCCTGCATGGCAGGCTCTGATGCGGAGACTAAGAGATTCGAACTCTTGATACAGTTTCCCGTATACACACTTTCCAGGCGTGCTCCTTAAACCACTCGGACAAGTCTCCCTACTAAGAAAATTTTAAGGCTGCGAAACTAACCATTATATATCAATTGGCAAATTGAAAAGCTGCTTTGTATTATTGGCGGTAATGGAAGCCACCTCGCCAACGGAAGTTTCTAAACAATCCGCTATTTTTTGAGCCACTGCTGTAATAAAAACAGGTTCATTTCGCTTGCCCCGATGAGGCACCGGACTCAAATAAGGCCCATCCGTTTCTAGCAACAAATGCTGTAAACCAATTTTAGAAACCACTTCGGCTATTCCCGCATTTTTATAAGTTACCACACCACCAATGCCTAGGTAAAAGCCCATATTAATAATTTGCTGAGCCGATTCATAACTACCACTAAAACAATGAAACACACCCCGCAAACCCTTTTTGGCAAATGGTTTTACCATATCTATGGTTTCCTGCATAGCGTTACGAGTGTGAATACAAATAGACATAGAACGCTCCAAAGCCCACTGCATTTGAACCTCAAAAGCCAATTTTTGCTCAGTGGCAAACTTGGTATCCCAATAATAATCGAGCCCTATTTCGCCAATAGCAATAAAATTTCGCTGGTGTAGCCATCGTTCTACCTCATCTAGCTCCTGATGTACCTTCTCGTTTACATAGCAAGGGTGCAACCCCATCATGGCAAAACATTTTCCCGGGTAAAAAGCCTCTAACGTAAGCATAGCATCATGGGAGGCACTATCAATAGCTGGCAGTAAAAAAGATGTAACACCACCCGCTTCAGCAGCGTTTATTAGCTGTTCTCTATCTTCAATGTATTCGTCGGCGTATAAATGAATATGACTATCAATTATGTGCATGCGGCAAAAAAACTAAATAAATATTTAAACCCAACGAATGTTAGCAAGTCTACCATTCACTAAAACCCAAATAATATGATACAGAACAAAACAAGCCTACTAAGAAACGGCTTCACGGCATTGGCTACCTGCATGGTATTGCTTGCCTGTAATAAAAATGATAACTCCGTTCAAGACGATCAACAAGCTACCGTTGAAACTACCGTTAGCGCCCAAAGCGATGATGAGGCCGAAGCTATTTACAACGATGTGTTTGACAACGCTGTAGGTATGGAAGGTGAAGTAGGAATAGGTGGCGGCATTGGTATTTTTGGTAGAGAAAATTCTACTGCCAATACCGCAGAAACCAGCCGAGGCGATAGTACCAACCCTACACCACCCAACACACCACCTAGTAACCCAAACCAGCCTGGAACTACCCGTTGCTTTAATGTTACCGTAACACCGTTAGCACCCAATGTGTACCCCAAAACGGTGACTGTAGATTTTGGTAATGGCTGTGTAGGTAGAGATGGTAGAACCCGCCGAGGCAAAACCGTTACCGTGTATACAGGCCCAATGAGTGTAATCAATAGCCAAGCTACCACCACCTTCCAGAATTATTTTATAGATAGTAATAAGGTAGAAGGAACACATGTGGCTAAAAATACCAGCACCAGCAATAACAGAGGATTTACCAGCACGGTAACCAATGGCAAAATTACCCGCCCCAACGGTAACTACACCGCATGGAACCGTACAAGAAGCTGGCTACAAACCGAAGGAAATGGTACCCCAAACTCACCTGCAGATGATGTATTTAGAATTACTGGTAATGCCAATGGTACCGTAGTAAGAGGAACCAATACCACACAGTGGACTAGCGAAATTACTGAACCACTTATACGCAGGTTTAACTGCCGCTGGCTAGTAAAAGGAATAGTAAAAACTACCCGCAATACAAATACAGCATTTTTAAACTATGGAACCGGCACTTGCGATAACCAAGCGGTACTTACCGTGAACGGATCCGTACAGAATATTACCCTTCCGTAAGTTGGCGATTTGAAAATTAATGATATCTTCACCCTGTTTTCATAGGGTACGGATTAAAAACGGACTGAGGTTTTTACCTCGGTCTTTTTTTTGCCTTTTCTCTCAAACCCTTTACCACTAAGCAATTTGGCGTTTGGATTTTTCCCAGGCGGCACTTTGTTTTTTACCAAAATATCTAATAATTCCTGCTAAAACTGCATAGTTCATCATACAGAAATAATAGGGAATAAATAAAACTTTCACTTTAATATTTCGCTGTTCCAGCAGCCAACCAAGAATTGCCGCTGTATAAAAACCCATTTGGCCCACTAACAAAATAGTGTAAAACCAACTCGCTCCTTGTACTACTAACCATACGTTTAAAGCTAGCACCAACAGCAGTAAAAATGGCGTAACCGTCCACCGTAAAACCCTATGACTGATATATTGGAACGATAAAACTGGATGTTTAAACGGATTCATCAATTCGCCCAAGCGAATAATAGACTGAATACCGCCGGCGGCAATTCGAATTTTTCTTTTCAATTCCTCGGCTATGTTTACGCTACTAGTTTCCATAGCATAAGCCGCAGGTTCATACACTATGCGGTAACCCTTGGCAGCAATTTTTAGGCTAATCATAAAATCATCTAGCACGGTATCGGCAGGCACGGCTTCATACAAACTTACCCGCACACTAAATAACTCTCCCGCCGCCCCTACTACACTATACAATTCGGCATCCCATTTTTTTAAGGCACTCTCGTATTTCCAATAAATTCCTTCGCCGGCAGTAGCATCGTTGGTAGTACTATACACTCGTTTTTCGCCCGATACTGCACCCACGGTGGCATCTTTATAATGACTAGCGATAAAAACTAGCGCCTCTTTGTTTAAAAAAGTATTGGCATCAGTAAAAACCACTATCTCAGTGTTTACCTGCTGCATGGCCCGGTGTACGGCCGCAATTTTACCATTACGGGCAGCACTGTGCATTAGCTGTATGCTGGGGTGTTTTTTTACGATCTCGGGCGACTCATCGGTACTGCCATCTGTAACAAAAATAATATGCAACTTCTCTGCAGGGTATTGCAAGGCAAGGGTGTTCTTAATTTTATCTGCCAAAATATAGGCCTCATTAAACACCGCTACTACTAAAGTTAAACTTGGTAATTCTGGCTCACTGTATAGTATTTGTTTACGTGGGTTTAACAAGCGTTTTATCTTCACAATACCGTACAGTACAATGCCATAACCCACAAAAGTGTAGAATACAATAAATAAACTTATCCAAAATAATATATATATCATTGAAACTAATATTTAGGGATGTACAAAAAATTGCTGGTACGGCTGTTAGTAAGGTTCCACCAAACGGCTTGAATAAAAGCAACAATAAATTTCCACTCACATTTTATGGCAAATCCTATTATTTTTTTAGGCGTAACCACTAGAAAAAAATATAGAAGAAAAACAAAATTTTGATAAAACCAAGCATTTCTGCGGATGAATAAAATTCGGTTTCTAGTAATAAAATATTCCTTTAACACACTGTTTTTGCCAACAGCCATTGACTCCTTATGATAAATAACGGCGGTAGTAAGCACTTCAATATCTAACTGCTTACGTTTAAACATTTCGCACCAGTCGCCCTCCTCATAATACAAGAAAAAGTTCTCCGGCATTTTACCTACCAACGCTATATGTTCCTTACGAGCCATCATGGCTGCACCGTGTACGTAACCCGTAGTGCCGCTAGCAGCATTGTATTGGCCCTTATCCTCCTCGTATTGACCAATACAAGCGTTCCTGCAAGTATAAAAATTCATGGGCGTAAAGCCACAATACTGAATAATGTTTGGCTTTTCGTGGTACATAATTTTGGGCGATAGCAAACCTATTTTTTCGTTGGCCTCCATAGCCTCTACCATTTGTGCAATAAGTGTAGGGGTAACAATAGTATCGTTATTGATAAAAAATAAAAAATCACCCGTGGCTGCATCTATACCAAGATTGTTACCTGCTGCAAAGCCCTCATTTTCCTCGGCACGCATAAATGTGTAATGGGGATATTTTTCTTGCCATTCAGGTACTGGGTTTTCTCTGCTAGCATTATCTACCACAACTACTTCTAAGTTAGGGTAGGTATTGATGTATTGCAAACTGTGTAGCAGTTCTTCGGTTACTAACTTTCCATTATAATTTATTGTGATGATAGAAACCTTTTTCATGCAGTTGGTTTAAAACAAATGAATGTATACATTTAGTAAAAGTACAGTTGTTTGAGCACGCTTAAAGATATACAACCCTTATCAACTTCCGCATCTGCACCCCCTAGTAAAACTGAAATTAATACTAAGGTACGAGAGCTTTTGCATGCAATAGACGAAGGCTGGCTAGACGAAATACAACTGCTGCAAATAAAAAATAAAATTGGCAAGTTCACCTCACATAATTCTCCTGTAAACCAAGCAATTTCGGCGTTTCAAACCGTTGCAGAAGACAGTTCTTTATCCCGATTAGAAAAACTTGATAGTTTGTCTGCCTTACTCCACGAACACCAGTTGGATTCTAAATTATCTAAACGGATGCAAAAAAGAATTTGGATGAAACAAGCCATTGCCATCATCATAGGTATAACAATGATACTGTTAGGCTTTGGTATGATTGTGATGCCGGCACCACCCTATTTTGAAATGTTCACGTTATTTTACTTAACCGAAAATGACGGTGTAACTATTATGGATGTAATTTCTTTACTAATTATACTTATAGGCATTTATATAATTATCAAAACCATATTACCCAGGAAAGACGAAGACTAATGAGTATACAAAAAACAATATTGGTGGTAGACGATAATATATTAATGCTTAAGGTGCTAGAAAAAGCATTTGTAAATAGTGGTTACTTAGTATTTGCCGCCGACAGTGCAGACAAAGCACTAGAATTAGCTTTATTAAAAAAACCAGCCATAATTTTAAGCGATTATGAGATGCCAGAAAAGAATGGCTTTTATTTAAGGGAACAGTTACTACTAAGTAGTACCACACAATCAATTCCGTTTTTATTCTTAACAGCACACCAAAGTAAACATTTAATGGTAGAAGGCTTAAACCTTAAAGCCATTGATTATATAACAAAAGACACTCCTTTAGATGTAATTGTAGCTAAAGTTAATAATGTATTTAACACCGTTACCGAACAGCAGCAAGTGAGTGTAAATGAGGTGAAGGTAGCCGCCGCCGCCCTTAATTTCAAAAGCTTTCCTTCGCAAATTGATCCTTTACCTGGTATAGAGGCCAAATGCTATTATCAGCCGTATGACAATTTTCCGGGGGGCGACTTTATAGATGTAATTACCACTGCACAAAAACATACTTTTTTTATAGTAGGCGATGTGATGGGGAAAAAATGGAAGGCATGGTTTTTTGCATTTGGCATACTTAGTTATATACGCAGCGCTATACGTATTTGTGTGTTAGACGGTATTACGGAACCAGCTATAATTATGCAAAAAATCAATCATGTAATTTGTGCCGATGAAACCTTACAGGATATTCTTTGCACCTTATCCATCGTAGTACATAATCAACAGAGCAATACCCTTACGTACTGTGGTGCCGGCGACTTACCCATTATACATTACCAAGCCAAAACACAAACTGCCGAAACCATACACGCCGATGGATGGCTATTAGGGTTAAGTGTAAAAGCAAAATATACACAAACGCCTATACAGTGGGCAGCAGGCGATAGCCTGGCCATTTTTACCGATGGCATGATAGATGTGGAAACGAACGACGTGAAGAAAAGTGATTATGATAGTTTTAAAAATAAATGGGTAACCCATGTAACTACCCATAAAAATATCGACTATGTTTTTGATGCATTGAAAACTGCAAGAGCGGTAGACGATGCAAGTTTACTTTACTTACTAAATACCAATGAAATATGATTTGTAAAAGCAAGCAATTTCACCAATACAGAATAATAACCATCATGGAACCTGAAGCCAATTTAGAACAGGCCGCTGGTTTTAAAGAATTTATTTTAAATGAACTAACGCAGGGACATACCAAATTAGTAGTAAATTTTACCCATGTGGTTTATGTAGATAGTTCGTTTTTAGCAGCATTAGTATCTTGCATGAAACAGTGCCTTACATTAGATGCCGAACTATCGCTTATAGAACTAAAAGAAGACGTATCAGACTTGTTCAAACTAATAAGGCTAGATAAAGTTTTCACTATCTATACCACCGCTGAAAACTTACCCTAGCCTCAAGGTATGAATACCACAATACCCTCTTGGATAATTATGAACTGCCCTGCAAAAACAGAGGGTATTCTTACACACCTACACAGTTTTCAAGAGATCATTTATAAGCAGTACGATGAAAAGTGTGCCTTACGCTTATTAAAAAAAGCCAATCATATTTTTATAGAATTATATACAAACGGGGTGAAACATACCCAAGGTGCTTTTTTTGAAATGGGTATAAGATGTCAATCAGATGTACTAGAAATTCAAAAGCTGGATGATGGCCCTCCACCACCTTTTGCTATGCAAATATTTAGTAAGCAAACCATACCTTATATTGCTACAGTTTATAATACTGTAACGGCTACCTATAGTTCCACCAACACGTTGCTATTTGGCATAAGTGAGTCTAAAACTATGGAAGAAGAGTTTGCGTTTGAACATTACGGACTGCAAATAATTACCCTTGCTGCCACACAGTTTAGTTACACTTGGCTACCACAAGCCAAGCTGAATAAATTCTATTGTAGTGTAAACGTGTAACAATACCCTACGACTTTCGAAGAGTTTTCTGAAGTAATATTTTTGTTTCTACATAACCCACTGAAAAGAACTTGGAAAAGGTGATTGGTAAAAATTTACGTAAGCTAAAATAACCAAAACATACACCCACTACAAACGTAGGAATGCTTGCCACCGCCACACCATAAACACTTTTCATAAAATAAATGGCCGTGAAATCGCCAATTACGTTTACCACCAACATTAGCAATACTTTTATGAAGTTTAGCTTGGGCTGCTTCACTACATCTAACGTAATACCCACAAACCTATCTATAGGAAACAAAAAGGCAAATACCATAAATATTCTAAATAAATTTGCTGCCTCAGTTTGTAAATATTTACTTCCTCCCAGCAACCCAACCCCTACGTCGGCCAATATTACGGCACCAATAGAAACGGGGATAATTAAAATGGTAAGTATACCAGCATACTTATACAGGGTATTTCTAAGTAATACTTTATCGCCCATGTTTTCCGCCGCGGCAATTTCTGGCATACCCGTGGCCAAAAAACTACGCAAAGGAATTTCAATAATTTCTAGCAGGCGCTGTGGTAAATTATAAATAGCTACAGCGGCAGGCCCAAGCAATGCATTAATAATAAAAGTATCTGAGCTACGAAGTAAGTTTGCACTAATAGTAGTGCCTACACTGTACTTACCAAAATGAAAAATCTCCGTAATACCAGCCTTAG
This sequence comes from Bacteroidota bacterium, assembly GCA_004292605.1. Lineage (GTDB taxonomy): Bacteria > Bacteroidota > Bacteroidia > Chitinophagales > Chitinophagaceae > UBA10646. The sequence goes on from RDXK01000120.1 coordinate 9,165, forward strand.
TTTTGTGTACCAACGTAGGAAGTTTAGCCCAACCATTTAGCATCACTAATAACAGCGTAAAAAAACAACCCAGCACATTTACAAACATTACCCATTGAATATTTATTTTATTCAAATAAATAAGTATTAGTACCATTATTATAAAGCTACCTTGGTTCACCAAACGCACATATAAAATTCTATCAAACCTATGCTCCGCCTGTAAAACCCAAGTGGCCATTACTACTGGTAGCGTACAAAAAAAGGTGGCAAAAAACCATTGTACCGTCACATATAAACCCTCATTAGTAATATAAGGTAATAAAAGCCAGCCCGGTACAGAAACCACCAAGCTTATACCCGTAATTACAATACCTAAATACCATGTACTGCCTACCACTTCTTTAGCTCTGGCTTCTTGTGCCCCTGCATAAAAATTTATAAGAGCAGTTTGCAAAAAACCAGTTCTAAACGTATCTACCAATACATAGGCTGTTTGAAAAACCACCCAGCTACCTATATCGTTAGGCGTTAAATTTCTATACAATATGGCCACAGTTACCACACTTAAAATAGCCATAATGCCATTACCCGCTAACGACAGAAAGTGTTTGTTTTGAAGCTTTTGAAGCAGTTTTACAAGCATAGAATAGAACCCAAAAATGAAAGGAATATTTATTTCCACAAACTACAGTAAAATATACAATTTGCAAACCGTTACTTATATTACACTTGATATTGTTTTACCCTAAGCTAAAACTTTTTTAGTATGCCTGCTATGTTCGCTTTGCCCAAATGGATTCATGAACACTTGTACGCCAATAAAAATTTTGCCGACTTAACGCCTGCCGAAATAGAACACCTGCGAAATAAAATAAGTAAGTTTAAACACGATGAGCCCGATGTATCTATCATGATTCCTGCTTGGAACGAAATGAACAATATATACCGTGCACTTTCATCGCTCAGTAGTAATGAAACTACCCTAAAAGTAGAGCTGTGTGTGGTAAACAATAACTCGAAAGATAAAACACAGGAAGTGCTCGATTTATTAGGTGTACGTAGCTACCTACAGCCAGAGCAAGGTACGCCACATGCCCGCCAAATGGGACTAGAAAAAGCTAGAGGAAAATATCATTTATGTGCAGATAGCGATACGTTTTATCCACCAAAATGGATAGACCATATGGTAAAACCATTGATGGAAAATAAAGGCGTGGTAGGTGTGTATGGCAGGTATGCTTTTATACCACCTCCTGGCAGTGGCCGCTTTGGACTTTGGTTTTACGAACAACTAACCGGTGTACTTATTAATATGAAGAAAAAGAACCGAGAACATTTGAATGTACTAGGTTATAATATGGGCTTTATTACCAAGGTAGGTTTGGAAAGTGGTGGTTTTAAAGTACGAGAAGTACGCAAAGGAACCAATGAAGGAAGCGATTATATAGATATGGCCGAGGATGGCCAAATGGCACTTAACTTACTTACACAGGGCCGATTGCAAATGGTATCGCACCCCGATGCGTTGGTGTTTACATCGCCCCGCCGTTTATTGATGGATGGTGGCGTGGTACAAGCATTTTGGAACCGAACCAGACTGCATATTTCCCGTATGGGCGAATATGTTACGGGTAAGTACAAAAAGGATGCAAAATTGTAGGTAGCTATTTGGTAAACTTGGCTACAAATTTTTCCCAAACTATGCTGAGTTTTTTAAAGTACCTTGAACTTTCGCCAATGGGTTTTGTACCCTTCCACGGTGTTAGGGCTAGGTATTTATCAAACTCTACTTTGTATTCAGGTTTGCCACTGTACGTTTTATAAATGGGTTTTCTTGAAACAAAATGTAGCAAATAAATAGGCTCCTGCGGTGGCTCACTCACAAAAAAGTTCCAGCCTTGGTGTAATTGCTTCCAACTATTTACAAACAATACATTGAGTGCATACTGATCAGGGTAATTCAAATATTTAGGGTTTTCATTTATCACTTTCAAAACCCTTTCAGTAGTATTAGCAGCACGCCATTGGTTTGTATTAATCACAAACATACCTGCATTAAAATACGGTGCATCGCCTGGCAAATTTAGTTCCTTGTAATTCAATATTCCGCCCCAGCTATTATCAAAAGTAGTTACCCGCATATCCGGCACAGCCGCAATAATGTGGTTACTCAAATCCGTAGTATATAAATCTTGAATATCGGCCTTCAAAATCATATCTACGTCCATGTAAATTACCTGTGTTATTTCCTGCGGAATAAAGTAAGGAATGTATAAACGCAAATAAACATTTAGCGGAAATAAACTGGTATCGCTAGGCATTGTCATACCCGGTGGTATGGCATTTTTCATATCAATAAACTCTATGGAAAATCGAGTAGTATCTTTTAATCTTTGTTGATTTTTTTCCGTGATACCGTCGCTCACGAACCAAATTTTTACATCCATCTCACCTTTATGCGTAGCTTCTATACTTTTTAAACAAGCCGATGCCATAATGGCAAAATCATTGTCGCAAGTAAGTACTATGTGTATGGTATTAGTATGCATAATCGGGTAGGGTTTCAATATTGTTTACAATAATTTTTTCTATCAACTCTAAACGCTGCTGCCAGGTATTACCTTGTGCTATGGCCACACGTTCTTGTATTTTTTGTTCATCTGCCCTTTGCTCATAAGCGTCTTGTATTTGCTTGGTAAGCTCTTGGGCGGTACTACAAAATGGTACCGAATTACCTGTGAAGGCCAGTAAATCGTCGTTAAAATTTATAGCCACGGTAGGCTTCCCAGCACCGAGGTATTCAAATAATTTCAAAGGGAAAATGGTAGCACTTACCTCGTCTTTTTTAAAGGGCAATAATGCCACATCAAAAGCTTTCAACACACCGGGCATTTCGCTATACGGCATACGCCCCAACAAATGAATATTGGCTTGCTCATGAAACCAGCTGGGTATAAACTCTGCTTCCACCGGACCCACAAAAATGAAGTGATATTGGGGCAACGCTTGGGTAACTTGCTGAAGCATGTCAAAATCTATCCGCCGTTCTATATTACCAAAATACCCTATACGTGGTGCCGCTATCTTCATTACAGCTTCGTTGGGCTGTGTGCTAGCTAATAGTGCTTTGCTAGAGTGGGTAATATCGGCGGCATTGGGTACAAAATAAGTACGGTCGTTCTGCGGCTTAATATCCTGGTATAGCTTTTTGCTAGTACACAAAACAATATCACTAGTTTCTATTAAATATTGCTGACTAATTAATCCGTGCTTTACATCAAAGGGCCTCACCAGCGGATCTACACAGTAGTAGATGGTTTGCTTAGGCTGTAGGCCTTTGGCCACCTTAGGATAATGAAAGTTAAACGAATTGATATAAATATATTCTTGAATATTTTTTGCTTGTATAATTTGCTTAATACGATTACGAATGATGGTTTCTGCCCAGTTAAGTAAATTCCGGTATACCAAACCTTCTGGCACAAAATTTAAACTAGGTAATAGCGGCGTAACTACAATGTGTAAATTAGGATTCTCGGTAGATAATAGTCCAAGACTTGCTTTTTTAAACAATCCTAGCTTCTTCCGTTTTAGTACTTGTGGAGAATTTTTTTCCGTGGCAAAATCCTTCCAAGTGTAGGGGTTGTCAATATAGTAAACGGTGTTATGTTCCGCTAGCATTTTTGCAATAGTGTAGTTGGTACTTTCGTACGGCCCATCATGCTTGGGTAAGCCTAGAATAAAAAATGTTTCCCCTTGTAGCATGGTAGTTATATTGGATTAGGTGTGTTTTTCAATAATTGGGCCTCACTGTGCAAAGCGGCCTGTGTTTCCTGATCAATTCTGTAACACACATTTATTAAAGCCACCGCCAAGTAGAAATATATGTTTGACGGAAACTGAACAATAGCCTCTTGTGGGTAGTTGCCTATATGTAAGCAAAAAACCACCAGTACCATACCAAGGCAAATACTTCGCAACTGTGGATTGTGAATGGCAAAAAAGTTCTTGATTCCCTCCCGCAAAATCACAAACATTAATGTGCAAATGAGTGCCAAACCTATCCATCCAAGCTCCACAGCTACCCGTACATAACCACTATCCGGCGGAAAAGTAGCCAAAAAAGAACCAGGTGAAAACCGCTGCCCCCAAATACCGGTAGCACCTAAACCACCACCAATGGGGTGCGATAAAATAAAAGGTTGTATACGCTTTTGGTTCATTTTACGAACGTTAAAACTAGCATCTTCCGATGGTGCAAACGCCGATTGAAAACGCTTTATACTTGGGTTACTTGTGGGCACAAAAATAAGACCTACAAAAAACAATGCTCCCACTATACCCATTATCAGAATTCGCTTAGTAAGGTTCAGTAGTGCAAACATGGCCAAACCAGCAGGAACCAGTACATAAGCCCCTCGAGTACCGCTATATAACATAGTTACCCAAAACAACAAAACCAAACAGCCAAGTATTAATTTCTTTATAAATGATATTGGTCCCCACATAAGTGCAATACATAGCATACTTGCTGTAACCATATTATATGCAAAAGCCACCGGATCAGAAAAAATAGAAAACTTACGCCAGCGCCCATCTATAAAATAGAGCAGAATGGTTTCAGGGTCCTGAAGTGTATCGAGTTCGAATTGAGCAAACCCAAAAAACTCCTGCTTTATGGCGTAAACGGCCGCAAACACAGCCAATAAAATCCATAGCTTCAGAATGAACTTAATAAATCGAACGGTGCGAATTTGATAGGAAAATATAAAGTACATTAACATTACTAAGGCTACGCTACGTACGGTGTATACCCAAGCCAATTTTGAAGCAGCCCATGGGTTAGCTACTTCTATAAAATTATAAATAATCCACGCCACTATTACATAACTAATTGGATTTTTAAAAATCACCCAATTTTGCTCGCGTTTCATTCGTAGGAAAAATCCAAATAAGCACAGCGCCTGCAGCCCGTCCATAATGGTACCCAACGGGAAATTGATACCAAACCTAATTACCCACATGATAAGATAAGCCGCTACAAGAGTTACTACCACACCTACCGCCGGATAGGCAATAATGGCACAGGCCACTGGAATAGCTACTACCGCGACGGCAGTGAGAATAGCGAAAACCAATCCAAATTTATAAACCCCAAAACTTACAAACACGCTTATAGCAAGTAATGCTACCAAAACTATTGGGTGGCGTAAATTTTGCTGTAGCACTTGTGTACGGGTTTCTTCCCACCAGTGTTGCAGGGCTATTAGCCATTTAAACGATATGGATTGCTGACGTGCTATAAAAACAAAAGTTTTATAAAAAAGAAATATACACTCAGCGCTACCAAAACTACGGCCGCTGTTTGTATACTTCGTTCATGGGCCGATAAATTTCTATCGTAAATACTTCTTATTTTCTTGGGCTCAGGATTTACTCTCATAAAAAGGCTATTTACTTACCGGAATAAAATAAAAATTCATCACTGTTTGATTTGTGTATGGCACTATAGCACCGTTTACAAAAACACAAGCACTATAGCCCAAGCCGTGCATGTACTGTATACAGCTGATTCGTTTATCATCGTTCCAAAGTTCACAATAAATAATCGGCTTGTTGTTTAATAACAATTGTTTAGCGCCTAGTAAAACTTGGTATTCAAAATTTTCAACATCCATCTTTATCCCTTTTACTGCAGGGTTTTTACTATTCTGCCACCAATCGTCAAGTGTGGTTAACTGAACCGTAATTTCCTCACCCTCGGTATATAAGGCTTCATCATCAATACCCTGCATTCTACTTAACCCTTGCCGCTTAACACCATCGGTTTCTGGAACTATCATAGTAGCCACTCCACTGCTATTACTAAGAGCAATCGGGTGAAATTTGATATTACTGCAACGGAAAATATTGCTAACTTTCTGTAGGGTTTGCATATTAGCGGGGATAGGTTCGAAAGCATGAATGGTTTCCTTTGGGAATTTCTTTGCTAGCGGTACGGCGGTAATACCAATATTAGCTCCCACATCTAAAATACAGCCGTCAGGCCGATGGGAAAGTAATTTTAAAAATTCCGAAAACTCCACCTCATACTTTCCTGCAAAAGCACGAAACACAGAATAAATAGAAAAAACGGTTAAGTACGCTTGGTAGCCTAGTATGCGTTGTAAATTTCTTTGTAAAAAAACTTTCATGTGTTACGTACTAAGGGATTAATGGGTGGTGTTTTCAAAATGCTTTGTTGCTACTGAAATTTGGTTGGCCTTGCGTGCCAATAGCAAACTTTTTACCTGATAAAACATGAATAAGGGTATGCCTTTTAAACTCTTGTAAACTACGGCAGGTGTATTACTACTCCATAAAGCAAGCATAAAACCAACAGCAAAGGCGAAAAAAGCCCCTGCCCAAATCAACGCTACCCACGGCACAAAAAATATGTTGATACCTAGGCACACTATGCCCGATAATAAAAATAAAAATAATGGTGGCCGTAACAGCACTAAACCAAACAAAAATTGGTTCCAACTCATATTTTTTAAACCCATTCCTACTAAGGAAAAACCATAGGAAAAATACTTAAACCATGTGTTTATCCAACGGGCCCTTTGGTTTACCAATTGTTGGGTTTGCGTTGTTTTCTCGTCTAACACTTCTGCATCCAATGTAAAGGCAATACGTTTATTTCGCCGTAAAATTTGATACTGCAAAACTTTATCAAATCCGGCACCTTCTACGCCCTTGTTTTCCAAACAGTCTTTATACAACTGCGTAGTAAAGGCCATTCCACTACCCGCAAGGGTAGCTGAACTTCCTAACTGAAATAATATTTTACCATCATAAAAATGATAATAAATATCTCTAGCCGCATCTAAACAGGCGTACGTAGTGTTAAGATTCTTGGGATTTCGAACACCCTGAACAGCCTCGAAACCTTGATTAAAAAATACATCCAATTGGTTAAGATATTCCTTGTTTACTAGGTTATCGCTATCAATGATGGTAATATGTGTATGAGGCCTGTCAAAATGCTTTATAGCAAAGAAATGACTTTTAGTATTGCTCTTTAAAACACTAGGTGGCCTTAATACCCGCACTCTTGGGCTTAAGTTTTCAATACTACTTACATCGGCCACATTATCGGCTACTACATAAATTATATAATTTTCATAATTCATTTTTACAAGTGAATCAATTACTGCTGGCACTTGATTTACTTGTTCGTATGCAGTAACAATAATACCATAATCATTGGTAGTACCTACGGAAGACTTATTGATGGGCCATCGAAAAAATTTGTGTATCACAAACAACAGCAGTGGGAACACTAAGTGGTAGCCAATTAGTATTTGGATAAGATAGAGTATATATATAATAACATTTGGCATAGCTACCTTTTGTATCGGTTTACAAGTGCACTGCGTATACCCTTATTCTTATAGGGAACGCTAGTTTTATTTAATACCAACCCCCCAAACTTAATTTTTAAATCCTTTAAATATTGTACGTGTACCTTTTTGGGTTCTTGAATTACCTGATTTGCTTGAAAAACCGTAAATACTTTATCTACAAAAAGCGTCCATTCTTTAGATCGGTTCAATTCAAATAAGCCACAAGCTTCTATCAAAATAATGTCATACTCTTGCTTCAACAGGTCGAATGCTTGAACAATATCGGCCTCTTTTGCTATTTCTAGAATACTAGTGTCGCTTCCTTTATTACAAAATACATCTACATTATTATCGCTTGATTTATGTAGGGGTACTCTACCCGTAAAAACATCTTCTATGTAAATTTTATTGGTGGCGAATTTAGTTATGGCTGGATTGCTAAAATTTCCATCTATTACAGCCACCCGTTTTCCCGCCGCCAAAAATGCATACGCCAAGTTAATGGTAAAAAATGTTTTCCCCTCGTTCATTTTAATACTGTTGATAAGGGCTATTTTACCAGCACCAAGCTCCATTTCAATTTCAAATCGAGCCGCTCTTATTTGATCTCTCAACAACGAATTCTCGGGAGACCTATCACCCCGCCAAATACCTGCCAAGTTTACCGACTTACCTGGCAACAAATCAATATTTCCAAGTACGGGTAGCTGTGTAGCATTGGCTAAATCCTTCATACTTTTTATAGTATCGTCCAAATAAAAAAGTACAAATAAAACCACTACACAAAAAACAAAAGTTACTATACCAGCAATAATTACCAGCAGCATTTTTTTAGAGGGTTGCAAGGTACCTGGCATTGCATTCTCCATTTGCCGCAGCCGTATGCTCAACTTGCTATCTAAACTGGTTTGATTAAATTTTTTCAGTATTTCTAAATATTCATCGCTGGCTACTTTGATATTATTTTCAAAACCTTGAATTACGGCCTCATGCGGTACCAACCTATCAAACCGCTGGTTAAGTCGATCAATTTCTTTATTTAAACTTTCAATGGAATTTTGTACCAAGTCTAACTCAATACTTAATTTTAATTTTTCCAATACCAAGGCATCTTTAGTAACCAACGGATTTGAAATATATTTATCTGAAATTAATTGAATTTGTTCGGTAAGAATTAATTTTAAGCTATCCACGGTTTTTCTAAACCTTACATCCCCCGTTCTAAAATAATTATTGTTTGCTTGGTTAATTAAATCTTTTGTTTCAAGTATTTGAACATTTACCTTAGTTAGTATGGTTTCAATATAATTTCTATCATTTGGATTAAACTTTGCGTCTATTTGTTGGATGGCGCCTTTCTTTGCTATTATCTCCTGCTCGGCTTCTTGTCGCTTTGTTTCATACTCGCCCAATTGAGCATATAATTGTTTTGCTTGCTCTTCTAAATTCAGTACCCTGTTTTGAATTTTGTAGCTTTTCAATCCCGTTATCTGCGTATCTAAATCTCTGTATTTCTTCAGCATTACACTATCTAAAAAAGAAACAGCCTTGAGCTGGTTTTCTTTCACCAATTTTGTATAATAATCTATGAATTCTGTACACAGTTTATTCACTACAAAAGCACTCATCAGCGGATCCTGGCAGTTAAATTCTACTTGTATAAAATCAGAACTATTCAACCGATAAATACGAAGATTTTTGCTTAACTCCTCCATATCGTACCCCATACTTTCTATTACTTCGCTCAAACCTTTTTCATCGGCCACAAATAGTGATAATGGGGCCTTCGATAAAAGTTTCTGCCTAAACACGTCTATTGCATGGGCACGGGCTGAAGCGTTTAATTCCTTTACTTTTTTGGACGGACTTTTATAAGGCTGGTTACTTGTTAAGTCGTGTAAAATGAGCTCGTAGGAGATTTGATCCATAATACGTTTTGATTGCATTATTTGAATCAAATTTTGGAACTCTTGAATTATACGCGACTCCTGATCTATAATACGACTATTAAGTATTTGTGCAGATTGATCTACCAATCCCGTAGCTACTTGTGCCTTGGATGTATATTCGTTAGGCAGGTTCCGAGTTAGAAAAAAAGTAATCACTATGGCAATAACAGGTACTACAATTAGTATGTAGCGCTGCCTATGCAGCAATTTCAAAAAGTTCGTTATTTCCATTATTGAATATCCTCCAATTTTTTCCCTACTACTTCTTCCAATTTAGCCTTAGCAATTAACATGGCTCCTTCACCTTGAATTTTTAGCTGTTGCTGCTGTGCCAGCAATAATATAGTACCATTATAATCTTCCAGCTTTACCTCTCCCCTACTAAATTTATATCGCATAGCTTTCACACTACTTTCTGCATCTATACTGCTACTGGTATACATTCTCACAATCGCTTTTTGTGCCAAATAATTGTAGTAACGCTCCTTTACAGTAAACTCCAGCGAGAAAATATACTCTTGCTTTTCAAATTGCGAAATAGCCATTTGCTGTTTAGCAATTTCTATGTTTTTAGGTATAGTAAATATATTACCTAAGTTTAATACAATACCTAGTTGGTAGCCGTTAAATAAAACCGGATTTACCACATTTAAGGTATTGGCGGGTGTAAATAATTGAGATATGGTAATGGTACTCCACCAGTTTCTTCTCTCCTTTTGAATTTGCAAAGCAGCAATTTTAACTCGGTTTTCCCATGCCCTCATCTTAGGATAATTTACCTTAGCGGTATCTATAAGTTTTCTTAAAAACTTCGCATCCACATCGCCTAACATAGACTCTGATTGGGCTTGAAGGGCACTGCCCATAACCACCAACCCTATCAAAAGAATAATGCGTTTTATTTTCCTCATGCAATTACACCTTCTCTTTTTGAAACATAGCCGGTATGGTACTAAAAAGTATTTTCATATCTAACCAAAACGAATGCTTTTGGGCATAAAAGTTATCAAGCTTCTTACGCTCTCTTTCGCTCATATCTTGTTTGCCTCGCTTACTTACTTGCCACAACCCTGTTAAACCAGCGGGTGCTAAAAACCTATCGGCCCATTCGTTGCTAGTTAATTGCTCTGCCTCATAAAGTGGCAACGGCCTATTACCCACCGTACTCATATCGCCCTTTAAGATGTTAAATAATTGAGGTAGTTCATCAATACTAGTATTTCGTATAAACGCTCCAATTTTTGTAATTCTTGGATCATCTTTCAATTTCACAAAGGCACTTTGCGTAGCCCCTGCTTCCTCGGCTGCATATTGGTTTTTTTCCTTGGCTAGCTGAGCAAGCAATTTGTCGGCATCGGGCCGCATGCTTCTAAATTTATAAAAATCGAATATTTTATACCCAGTTCCTACCCGCTTACTTTTGTAAACAATTGGTCCTGGACTTTCTAACCTTATAGCAATAGCTACTATTAAAAACAATGGGGAGAGTACCAATAAAAGTCCACCAGCAAACAATACATCAAAGGCACGTTTCTCAAACGGTAGTTGATAGCTTACTTTAATTTGTTCGCCCAGTTCTTCAATACTTGGTTTAATCAGTTTAAACTTTACCAAAAAACTCAAACGTTCCGCAAAAACTGCCGGATCGTACGGTAAAGCGTAAAAGTCGTGCACCTTCAAAGCCCTTGCTCTTTCAAACAATTCTTTGCTACGCTCTTTGGCTATAACTATTAGTACCACACCTCTCAATAGCGGATTTTGCTTCAACTTGTCGATACTTTTGAAGTTCTTTCCGTCGGTGTCGGCCTCAATCAAAAGGGCTTGCGGCATCGTAGCCAAACTTCTATCTAATAAATATTCGTCGAACGATTGCTGATTAGTAAAAGTACTCACCTCACAACCTAAGAGGGCGTCTAAATGAAATAATTCAGCATTTGGCGCAAACGCAGCTACCCTAATATTTGTGGAATTAGCAGGAAGATCCCAGGAGTTTTGTGTCATGTCGGTGCATTAATGGCTTAATATTTCGTCAATTGTTTCCTTTAGCTTTGTTGGGTTGAAAGGCTTACGAATATAAGCATCTACCTTAAACGGCATCTTAGCTACTTCCTCTTCCAAATTTGCGATACCCGATAACACGATAATAGGCGTATCTTGATAGAAACCGCTGATTTTGAGGTTTTTCACAAAACTCTGACCAGGGAAGTATGGCATCTGTAAATCGGAAATTACTAAGGAAGGAAAATTGCCCAATTCGAGCCAAGCAAAAGCATCTATACCGCTTTTGTGCATAATAATTTCAAAATGGTTATGTAGAACATGGTTTAAGAGCTTTAGAATTACCACATCATCATCTACTGCCAAAATTTGCTTCTTCATATGTAGTTGGGTTTCGGGCCTGAGGTACAATCTTCAAATTAAAACTAATCAAAGTAAATATAAGCGAAAACAGCATTATTTTTCGATATTGTTACTAATGTGAAAAACTGTTTCAGGTAGGATTATTTTATGGTGAAAAATTGATTAGATACTAATTTATTAACGTATAACGGGCTGTATCAACTTTATCGATACAGCCCGTTATAAACATTTAACTTATGGTACTAGTGCGACTTTGCCATCACGGGCTCTTCTTCAAAACTAATACCTTCCATTTTCGATAATATTAAATACTCACGAACCGTTTGCTGCCCTCTTCTAAGTGCAAACCCCGCATAACGAGCTCTATCGCCAGCAAAATTCAAATAAGGCGCCGGATGATTGATAATTACCTTGTAAAGGTTAAATAAATCATCTTCCACAATGTGTTTAGGCAAGTCAGGACTGAATTTTAGTTTCCCTTTCTTGGACTGATAAATAAACTGTTGTTTGGCTACATCGTAATACATATCCACAGCGGGAATAAATAAGAACGAAGCATCGCCGCATTTGGCTGGTGCCCATAGGGGCAGTTGAGGTGTGGGTTTTTGTGCTGCTAATTGTGTACAGAAACATACACACAAGCCTAATACAAATAGGGTTTGTTTCATATCATTGGATTTTAGATATCAAAGATATTATCGCTCAACAATCCTATTACTCTAAACCTTACTTTTCTATACCAGTTCGGGCATAAAAAAAGCCAACTAACCCTTACGGAACTAGTTGGCTTTCGATAAAATATTTCGTCAAAAACTAGTTGGCTTGTGCTCTAAACTTACCGTTGGTAATGTTTTTTACTACACCTGTATTATTCAGTGTAGTACCTGAAAACGTTCCTTCAATTATTTTGGTGGTAGCACTGTAGCTGGTAACTTGGAATACAAGATTAGCTCCAGTAACTAGCGGGCCAGCCGTGTATAGAAGCACTGGCGTAGCTGGTACACCATCCACAAAATTAAAAGTGGAACCTACGGAGTTGTTATTGGATGGATAGGTACCCACAGCAATATTGGCACCCGTTCTATTGCCTACGGTAATATTGATAGTACTATCGCCTGTGTCAAAAGTTTCACCGGCCATGTTAAATGCTACTACGTTGGCAGGAGGTGGTAATGTTTGTAGAGTAACCGCAGTGAATGGGCCGTGGAAGAAAACCCCATTTTCTATAAACTGCCAAGCAGAGTCGTTATCGTTTATGCCCACTGGCGGGTTACCGCCGCCTCCACCGCCGCCCGTGCTACCGGGAGGATTCACCAATAAACTAAAGGCACAAGCGCTAGTGTCAAAACTGGTAGTAAAGGTGCTGGTTCCTGCTAATGCTGGCGTACCCATAGCTTTTAACTGCACCAACCTATAACCAGTAGTAGCAAAAAAACCACTATCCTTAAAGCTGATACCGTTTTGTGTATTGGTAGAAATTACATAGTTACCTGGCACCAAAACACGTACTCCTACAATGATGTAGTTGCTATCCGTCATGGGTGTGCCTGCTGCATAATTACCCATTATTAGCGGTGGAACACAAGCGCCCACAGAATCTTTCAAGGTACCGGTAGAGGCAGCAGCGGTGCCACCCTCTAAACTATACTCCTTTTCGCAGCTAAATAAAAACAGACTACAAAGGGCAAGTAATGATATAAAATATGTTTTACGCATTTGCATCTCAGTTGTTATCAAAGATAATTGATATTTTGATATTGCTGCCTACCGTTTATATAAGGGGACTAGCTTGTCTTCCGACTTCCGATACTGCTGTTCAGTAACTAGAATAAACAAGTACTGGTAAACAAATTAGATTGCCTGGTTTTACGGGTTGTAACAATAAAAAAGCGGCCTCCGATAAGAGACCGCTTTGCTAATATTTATAGTGCAATATTACTTGGTAGTTGGCCGAGCTTTTTTAGCCTTGGTTTGCTTATAAGCCCCGTAGCCAGCGGCAGCCGCTGCTAGGATGCTGATTCCTCCATCCAAAGGAACATCGTTTTGAAGAGGATCGTTACCAACGCCTTCTGGCTGGGCATTTACGCCCTGTAAGCATATTAAAAATAATACGGTGAATAACATTTTCATGATAATTAATTTAAATATTTATTGCTTAATCAATTTTTGAGTTACTACAGTACCATTCTGGAAGGCACGTACTTGGTATAAACCTGCTGGTAAATCTGCTACCGAAATGGTGACCATATTGGCTTGTGTAGCGTTAATAACCCTCTGTTTTACTGCAATACCACTCATATTTTGTATTTGCAGGGTGGTATTACCTTCAAAACCTTGTAATAAAATAGTGGCTTCTGTAGCTACAGGGTTTGGCAATACTTGCAATGTTTCTACTGCTTTGCCGCTACGTACTGAAACTACAGGACTGTATTTACTTGCACCGTTTTTGGCTATTACTTTTATGCGGTAAAAGCTAGTTCCTTCTAATCGTGGGGCATCGGTAAAGCTGTATTGCAAAGTACCGGTACCATTAGTACTTGCAGCCACCGTACCTCGCTGTGTAAAGTTGGTGCCATTGGCGCTACGCTCCACAATGTATTCTTTAATATCTACCTCCGCTGGTACGCTCCACTGAACGGCAACACTGTTAGCACCCACATTCTGGGCTTTTACCAAGCTAAAGTTTACAGGTAAGGTAGCAGCACTTCTAAACACCAAGTCAAAACGGTTGGCACCCACGCTAGCAGGGTCGGTAGTAACTGCAAAACTGTAATCAGGCGTAATTTTTACATTCTGGTTTTGGTTTAAAAACTTGTCGCGTAACACTACTTCGCCGGCTGCGGTGAAACTAGTCATGTCGCTAAACAATAATTTGTAATTACCAGCAGCGTTTGAAAACACATTTAGCTGTACAGTATCGTTGTTAAAAGCAAGGGAACGAGTATTGAATGTTAAGTTTTGTCCTGCTTTTACCGTAGTTATAAACGCACTGTTACCAGTATTAAAGCTTATACCATCAAACTTACCATTACTAGTATTGGTAATGTCCGCATCCGTACCAAAACGTACTACGGCATCATCAAGGTAGTTACCAGCTGAATTTTGGAGGGTTATTCTTGTCAAACCATCCCAGCTATAAGTAGCTGTACTTTGGGAATTTCTGCTAAAAGTGGTGTTACCGCCAACAGATGCCGTGTGTTTATCGGACTGTCCGAATACTAAATTCTGATCGGCAGTTTGTGTAGTGCTTACAAAGAACGATGCTCCACTAGGTATTAGCGGTTCAGTAACATTCTGTAGCTCACTAGGCCAAGAACCAGAAAAAGTTCCTGCATTCCATGACATGTAGTTGTTACTTACATTATTATTGGAACTAAACATCCATAATTGATTGGTAATAGCACTACTATTGCTTGCTCTAAAGTTTGCGAAAGCCATTGTGGCCGGATGTGGGTTGCCTATTAAGGAATAGGCCTCTGTACCACCGTGTGCCGTAGTACCAGCAATTGTAATAGTACCGCTTGGCACGTAAGCACCTGTCGCAGATAAGGTAACAGCGTTTGGCGCCGCAGGAGTGCCCGAATTTAACTGATTAGTACATCCGCCACCATTATCTCTAGTGCCGCGAATATTGACACGATAGCCTTTACCAATAGAAAGATTGGAGGTAGTGTTGAGAATACTTCTCCACCGTGTTCCATTTACTGGGGTGGCTTCGTATGTGAACATGCTAGGGCTTGGTGCATTAGCTATATCAAAACCATTTCCATCAACAGTACAAACGGTACCGCTTGTGCTACCAGTGATATAAATCTGCTGCTGCCAAGCATTGTTGATTTGCTGACTCACGGGTGACGAAACAAACGTCCATCTACGACCAAGTTTTTCTGGAATAAAACGCTGCACCGTGATATTTCCATTGATGGTACCTGCTGAATTATTGATTTGGGCGGTTCCGTTGGCATCGGACACCAAGTTTAAAGTGGCTCCCGTTACATTTAAAGTGGCACCGCTAGCAACAGTTAGCGTACCCGTAGAACGAATGTTACGCACCAACCCTGAATTAAATGCTACCGTACCAGATGCTACAGAAATATTAGGTGCTACATTGGAGAAAGGCCATGTATTATCATTGGTACTTACGTTATAAGTTTGTCCACTACCTTGGTTAAAACTAAAAGTAGATGATGACAAGTAAAAACCTGCGTTGGTAATTCCTTGTACAAATGCCCTTGCACCTAATGAGAAAGTACCCGCAATAGTGCTGCTGGTTCCACCAACTGTCAGTCCTATGGTGCCACCCGACACGGAATTAGTAAGCGAAATATTTGTGAAAGCGATATTGCCA
>RDXK01000055.1 GCA_004292605.1 Bacteroidota bacterium
AATTCATGAAGTTGATGCAGGCCAATAGCAAGACAAAAACAGCAATTATGCCAAAAAGCCACACAAACTCTATGCGACCACCTGTGTTTACGCCTGCCTTAAACTCGTCATATAAATGCCATTTGGGCATAGGATGTAGTATGATTTCTGGCTTGTATCTTGCTTCTTCTTTGTTCAATTTATTCAATTTTACATTTTTGATTTTAGCAGAAACAATGTTCATGTCAGCATTGTCAGCTATTTGAGCAAATGTCTGTGTAAAATTGCTTCCCCAAGGGTCTTCCATTTTTCCAATCCAATCATTGGCAATCAAATACAATTTCCAGGGCAGCAAGTAAGACATATCTCTCAAACTTGAATTCTGTGGTAAATCCTCATAAACTCCCGTAACTTTTACGTCATATTTATTGTCAAGCTTTATGATTTTATCCATTGGGTTGGCATCACCAAAATAGGCTTTTGCTACCGATTCAGACAATAAAATAGAATAGGGGTCTTTTAACCCAACTTGTATTTCATACCCCCTAAAAGCACAAAAACCCAAGTAATTTTTGTTGAAAAACAAGTTTTTTTAGCTTATTTTCAACTATTTTCAACGTCTTAAAAAGCTATATACTTGATTGTCAAGTATATAGCTTTATTGAATTTCATTTGTGTTCCCCCATAGATTTGGTGGCTCGGCTTTCGCTTCGTACCTTTGCCGAATGTTTCTAAAAAAGATAGATAAAGGCCCAAAGGGTGGAAAAATATACAGCTATTATAGGCTGTGTGAGAGTATTCGGATTGGGGGTAAAACTCGCCATAACAATCTGCTCAATTTAGGCGTTTTGGATCATCTACAAGCTGATGAACTTAAAATGCTGGCCAACAGAATCGAAGACTTGTACCTTGGCAATGTCAATAATTTATTTTCGGATGTTTCGCAAGAAGTAGAAAAATTAGCCGTAAAATTTTACAAAGAGCTGCGTGAAAAGCATAAAATTGCTCAAGAACTTTCTTTAAATAAAATTGATAATATTGCAGACAGCCAGGTAGTTGAAGAAGATTTTGAGCGTATTGACCTGAAAAGCATTAAACACGATGAGGTACGTGAAGTGGGGGCTGAATGGCTGTGCCTGCAAGCTATCCAGGAGCTTGGTTTAGAGGCCTTATTGGCAGAAACTGGAATGGGGCAAGAGGGCATAAATAAAGCCATCGCCCTCATTGTAAGCAGGGCTGTTTACCCCGCCTCAGAGCATAAAACCGCACAATGGATGCGAAGCTCCTCCTCGGTTACAGAGCTTATTTTTGGTACTCACCAACCCATCTCCCACCAGCAATTGTACTTGGCTGGCGATGCACTATATGCCCAAAAAGCCATAATTGAGCAACACCTCTGTACCAAAACAAACGAACTGTTTGACCTAAAAGATAAAATAGTATTTTACGACCTTACCAACACCTATTTCGAAGGCCGAAAAGCTAGCAGCACATTGGCCCAATTTGGCCGTAGCAAAGAGAAGCGTAGCGATTGCAAGCTGGTATCATTGGCCCTGGTAGTCAATGCCCAAGGCTTTGTAAAATACAGCAAAATATACGAAGGAAACATCTACGAAGCCCATACTTTGGTCGCTATTGTGGATACTTTGGCCACCAATACCTCCTTTGCAGCCAAGCCAGTTGTGGTAATTGATGCAGGCATTGCCGATGAACCCAACTTACTGATGCTTAAAGAGAAAGGTTACGATTATTTATGCGTTACAAAAGCCAAACTAAAAGAATATGCGGACGTAAATCCAGATGCTGAGCCAATAGAAATCACAGACAGAAGAGGGCATAAGATAGCACTAAAGGCCATAACCAAGCCCGATTGTGATGACCAGTTTCTACACATTCGAAGCGAGCAAAAGGCCGTAAAAGAAGCCTCCATGAACGCCCATTACTCGGCACGTTTTGAAGAAGAACTCAACAACATCAACCAGTCCATTCAAAGCAAAGGAGGCACCAAGAAAATAGAAAAAGTACATGAGCGCCTGGGAAGAATAAAAGAGCGATACCCAGCCGCCAACAAGCATTATACCATTGATGTACAGCAAGATAAGCAAATAGCAACAGGGCTTACCTTTACAAAAAAAGAACTGCCAAAGCCATCAGAAACCGAAGGAGTTTACTTTTTGAGAACATCCATTAAAGAAACTGGAGAAAAGCTAATCTGGGACATTTACAATACCCTAACCGAAATAGAAGCAACATTCAGAGTACTAAAAACCGAGCTAAATATACGCCCTGTTTTCCATCAAAAAGACGAACGCACCATGGCACATATACAGCTTGGTATATTGGCCTATATGATAGTAAACACAATCAGGCACAAACTAAAAGCCGCCAATATTCATCACGACTGGCGAAACATTACAAGAATAATGAATACCCAAAAAATAGTGAAAACATCCTTCAAAAACGAGAAAGGAAAAGTAATCATTATCAAAAAATGTAGCGAGCCAATAACCGAAGCATTAGAAATATATCAGGCAACAAAATACAAACCCAAGCCATTTAGTATGAAAAAATATGTGTTACCCCAATAAAAATTAAATTTAATATAACTATATGATAGTCAGATAGTTATTAGGTGCATTGAAACAAGTTGGGTTAAA
>RDXK01000121.1 GCA_004292605.1 Bacteroidota bacterium
CCATAATTGGTATTCATCCAAGCCATATCTATTTCAATATCAAAGTGACCGATGTTACAAACAATGGCTTTATCCTTCATCAAGCGGAAATGCCTTTCAGTAATCAAATCTCTACAGCCACTAGCGGTAACAATAATATCAGCCTCAGCTACAGCTTTAATCATTGGTTTTACTTCAAAACCATCCATAGCAGCTTGTAACGCACATATAGGATCTATTTCTGTTACAATTACTCTACAGCCAGCACCACGTAAGCTCAATGCACTTCCTTTACCTACATCGCCATAGCCACCAACAACCGCTACTTTACCAGCCATCATTACATCGGTAGCTCTACGTATGGCATCTACCAAACTTTCTTGACAACCATATTTGTTATCGAATTTGCTTTTGGTAACACTGTCGTTTACGTTAATAGCAGGAATAGGTAAAGTACCTTTTGCCATACGCTCGTATAAACGGTGTACACCTGTAGTAGTTTCTTCGCTTAAACCTTTGATATGCTGAATTAACTCTGGGTATTTATCAAAAACAATATTGGTAAGGTCGCCACCATCATCCAAAATCATGTTTAAAGGACGGTCGGCACCACCAAAAAATAAAGTTTGCTCTATACACCAATCAGCTTCTTCTAAAGTTTGTCCTTTCCATGCAAAAACACCAATACCAGCAGCAGCGATAGCGGCAGCAGCTTGATCTTGTGTAGAGAATATATTACAGCTACTCCATTTAACTTCAGCACCCAAAGCCACCAAAGTTTCAATTAATACAGCTGTTTGGATAGTCATGTGTAAACAACCCGCAATACGGGCACCTTTTAAAGGCTGGCTAGCACCATACTCGGCACGTAACGCCATTAATCCTGGCATTTCAGCTTCTGCAAGGCGAATTTCTTTACGGCCCCAATCGGCCAAAGTGATATCTTTTACCTTGTAAGGAAGGGTAAAATCGATAGTTGAGGTTAATGTACTCATATAAATAATGTTTGGTGCAAAAGTACATTACAGTGTAAACAAGAACGAAAAAATGAATTAAATAGAAAAATAATAGTATTTTCAGCATCAGGTAAGAATTTTTTTCTAAATGGGAACCAAAAAATCGTCCAAACAGAAAATTCAACTTTCGAGGTGCTTTCCACCCCAAAATTTACCCAAGGTTGCTGCCTGTAACACACTATTAAAACATGCATTATGACGCAACAACACGACAAAGAAAAATGGAAGAAAGTAGTATTTGGTTTTGAGTACACCAACCCTTTTGAACTACATGTATCAAACCACGGAAGGCTACGCACCACAAGCCTTAGAGGCGAAGGAAATATTATAAAAGGCTCACACACAGAGGGTTATAATATAGTACGGGTAAAACTGTTTAAGGAAAGAGAACCTAAAGCTGAGGCAAAACTAAAATCGCTTACTAAACAAGTAAATAAACTTACTGTTCAACTACAGGAATTAGAGCAGCAAAAAACAGGTAAAAAAGTACTAAAAGAGGCAAAAGATGTTTTGGCACAAGCCGTACAAAAACTAGCCGATGCCAGAAAAGAGGATTTAAAAAGCCGTACAGTAAACTATCATGCCCTTACCCACCGTTTGGTAGCAGAATATTTTTTACCCAAACCAAAAGCCAAACACGAAGTGGTGTCGCACATAGACTATAATAAGGTAAACAACCACGCTAGCAACCTGCAATGGATGACCAGGGAAGAAGCCACCGAGCACCAGCAAAATAGTCCTGGTGTAGTAGCCGAAAAGGAAAGAAGAAAAAATACACCTTTAGCCATACCTAGGCACAGCAAGCTTACCCCACAAAAAGTAGCTCAACTAAAAAAAATGTTGAATGACGGTGTAGACATAAAAAAACTAGTAAAACAATTTAAAATTACCGATACCCAAATATTACGCATTAAACGTGGTATTAACTGGGCACGCATACCCGCAGCAGAATAAAGATTAGCTACATAAGGATTCGAAAAATTTACACTGTATGCCAAACACCCCCTTGAACGAGACAGACTATGCTATTTTACGCATTTTGCAAACCAATGCAAAAGCTACCGTAAAGGAAATATCACAGGCGGTGCACCTAAGTAGCACCCCTGTGCATGAGCGAATAAAAAGGCTGGAAAATGAAGGCATTATTACACAATACGCCACCTTACTAAACCCTGCCAAAGTAAACCGTGGCTTAATGGTAATTTGCTATGTAAGCCTTCAAAAACACGATAAAACGGCGGGCAGCAAGTTTATAGAACAAATTATGCAAATGCCCGAAGTACTAGAGTGCTACAGTATTAGCGGCGAGTTTGATTTTATGCTGAAAATAGCCACCGAAAACATGGAGACCTATTACAATTTTCATGTAAACAAACTAAGCCAAACCGATAATATAGCCCAAGTACAAAGTGTTTTTGTAATGGGTGTGGTAAAACAAACCCACCAGTTGGTATAAGTTTTTAAAGGCCTTATTGTATACTTGCCATGAACTTGTAAAACTTACCTTTGCCCCATGCAGCAGTACCATACATTACTGGAACATATTTTACAAAACGGCACCCAAAAAGGCGATAGAACCGGTACAGGAACCCTTAGCTGCTTTGGCTACCAAATGCGTTTTAATTTGGCAGATGGTTTTCCGCTGGTAACTACCAAAAAACTGCATGTAAAAAGTATTATACACGAGCTTCTTTGGTTTTTAAAAGGCGATACCAATATTGCGTACCTCAAAGAGAACGGTGTAAAAATTTGGGATGAATGGGCAGATGAACACGGCAACCTTGGCCCCGTGTACGGTAAACAATGGCGTAGCTGGGGTACAGCTAATGGCGAAACCCTAGATCAAATTACGGAGGTGGTAGAACAAATAAAAACAAACCCCAACAGCCGCCGATTATTAGTGAGTGCTTGGAACGTAGGCGAATTAAAGGAAATGGCCTTGATGCCTTGCCATGCCCTATTCCAATTTTATGTGGCCGATGGTAAATTAAGTTGCCAGCTATACCAGCGTAGTGCAGATGTGTTTTTGGGTGTACCCTTTAACATTGCCTCATATGCCTTACTTACACTAATGATAGCTCAAGTATGCCAGCTACAACCCGGTGAGTTTATACATAGTTTTGGCGATGTGCATTTGTACAACAATCATTTGGAGCAAGCAAAACTACAAATTACCCGTACGCCGTACCCCTTGCCCACCTTACTTATAAACCCTGCGGTGCAAAATATTTTCGATTTTACCTACAGCGATTTTACGTTAGAGAATTACCAATTTCACCCACATATAAAGGCCGAGGTTTCGGTATAAAGCATTTTTATGGAAATAATTGCAGTAGTAGCAGCAAGTACCAATAATGCTATAGGCCAAAACAATGATTTACTGTGGCGTTTGCCCAACGATTTAAAGTTTTTAAAAACTACCACTTGGGGTATGCCCGTGGCTATGGGTCGAAAAACCTTTGAATCTATTCAATGTAAACCGCTAAAAGGTAGGCCCAATATAGTGATTACTAGAAATACGCAAGCCCAATGGCCCGATGTTTTGGTAGCCCACAGCGTACCACATGCGGTGGAAATAGCCCAGCAATACGCTTATAAAAAATTGTTTATACTAGGCGGTGCTGAAATTTATTTGCAAAGCATGCCGCTATTAACTAGCCTATATATAACAAGGGTACACGCTGAATTTCCAGAGGCGGATGCCTATTTCCCCGAAGTGCCCTCAACTAGTTTTGAACTAGTAGAACAACAAAATTTTACACCCGACGATAAACATGCTTTTGCCTACAGTTTTGAATACTGGAAACGCAAGTAAACTTATGATGTACAACGCTTTTGAGTTAGCCTTAAAATATATTCAGTACTACATTACCGCTCAAAATGGTAAAGGGCATGGCGTACACTCCCCCTTTGTTTTTGAATTTATACAGCAAGTTCTCAATACAAAACCACCTAGGGCAATTTGTGAAAAAATTGAAGAGCAGCGGCAGCAACTATTGCTTAACACACAGTTGTTAACCATAGAAGATATGGGGGCTGGTAGTGCTTTCTCCAGTCATAAAACCCGTTCGGTAAAAAGCATTGCAAAAAATGCTTTAAAAGCGCCCAAATATTCGCAGTTAATGCACCAGATGGTAGCCCACTATAACTGCCAAACCGTTTTGGAATTGGGCACTAGCCTAGGTATTACCACCAGCTATTTGGCCACCGCCAAAAACCACCCACAAGTACTAAGTTTTGAAGGTGCTACCGAAGTGGCAAACCAAGCACAGCAAACCTTTGAGCGATTGAACCTAAAAAATATTCAGCTTGTATTAGGTAATTTCGACCATACATTACAGCAAAGTTTACAACAACTTTCGCAAGTAGATTTGGCATTTATTGATGGTAACCACCGCTACCAACCCACGGTGCAATATTTTGAGCAATTGCTTACCAAAACCCATGCTCATAGCATGATAATTTTTGATGATATTTATTGGAGTAAAGAAATGGAACAAGCATGGGCGTATGTAAAAAACCATAGCCGTGTATCGCTTACCATCGATCTATTTTTTATAGGCATTGCCTTCTTTAGAACCGAAACAAAAGTGAAGGAACATTATACCATTCGTTTTTAAAATTCACCGTGTGTTTGTAGCAAAAATCATTGGTCGGCTTTTAGCAGTAATTCTTGCTTACGCGGTAGGTCATTATGGCTTTGAAGTACTGTTTAACAATGGTGTGCACTTTGAAGCTATGGACGATTTACCTGGCTTTTATTTTTTATGTGTAGAAGTACCCCGCTGGGTAGTACCCACCTTACAAACCCTAGTTATTACAGCAAACCTATGGGTGGTACAGTGGTTGGTTCCGCCAGGTTTTTTTGTAAAAAACAAAGGGGGTATAGCTATTTCAATCGTGGTGCTGGTACTATATATATTGGCAGAAATAGGCTTTTTATATACCACACCCGTATACCGCAATATGTTTCCGTATAACTTTATGGAAAGCTGTAATGGTACCGGTTTTAAAACAGCTTTTTGGGATCAGCAAAAACTGTTTTACTATGCCTTAAGTTATGGTAGTATTCTACCTATTATAGCAGCAAAATTTTTATGGTCAAAATTAAAATAATTGGTACTACCTAATCATTTTTTACAGCATGTTCAGCATTTACCGGGAATGGATTTGCCTGCCTTTCAGCATGCCCATGAACAGGAGGAACGTATTTTTTCTGTACGTGTAAATAGTGCCAAACTAGCCCATGTGCAGCACTTACAAACTCCTGCCAAGCCTATACCTTGGTGCCCACAAGGCTGGTACCTAAGTGCCAAACCATCGTATACTTTTGATCCTTTATTTCATGCTGGTGCGTACTATGTTCAGGAAGCAAGCAGCATGTTTATACACCATATTTTAACGCAGTTAGCTTTACCTAAAAATAGCACAGCGGTAGATATGTGTGCCGCCCCCGGCGGAAAAACTACCCTACTGGCCAATTACTTTAGTGAAGGTGCCGTAATTAGTAACGAAGTAATAAAAACTCGTAACTCTATACTAGTAGAAAATTGTACCAAATGGGGCACACCTAATATGGTGGCTACCCAAAACGATCCTAAACATTTTGCCGCCCTACCGGGCCTAGCACAAGTATTGGTAGTAGATGCTCCATGTAGTGGTAGCGGACTATTTAGGAAAGATGCCAATGCCGTGGCGGAATGGAGTGAAAATAATGTAGCCCTATGTAGCGGTCGCCAACAGCGAATTTTAGCCGATTGCCTACCCTGTTTACAAACCGATGGCTATTTAATTTACGCTACTTGTAGCTACAGTTTCCAGGAGAATGAGGATATTGTAAATTGGCTATGTAGCACCCAAAACTGTACATCGGTAAACATACCATTCCCGGAGGAATGGGGCATAGTTCGTACCCAAATAAACCAAGCTATTGGCTACCGCTTTTACCCCAACCAAGTGGGTGGCGAAGGTTTTTTTGTGGCGGTTTTGCAATACCACGGTGGTACGCTATTTTCCGGCGGCAAGGCTACTACGCTAGCCAATGTATCGGCCACGGAAATGCACAATATTAACGCAAGCATACTTACAACGCACCAAACGGTACTAAAGTTTAATGAGCAATTCCTAGCCTGTAATACGGCCGTTGCCAGTATCCATGCGGTATTGGTAGGAACTTTATATGTAAAAAAATTAGGTATTAGCCTTGGTAGTTGTAAACATCAACAGTTTTTGCCAGAGCATGATGCAGCCGTGAGCACACTTACCATCCAGCTGCCAAGTGTAGAACTGAGTACGGAACAAGCCATTGGCTACTTACAAAAGTTAAATCCCGATTTGCCTCCATGCGATAATGGTTGGGTGAGAGTTTTGTACCAAAATATTGGCCTTGGATGGATAAAAAAAATGAATAACCGCTACAATAATTACTATCCTGTAAATTGGAGAATTCTAAAACAATAAATTTGTACCTATGTTTAGAAACAATAGCCGTACACGATTCGCCGTTTTTGTCACCTTACTAAGCTTTAGCTGCTTGGTAGCCCAAGCACAGCAAGCCAAAATAAAATTGATGGGTGCTATGCCCAACGTATATGTGGTACATACCGTATCACCAGGTGAAACGCTGAGTGCCATTGGTAAAATGTACAACCAAACGGTTGGTAATATTATGCGGTTTAATAGCATGAATGCCCAAAGCCAGCTATCCATTGGTGAGGCCATCAATGTACCATTGGCCGCGATTAGTTTTTTACAAACTGCACCTACCAGCGGTACCGCCTTGGTACACACCGTAAAACCCGGCGAAAGCTTATACCGTATTTCCGTTACGTACAATAAAGTACCCGTAGCAGCTTTACAACAGTGGAATGCCTTAACAGGCAATAATATTAGCGTAGGGCAGGATGTAATTGTGGGCTATTTAAACACCGTGGTTAAAAATGCAACCGCTACTACTACTGTGCCTAATACACCTACTACAAAACCTGCCGATGCACCTGTAGAGCCAGTAGTAAAACCAACTGCTCCCGTGGTGGTACCGCCCGTAACTACTACTACCAAACCAGTAGACGAACCTGTAAAAACCACAGTACCCGTAGCCGATAAAAAACCAGAAAGCAAACCTACGGTAGTACCACCACCAGTAAACGTGGTAGATATACCTGCAGAAACCAAGCCCTACAGCGGTGCCGGATTTTTTGCCAACCAATTCGGAAAAGATGTAGCGGGCCGAGATGCCACCAATGTTACCGGAAGCTGTGGAAGCTTTAAATCGGTTAGCGGCTGGAACGATGGTAAATTTTACGCATTAATGAATGAAACGCCACCGGGCTCGATTGTTAAAATTTCCTACAATGGTAAATTTGTTTTTGCCAAAGTACTTTGGAACATGAAGGATATGAAAGAAAACGATGGCCTACAGTTCAGGGTTAGCAATGCCGCCGCCGCCGCACTAGGCTTTACGGCAGAAAAAAATACAGTTACTATTCAATATTTCGATTAAAACAAAGCCTTCCACCTCGGAGGGCTTTTTTGATTTAGGAAATTTTTCGGAAAAATTCATTTTGGCTCAAACCTTTGGCACTTATATTTGTAAAATAGTTGCATAAACAACCATTTTTTTAACAACGAAAAAAGCTTCATATGAAGATTCTTGTTTGCGTTAGTAAAACGCCCGACACCACTTCAAAAATTGCCTTCAAAAACGGCAATACACAATTTGAAGATGCTGGTGTACAGTGGATCATAAATCCTTACGACGAGTGGTATGCCCTAGTACGTGCTATTGAATTAAAAGAAGCCGATGCTAGCGTAGCCGTTCATTTAATTACCGTAGCCGGTGCCGATGCAGAACCCATTATACGCAAGGCATTAGCTTTAGGTGGCGATGAAGCAGTACGCATAAACATAGATAGTAACGATAGCTATACCATAGCTTACCAAATAGCAGAATATGCCAAAACCGGCGGATACGATTTAATTTTTACTGGTAAAGAAACCATCGACTATAATGGCAGTGCCATTGGTGGTATGGTAGCGGAACTTACCAATAGTGCCTACGTATCTTTAGCTACTAAATTTGATATTGCTGGTGGCCAAGCTACCGTAACCCGTGAAATAGAAGGCGGTGAGGAAACAGTAACTACACAGTTACCATTAGTAGTAAGCTGTGCAAAAGGTGTAGCCGAACAGCGTATACCTAACATGCGTGGTATTATGGCGGCCCGTACCAAGCCATTGAAAACAGTAGAACCATTTGCCGTAGATGCTTTAACCACCGTAGCAGAATACGAATTACCACCTGCCAAAACCGGTGTGAAATTAGTACCTGCCGATAATGTAGCAGAACTGGTAAAACTTTTACACGAGGAAGCAAAAGCCATTTAATAACACTCAAACACATTTAATATGTCAGTTTTAATTTATATCGATCATACCGACGGTCATATCAAAAAATCTTCTTTCGAAGCACTTACCTACGGTGCCGATGTAGCAAAACAGTTGGGCGTACCTGCTCATGGCTTATTGCTTGGTACTGTAAGCACACCACTGACGGAACTTGGTAAGTACGGCATCAACACGGTACACCATGTAGCCAACGAAGCTTTTAATACGCTAGATGCTCAAGTACACACACAGGCCATTGCGGATGCTGTACAGCAAGCCGGTGCTACGGTGGTAGTTTTTTCACAAAATCAAACCGGTAAGGCAGTGGCTCCACGCCTAAGTGCCCGCTTGAAAGCTGGCTTGGTAGCCGGCGCTATTGCACTGCCAGATACCAGCAACGGATTCACGGTAAAAAAATCGGTATTTAGTGGCAAGGCTATAGCTAAAGTAAGCGTAAACACAGCCATTAAAATAATTAGTATCAACCCTAATAGCTACAAAACTGTGGCTACAGAAGGTACCGCTACGGTAAACAATTTAGCCATTACACCCGCAGCCGCTACCACCAAACTGGTAAGCGTAAACAAGGTAACAGGCGATGTACCATTAACGGAAGCCGAAGTAGTAGTAAGTGGTGGCCGTGGTTTAAAAGGACCGGAAAATTGGGGTATCCTGTTAGATTTAGCACAAGTATTGGGTGCTGCCACAGCTTGTAGCCGCCCAGTAGGCGATGCCCATTGGCGTCCACACCACGAGCACGTAGGACAAACCGGTGTACAAATAGCTCCTAACTTGTACATTGCTATTGGTATCAGCGGTGCTATTCAGCATTTAGCGGGTGTAAACCGTAGTAAAGTAATAGTGGTAATTAACAAAGATCCGGAAGCTCCGTTCTTTAAAGCTGCCGATTACGGTATTGTAGGCGATGCTTTTGAAGTATTGCCCAAATTAACCGAGGAAATTAAGAAGCTAAAAGGCGTAGCGTAAATTGTAAATAAGTAGTAAAGCCCTTCCAAAAAAATGGAGGGGCTTTTTCGTGTAAATAACTATCTTCCCTTACCCTAACTACCTGCTATGATTTCTATTTTACAAACATTGAACCAATTGCGGTACGATTTAATTGGAAAAGATTCCTACCGTGGCGTAACCCTTACTTACAGCTGGCTGGCTAACCAGTTTGGTCATTTTTCCTTAGGCTATTTGCCCACCTTAGCGGTATTTAGTGCATGGGATGGGAACGCTCCCAGTTGGCTGCCTTTACCGCCCCACGAGGCCGCCGCCGTGGTAGTAGCAGGTGCATGGACTAGTTTTGAAATCGTCAATTTTGTTTTACCCATATTATTTAGCAAAAAGAAATCGGTTTTTACACCAAAGTGGCTCAATGTAGGGTTCGATACTTTTACGGATATCATGTTTTTTAGTGTGGGTGCCTTTACCGCTGGCAATTATTTGGGCGATAGTACATGGCTACCTATAATTACCACCATATTATGTATAGCGGTAGCAGCAGCGAGCATCTATTGGTACATTACTAAAATGTATCAGCAGGGAGCCAGGTTTCCGTTGCAAGTACGTTTAAGTCAGTGGCAAAACACCATCTCCGCATCGCACAAAAAAACCGTGGAAACTTTTACGCTATTGGCCAAAAAACAGCCCATTCATTTATTAATTACGGGTAATAATGGTAGCGGAAAAACCACGCTAGCCATAGCCATAGCCAATGAAATAGCCATACAGCATAAAGCCACCTACTATACCACTGCCCAAAAACTCATTAGCTGGTTATACGAAGCTCCGGCTGGTAAATTAGATCCTGTTCAGTATTGGCAATGGCGAAATGCCCGGGTGATTATTGTAGACGATGTAAACCCCGGCACACCAGCTAATGAAGAAATAATACAACCCGCCAGGCTACAAAACCACATACTTAATACGCAGCAAGCCGCCATAAACCTACCCGCCCTACAGCAAAACAGTGTAATTTGGGTAATAGGCAATGTAGCAGTGCTACCCCAATGGCAGCAATGTTTACAGCAGCTAGGCATAGCTACACAAAACCAGTACGTAGTAAGCTTGTAGCAATACCATTTTCTTTATTATTTTCGTGGCGATTATGAAAAAAATAGAGCTGGAAATAGTAGCCGTATCGCACAGCATTACACAAACACATTCCTATGCAGTAGTGCTAGGCGAAATCAATGGTTTACGCCGTTTACCCATAGTAATTGGTGCATTTGAGGCACAAGCTATAGCTGTAGTGTTGGAACAAATTCCGCCTACAAGGCCACTAACACATGATTTAATGAAAAACTTCATGGGTGCAT
The DNA here is from genome assembly GCA_004292605.1 of Bacteroidota bacterium. Taxonomy (GTDB): domain Bacteria; phylum Bacteroidota; class Bacteroidia; order Chitinophagales; family Chitinophagaceae; genus UBA10646. The sequence goes on from RDXK01000121.1 coordinate 10,706, forward strand.
TTAATGTAGATTTGATGGAAGTAGTAATCAATGATTTTCAAGAAGCTATTTTTTATTCCAAATTGGTTTGCATAAGCGAACACGATAAAGTAGAGATAGACAGTAGAACCAGCGATGCACTAGCCTTAGCGGTACGTTTTGGCTGCCCTATTTACACCTACGAACATATACTAGATGCTGCTGCACTAAGTGTAGATGATGATGGTAACGATGCTACTGCGGCCAAAGATGTAGGTACCACAGGAACTACCAAACCGAGCGATAACAACGATTTGCGTTTACTTTCCTTAGAAGAATTACAGAAATTACTAGAGGAGGTGTTGGAAAATGAAGACTATATAAGAGCCATTGCCATACGCGACGAAATAAACAAACGTAAGTAATGGGAACAGTGGTGTACCCAAATGCAAAAATAAATTTGGGGCTGTACATAACTGAGAAAAGAGCTGATGGTTTTCATAATTTGGAAACCGTTTTTCTGCCCATACCTTGGTGCGACATATTAGAAATTACGCCACAAAAAAATACCCAAGAACCTACCACTTGCACTATCACGGGCCTAACCGTACAAGGTAATGTGGACGATAATCTTTGCTTAAAAGCCTACCGCTTATTGAAACAATACCACCCACAAATACCTTCCTTCGAGTTTCATTTACATAAGCAAATACCTAGTGGTGCAGGCTTAGGCGGCGGTAGTGCCGATGCAAGTTTTGTGCTTACTACGCTTAACAAAATATTACAATTAAATATACCCACTACTATCCTAAAGGAATATGCTTTAACCTTGGGGAGCGACTGCCCATTTTTTATTGAAAACCAACCAAGTTTAGCGTTTTCTCGGGGTGAGGATTTAACACCCATTTCGCTAGCATTACACCAGTATCAACTCCTTATTATCAATCCTCGTATTCACGTAAATACCGGTTGGGCTTTCCAGCAAATTACACCAAAGCCAGCTCCACACCAATGGTGGCAAGTATTACAGCAGCACCCAAGTACGTGGACAAGCAATATTCACAACCAATTTGAACCTGCCGTAGCAGCTACGCATCCACCTATTGCAGCACTTATTGAGCAGCTGTACCACGCAGGTGCTTTATATGCTAGTATGAGCGGTAGTGGCAGTACCGTGTATGGTTTATTTGCACCATCGGCCAAGGTGGCTACCCATTTTGCCGAGGGTTTTGTGCACAAGCTCATTACCCTTCCGTAGCGTAATACACACCTGTGGATTACAAAATTTATGGAACCATTTTTTTATATGTTAATTTGTAGCAGTGTGTAAACCATGCAGGAAACAAAAGAAATATGGGCCTTATTGCATTTACTAGATGAACCCGACGAGGATAACTATGTACATATAGCTCAAAAAATTATCACCTACGGAAAAGATATTATTCCCAACCTGGAAAATATTTGGGAGAATACGCAGAATAACCAAATTCAAGATAGAATAGAGCGACTAATACATAGCGTGCAATTCAGCGATTTGCAGGCCGATTTGCAAGAGTGGAAAAATGGCCCTTATCACGATTTATTGTTTGGTTGTTTACTACTAGCCAAATACCCTTACCCCGATTTAGCTATTACACCCATTATTCAACAGTTAGAACGCTTGAAACGCAGTATTTGGTTAGAGCTAAATAACTACTTAACGCCGCTGGAACAGGCCAATGTAATGCACCACAGTTTGTTTAAAACCTATGGTTTACAAGGCAAGCCCGTAAGCTATACACAGGTAGATGATTTTTTGTTACACAAAGCCCTGAGCAGTAAAAAGGGTAATGTGTTTGCCAATGGTATTTTATACTTGGTGATGGCCGATTTGTTAGATATTCCGGTAAAAGCCATACCCATACCTCGCCAATTTATTCTTGCATTTTTTAAACCTAGTTACCAGCTGTGTGGTCCGCACGATAATTTAGAAGCACATATTTCCTTTTTTGTAGATGCCAATTCCGGCGAAGCCTACTCCCATGCCGATATTGCTACCTACCTACAACGCATTGGATTAAAGCATCAGCCTCAGTACTTTATACCGTACACCAACCAGCAAATATTAGCGGTATTATTAAAGGAAATGGCCAAGTGCTTCCAGTCGCCCAATGTACAGTACAAACAAGCAGAACTATTGGCTCTAGCGGAAATGTTTGCTTAGCTATTTTCTGCCAAAATTATTTTCATAGTAAGCTCCTTTAGAATATCTATATCGTTGAGTGCAAAGCCCTGCGAGCCCACCCCTACCGAAACTAAATTATAATGATGGCAAAGCAATATCACTTTCTCCACGCCTTGCAAACCATAATTTCTGGCCGCCATATTAGCTTCTAAACCACCGTTGTACTTATTTAGTTTGGCGGCGGCGGCTTTATCATCGGAAGCGGCCGACAATAGTAAACGGGCTTTGGTAAACAAATTATAAATACTTATTAAAACCAATACCAACGCAAACCCCTTAGGCTTGGTGGCATAATACTGTATAATTTTTACTGCCTTAGCAGCATCCTTGGCAGCAATAGCTTTCTGTAATTCAAAATTGTTATACTCCCGACTAATGCCAATGTACTCCTCTATTTCCGCGGTGGAAACGGTAGTTCCTCGGCCTACATTTAAGGCAAGTTTTTGTATTTCATTGGCGAGGCGACCAACATCGTTTCCCACATGTTCTACCAATAAAGCAATGCTATTGTTATCGGCCTTTAAACCTTCTTTGGCTAAAAATTGTACGGCTAGTTGTGGTAACTTGTCCTCCCTTGTAGGTTCAGCATAAAAATAGGTAACGGCGGTACTGTCTTTTACAAATTTGGCGAGTGCAGAACGGCCATCAAACTTTCCCTCCTTATGCACCACCACTAAAATAGAACTGTGTAAAGGCTTCTGAAAATACGGTAACAACCTTTCTACATCATCCTTTCGAGCCAATTGAGCTTCCTTAATAATCACTAAGTTTCTATCGCCTACCATGGGGTGCATTTGCAGGGTGTTTAGTACCTGCACCCAATCGGCATCCTTACCATAAAACACATTTTTTCCAAAAGCTGCTTCCGCTTCGGATAGAATATTCCCTTCAGCAAAATGAACCAATTCGTCTAAATAAAAACCTTCCTCCCCCTCTAACCAATACACGGGAGTAAATTCCTTTTTTTTCCATGCTTGTATAATAGCTTCAGCACCCATTTAGCAAATATAATGGGCTGTGGTTATGCAATAATTTCTACTTCGTCGTTTGTAAAAAACGGTACTTGTAAAAATCGCTGTACTAGCCGGCACACCACCACTACATCTCTCTGGCAGTACTCCACTATTTTAGGCAGATTTTTCTCTTGGTAGTACACATGTTGCACCATACTACCATCCATATCGGTTTTACTAGTAGGCACTTGTAAAACTTGCGCCAACACATCTAACGAAGTGTAATTCTTAAAATCGCCAAAACGCCACCATTGCAGGGTATCTACCATTTTCACCTCCCAAGGTTTAGCCCCATAAATTTGTAAACATTGCGGCAATTTTACATAGTTCACCATCATTCTGCGGCCTATGTACGGAATATCAAATTCCCGAATATTATGACCGCAAAACTGAAAATTGGGCTTATGGGCTTGCATTTTATCTACCGCTTCGGCAAACTGCTGCAACAATACCTTTTCATCATCGCCATAAAAACTTTTTACTTTTAACTGGCTTTTGCCTTGTACATTAGCCACATAACCCATTGATATACAAATGATTTTACCAAACTCGGCTAAAATGCCCGCTTTTTGTAAAAACTGTTCTTGAATGGTTTGATTTTCTGGCATGGTTTTGGAAACTTTTTTTTCAAACAAACTTTGCCATTGCAAATCAAGTTGATCAAAACTCGGTTGTATAGGTACGGTTTCAATATCAATAAAGAAAAGGTCGGTTAGTAAGGTAGCCGTGTTCATAAGTAATTTTTTATAGTTATAAATATAATAGAAAATGAGTTTCAATTCCCCACAGCAGCAGCAGCCCATCCAATCACCAAGAAATGATGGCAAAAAATGGATTTACGTGGTATTGGTAGCCGCCTTACTTGGCACATGGGCTTACATGTTTTACGACAAATCAAAAACCACAGAAACCATTACCCAGCTTCAATCGCAATACACCAATGCCGATAGTGCAAGAAACGTATTGCAAGATGAGTATAACGAAGTACGAAGCGAACTAGATTCTCTTACGGGAACCAATATAACCTTGGAAGGCGAACTTGCCGAAAAACGCAATGAAATAGAGCGTTTAAAGCAAAATATCAAGACCGAACTAAGTAAGAAAAACGGCGATTTGAACAAAGCCAAAATGATGATAGCGGAACTACGTGGTAAGGTAACCGATTTATTAGCGGAAGTATCTAAACTAAAAGAAGAGAACCAGCAACTAACGGCTGCCAACACACAATTGGCTACCGAAAAAGCAGAGCTAGGTGTACAGAAAAAAACGGTAGAGGAAACTCTGCAAAAAACCAATGCAGAAAAAAATAATCTGCAGGATATTGCTAGCACATTGCACGCATCTGCCATTAGCATACAAGCCGTAAATGTGAAAAATAGTGGTAAAGAAAAAGAAACCTCAACAGCCCGCCGTACCGATATTTTACGCATTAATTTTCAGATAGATGAAAACCGAATAGCCCCCAGCGGTAGCAAGGAATTGTATGTGGTGTTAATAGCACCCGATGGCAATACTGTAAGCAACCCCAATACCGGAAGCGGTGTAATTAGCACACGAGAAATGGGCGAAAAAACTTATACCAAAAAGGCCTTGGTAAATTACCAGCAAGGTGTGGTTACCCCAGTATCAGTAGAGTGGCGGCAGGAAAGTGCTTTCCAAGTAGGGCAGTACAAAGTAGAAATTTACCACAATGGCTTCAAAATTGGTGAAGGCTATACCAGCCTCAAAAAAGGCGGCTTGTTCTCCTAAAAGCTTTATCTTTCTATAGTAAAAGCGGCTTGGTTTTACCAGCCGCTTTTTTATGGTTTAGGGCTAATTTTTACCCTATCATTTCAACTTACAAGTGTTAGCTTTGCCCGCAAAATGGCTTGTACAATGAATATTCAAAAAGTAGCAGTAATAGGCGCCGGCACCATGGGCAACGGCATAGCACACGTTTTTGCACAGTTTAATTTTCAGGTGAACTTGATAGATGTAAGCGAAGCATCGCTTCAAAAAGCCATCGCTACCATCACCAAAAATTTAGATAGGCAAGTAACCAAGGGAACCTTAACCGCAGAACAAAAGGAGGCTACCCTGCAAAATATTAGCACCCACACCCAACCAGCCACAGCGGTAGCCGACAGAGATTTAATAATTGAAGCTGCCACCGAAAATGAAGCCGTAAAATTGCAAATATTTAAAAGCATTGATGAAGCGGCGCCGGCACACGCCATCCTAGCTAGCAATACCAGCAGCATAAGTATTACCAAAATTGCAGCAGCTACAAAGCGACCGCAAAACGTAATAGGTATGCACTTTATGAACCCCGTGCCTGTAATGAAATTGGTAGAAATTATTAATGGTTACGCTACCGATGCCTCCGTTACTGAAACCATTGTTACCCTAAGCAAAACATTACAAAAAGTACCCAGTGTAGTAAACGATTATCCAGGATTTATAGCTAACAAAATTTTGATGCCCATGATTAATGAAGCTATCATTAGCTTACATGAAGGCATTGCTGGTGTGGAAGAAATAGACACCATTATGAAACTAGGTATGGCCCACCCCATGGGGCCTTTACAATTGGCCGATTTTATTGGGCTAGATGTTTGCTTGAGCATTTTGAACGTATTGTACACAGGTTACGGCAACCCTAAATATGCTCCTTGTCCCTTATTGGTAAACATGGTTACAGCAGGTAAATTGGGTGTAAAATCTGGTGAAGGTTTTTATACCTACACGCCAGGCAGTAAGGAATTGGTAGTAAGTACACGCTTTAAGAAGCACTAATGCGGGTAGCCATTTTAGGAGCCGGCATTGCGGGCCTTGCTACAGCAAAAATGCTTATAGATCAAGGGCACGATGTTACAGTATACGAAAAGTTGCCTAACTACCGAGCAATCGGTCTTGGTTTTGTATTGCTACCCAACGGCGTTCATGCATTAAAACAAATGGGAATATTTAGCAAGGTTTTACCCCATGCTGAAACCTTACAAAATGTTTACTTATATAACAAAGAAAGTAAGTTACTAAAGTCGCAATCGTTTGATGAAAGCCTAGGTATAAAACGAAGCACTTGTATAGATGCTTTGGTACATTTATTACCTCCTAACATCATAAAAACTGGCTATACAGTACAAGAATTTAAAATCAATAACGAAGGAAATATTACGGCTGCAGTTTGTAGTAACGGTGAGCAAATACTTGCCGATGTATTTTTTGCAGCCGATGGTGCTAATTCTGTAGCAAGAACTTGGGTAACCCCAGAGGCCAAAGTTCGCAGTAGTAAAATACATGAACTCGTAAGTATTACCGAAGCACCGCAACACTGCACACATTTAGGTAGTAGTTTGCACAAATACATACACCCACAAGGGTTTCAAAATATTGGTCTATTGCCCGTAAATGACCAGCAGATAGTTTGGTACTTGCAATACCATAGCGAACGCCATTGTTTACCAGATAGTTCGCTGGAAAGTAAACGCCAATTTTTGCATGAAAAAACACAAGAATGGCCGGTGTTTATTCAGGAAATACTTACGCAAACACCACTAGAGAAAGTGTATTGTTGGCAAACAAAAGACTTTGATCTACTACCCACGTTTCACCAAAAAAATATGGTGTTATTGGGCGATGCTGCACACCTGGCTCTACCCTTTACCAGCCAAGGAACTAATAGTGCTTTGCAGGATGCTTTTTTTTGGGGGAAACATTTTACTACCAACACCAAACTTGCCGACGTGGAGCAACTTGCTCAACAGTACTACCTAGAACGTACAACCGATGTGGCACGCTACTTACAATTTGGGAGAGATTTGGAATACCAATTCCTCAACCCTACAGAAGCTGCTAGTACCGATACTCCTATACCATTTGCTAAATAATTTACTATGCTATTTACCGATGCACATATTAATAAAGTAGCCTTGCAGCAGCGAGCTTTTAACCTACGGTGGGCCACGGTACCAGAAGGTGTAATACCCTTAACTGCCGCCGACCCCGATTTTATGTGTGCCCCGGAAATAGTAGAAGCTATAGAACGCTACAGCAAAGAAAGAACCTTTGCTTACGGACCGCCAGAGGGACTATTAAGTTTTCGAGAAACCATCAGTAAAGTAGTTTTTGAACGTAAGAATATTAAAACGCATGCCGGCTTGGTGCTACCTGTAGATAGTGCTGCACAAGGCATGATGGTAATAGCCAATACCTATCTACAAAAAGGAGATGAAGCGTTGGTGTTCGACCCGGTAGATTTTCTTTTTAAAACTACCGTGGAACAAGCCGGTGCTAAAGCCGTATTGATACCTGTGGATGTAGCTACAGGGCATTTTAGTGTAGCTCAAATGGAAGCCGCTATTACACCTGCCACCAAAATGATTTGTTTGTGTAATCCACTAAACCCAATAGGCAAGGTTTTTTCGAAAGAAGAATTAACTGCCATCGGGCAATTAGCCGTAAAGCACCAGGTGTGGATAATGAACGATGAAATTTGGAGCGATATTATTTTCCCCGAGGCACAGTTTACCAGTATTGCCAGTCTGTCGACCGAAATTGCCGACCGCACCATAACGGTATATGGTTTTAGTAAAAGCTTTGCCATTGCAGGTTTACGGGCCGGTTTTATAATTGCCCCAAACCAAAACAGTTATAACCAGCTATTTCAAGCAAGTTTACTGGCTACCACTATTACGGGCATTACTCCGCTAAGTCAAGTAGCTGCCCAAGCAGCTTTTGAACATTGCTGGTATTGGTTGGAAGCTTTTTTATTACACCTCACCCGTATTAGAAAAATAGGTTTGGAAATGCTCAATCAAATTCCCGGTGTTAGTTGTCATACACCACAAGGCTGCTATTTAGTGTTTCCAAATATTACGGGTTTGCAAAAAACTAGTACAGAAGTTACCGAGTACTTATTTCAAAAAGCCAAAGTAGCGGTAGTTCCCGGCGCTGCTAAATGGTTTGGCCCCGGTGCGGAAGGCCATGTACGGATTTGCTTGGCCACTAGTGAAACTATTTTTACGGAAGCTATGCAACGTATTCAAAATGCCGTAAAGGAATTTTAGGCTACCTAATATCGGCCTGATGGATGGATTAGCATTATATCGCCATGGTATGGTGGGTAAGTGACAATATGTGTAATAACACAGTTGCTGTTACTATAGTTGTTTCCATTTGTTTTTCATGCTTTGCCTTACCATCTATATTCATTTTTAGAAAATGCTAACTATTCCAGTTATGAACGAATAATATTGACCACTGTTTAACCCCTATTTTTACAAAAACTTAGTAGCATGGATTTGCATATACTTATCAGCAATCTTACCAACCCTACACTGTTGTTTTTTGTGCTGGGTATAATAGCTACCAAGGTAAAAAGCGACTTAGAAATTCCGGATAGTACAAGTAAATTTCTTTCGCTATATCTACTTTTTTCCATTGGCTTTAAGGGTGGCCAGGAGCTAGCACATGGTCAGTTTACTGCAGAAATTGTTTGGAGTTTATTATTCGGTTTGGTTATCAGTGCCATTGTACCCTTGTACTTATTTTTCTTGCTAAAAACACGCTTTTCTGTAAGCGATGCAGGTGCTACCGCCGCTAGTTATGGCAGTGTAAGTGCGGTAACGTTTGTAGCAGCCAGTACTTTTTTAGAAAGCCAAAAAATAAACTTTGGCGGCCATATGGTAGCCGTAATGGCTTTGATGGAAAGTCCGGCTATAGTTATGGGTGTGGTGTTGGTACAATTGTATGAAAGCGACCAGCAAAAATTGCAGCTAGGCTCTGTGGTGAAACATAGTTTTACTAACGGTAGCGTATTAATGATATTAGGAAGTTTGGTAATAGGTTTGGTAGCCGATTTAAAGCAGGCCGAAGGTATTAAACCCTTTACTACCGATATTTTCAAAGGATTTCTAGCCATTTTTCTGTTAGAAATGGGGATGGTTACGGGTAAAAAACTCAGCAGTTTTGCCACCTATGGTAAATTTGCCACGGGTATGGCCTTGCTAGTGCCTTTATTAAATGGCTGTGTGGTGGCCTGGGCAAGCGGACTAGTAACACAGGAGGTGGGTAACAGGTTTATGTTTGCCATATTAGCCGCCAGTGCAAGTTATATAGCCGTACCAGCAGCTATGCGTATAGCTTTACCCAAAGCCAATCCTGGGTTGTATATTCCTATGGCATTGGGCATTACCTTCCCGCTAAATATTACCATTGGCATGCCATTGTACCTCACTATTATTGACGCTACTTTATAACTATGTTTTTTGTACTAAGCAAGGTTCTTTTCATTTTTATTTTACCACTTACTTGGATAGTGGTTTGTTTATTTTTTGCCTTGTTTAGCAAACGTGCCGATAGAAAAAAGAAATGGTTGTTGGCGGCAATCGTACTCCTACTTTTTTTTAGCAATGAAGCTATATTACAATTGGTTTGTGTGCAATACCAACCGGCAGCGAATACAGCGGTAGACAAGGCCAAAACGCCCTACAGTTGTGGCATTTTACTGGGTGGTATGGGTAGTGCCGATAAGTTTGACAGAGGATATTTTACCGACAATAGCGATAGATTTATTCAAACCTTGGCGCTATGGCAGCATGGAAAAATAAAATACATTTTGGTATCGGGCGGTAACGGTACGCTGAATGAACGCAACTACCGAGAAGGCGATTTTTTACGGGCTCAATTGCTACGCATGAATGTGCCAGACAGTGTAATTTTAAACGAAAACGCTGCCAACAATACTTTTGAAAACGCTGTATACTGCAAACGAATTTTAGATAGTTTACACCTAGCACCGCCGTACGTGCTCATTACATCGGCCACACATATGCCACGTAGCCAGCAAGTATATGCTAAAGCAGGCCTTAACATAGTGCCATACCCATGTAACTATTTGATAGCCAATAAAAAACTTACTTGGGATAAATGGCTACTGCCCGATACCCGTAGTTTGTACCTATGGAACAAGCTTATTAAAGAATGGATAGGCATTGCAGCCTACAAAATAACCGGGAAAGCCTAAAAATTGCTTTTGCTAAAGTATTGTTAACAAGTTAGCCGTAAAAGCATCCACAAAAAATTATATATACGTACTGTACGCTTAATTTCATTCTTGAAAGTTAAGTGCTTTTAAAACTCGCCCCGCCGCAACCAAAACTGTTCTGCTAGCATTCACAAAACTGCGATTTAAAATACACTGATACTGCTTATAGAACAAGACTATGCATGGGTTAACCTTGGTTAGCCCACGTGTACCTTGGCTTTGGAACTGCACAAGTTCTGTTTACTACTTTTATTTTTTGATGCTCTTTTTTGTACTAGTTAGTGGCGTAACAATTTGTACAAAATGAAATTGTGCTAAAGCATGTTCTACCTCGGATGCTCTATTAATGGGCACACCCAAAACCACGGTACAAAAAAGCTGTACATCCTGCCGAACCACCGTTAATTTTTCCTGCTTTACAAATACCAATAAATCGTTCAAATGGGTGTAATCTACTTGTAGTTCCAGCGATACTTCAATGGGTACTTGAATAATTGGGGTAAGTTGTAACGCCAATGCGGTAGCTGTTTTATACGCATGTACTAACCCGGCTACACCTAATAAATACCCGCCAAAATACCGCACTACCACTACTAATACATTGGTTACTTGTTTACTATCTATCTGTGCTAGTATGGGCTTACCAGCACTGTTACTAGGTTCGCCATCATCGCTACTTCTAAATACATTACCATCGGTACCTAACCTATACGCATAGCAAAAATGATTGGCCTTTGTATGCTCTTTTTTTACATTGGCTAACAATGGTTTTACATCCTCCACAGTCTTTATAGGAAAAGCAAAAGCCAAAAACTTACTACCACGGTCCTTATACTCTGCGGTGGCAGTATCCTGAATGGTTTGATAAAACTGTGGCACACTATTCTTATGCATGTAAAAGTTGGTATTGGGTAATGGTACAGTTGCCCAAAAAGTATTGGTCTTCCTTACCAAATGTAGTAGGTACGGTGGGTGCGGGCAAACCATCTGGCACGGTTAAAGCGTTGTTTACCGCTGTATAAATAACCTGTACGGCATTAGCTTGTAACCAAAGCTGCTGATAAGTGGGGCCACCCTCTAACCAAATATGGTGTAGCTTTTGCTCGGCAGCATAGGTTATTATTTCATCAATACCATCGGCACTAGTGCAGATAATTTGTTGTATGTGGCTGGGTAATTTTGTATTCTCTTTCTTTACAAAAACCAACGTGGCAGGCCCTTGAAGAAATACTTTTTCCCTCCCGGTACAAATATTATTTCTATCCCAAATAAAACGCATAGGACTTTTGCGTAAACCCCACCGCACCGTGAGTAAAGGATTATCGGCCACCACGGTACTAGCACCTACCACTATGGCTTGTGCAGTGGCCCTTAACTGGTGCATAAAAATATTGGTAGCAGCATTGGTAATCAATAAACGTTCTTGGCCTGTGCCAGCCGCTTTGCCATTAGCAGTGGCTGCCCACTTGGCTGTAACCAATGGTAACTTCTTAGCTTGATAGTAAAAAAAACTTCTGTTTAGTTGCCAACACTCGTGTTCCAAAACGCCCACAAGTACTTCAATACCTGCCGCTTTTAATTGCTCAATACCTTTACCAGCCACCAAGGCAAAATTATCGGTGCAGCCTATTACTACTCGTGGAATTTTATGTTGAATAATCAAATGAGAACAAGGTGGCGTTTTACCAAAATGAGCACATGGCTCTAACGACACATATAAAGTGCTATGCGGTATTAAATGCTTATCGGAAACTGCTACACTATTGATACAATTTACTTCGGCATGGGGTAAACCCGCTTGGTAATGAAAGCCTTCGCCAATAATTCTATGGTTGTGTACCAACACTGCACCTACCAACGGATTGGGGAATGTATTGCCCGTAGCTAACCTAGCTAACTGTAAGCAGCGGTGCATATATTGGCTGTGCTGTGTACCTTGCATAAACGCAAATGTAAACCAAAAAATGCCCCTAAGTTTGCGATATGACTTTGCAAGACTGCTATAAGCAAACGCTGTTAAAACTGTATAGTATTTACAATGCTAGCGAAGCCGCCATAGTATGTAACGATTTATTGCAGCATGTTACGGGAAAAACCAAACTGGAACGCTTAGCCAATCCTACCATACTGCTTACCCGTAATGAGCAAGACATTATTACCCAACATATACAGGAATTATTACAACACAAACCCATTCAATACATCACGGGCAAGACCTATTTAGCGGGTTATGAATTTATAGTTTCGCCCGATGTTTTGATACCACGCCCCGAAACGGATGAACTGATAGCGTGGATACAAGAACAGCACCAACAGCACCTAAGTACCTTATTAGATGTGGGCTGTGGTAGCGGTGTAATAGGAATTAGTTTGGCTAAAAAACTACCAAATACACAAGTTACTTGTACAGATATTAGTGAGGCCGCCCTTACGATAGCTAAATTAAATGCGGTAAAACTGCATACACAAAACATACAGTTTTTAGAAGCTGATTTTTTGCAATGGCCTAACACCGAACTAGCCAGCAAAACATGGCACGTGATGGTGAGTAACCCACCCTATATAGGTAAAAAAGAAAGTGCCGATATGCAGCCTAATGTACTCAACTATGAACCAGCACTAGCACTTTTTGTACCGGATGATGATGTATTAATTTTCTATAAAACACTGGCAGCCTACGCTCAAAACCATTTGCTACCCGGTGGCTATTTATACGTAGAAATTAATGAACAATACGCACAGCAAACCGCCGAAACCTTTGCCCAATATGGCTTACAGGAAATAATTATTAGAAACGATTTACAGGGTAAACCACGAATGATACGTGCCGTAAAACCTTGATTATTGTACGTTCGCTACTACTTTTGCACCCGCTTTTTTTGCACTTTGCATCACCCGGAATACCTCGCCATAATGGCTCACAGTATCAGCATTAATCACCACACTGGGCGTATCGGAAAATGCTTTTAGCTTTTGTACTTCCTGCACCAATAGAGTATCTAAACTAGCTAAATCGGCAATGGGTTGCTGACCAATAAAAATTTGTTGGTCTTTATTAATACTCACTACCACACTTTGCTTCACCTTAGTATCTGCGGTGCCTTTGGGGTTGTTTACTTTAATTACATTAGGGTTAGCCAAGGTAGAAACTATTAGAAAAAACAAGAGCAGAATAAACAAAATATCGTTTAATGCACCATTGTGAATTTCTGGCTTACCCCTTAATTTTTTACGAATATTCATAGGTACTATTAACGGGTAGGTTCTTGTAAAATATCAATAAACTCAGCACTGGCGGCTTCCATTTTATTGGCAGCCTTATCAATTTGTGCAGTTAAATAATTATGACATACATAGGCCAATAAACCTACAATTAAACCACTAGCACTTGTAACCATTTTTACGTAAATACCACCAGCAATGGTGTTTAACTCAAAACCGCTATTGTTAATATTATAAAACAATTGAATCATTCCTACTATGGTTCCTAAAAAGCCAAACATAGGTGCCACACCAGCTATGAGCGATAGAATACCCAAATTTTTCTCCATTTTATACATCTCTAGTTTACCTACATTTTCCATACTTTTTTCTATGGCATCAAGGGGTTTACCTATACGCTGTATACCTTTATCTATCATTTTTGCTACCGCATTATCCGTATTTTTTGCTAGGGTTCTAGCGGCGGAAACATTACCGTTAAAAATATTGTCTCTAATCATACTCATAAAGTTGGCCTCTAGCTTAGCCGCTTTGCTAATAGCCATAAATCGCTCCACAAAAACAAAAATTACAGCCGCAAAAAGGGCGTACAAAGGGTACATTAAAAAACCACCTTTATTAAGCAAACTCCATAGGTTTATTTGCTCTGCCGTATTACTAACCGCTTGTGCAGCCTTGGAAGCTGTATCTACCACTTGAAGAAGTATACCCATGTTGCTAGTATAATTTGTATTTAAACGAAAATAACTAAACATTATTTTATAAGTATTGGCATACTAACAAAACAGCGTGTTTTATATACTTATACACACCACCTACGGTAGCTATTACCCTTATACACTAGCCTTTTAGTACTTTTGCCCCGTGAGAAAAAAAAAGAACCTGCCTTTATT
>RDXK01000056.1 GCA_004292605.1 Bacteroidota bacterium
TGTTTTGTATGCCACGAAACGTGAGTTAAAACGGATTGGAAATCCTGTTTTATTTGCCGTTCGACATGCCATACGGAACATGTCGAACAGCCTAATTTTATCTAGTCAAAAAACACGGTGAGTTTTAGGCTAGGACTAAAGCCTTTGAAAAAGTTATGAAAGAAAAGCTCCGGCTCTATTTGTAGCATATTACTACGTGCTGCCGGAAGGCCTATTTTAAAGGTGTTGGGTTTAAAAAAGTCGCCCCGTCTTCCTACCAAATATCCAATACTTACGTTGCTACTAAACACCCATGGTTTGTTGCTTTCATAATTGGTTTCTTCCCGCATACGTAGCGTTACAAAATCGTTCCGTACTAGGTTATTAGCACCGCCGTTGTTAGTGGCGGTAAACATGGGTTCCCAGCTAGCGTATAGATAGGTTTTAGCCACTTTTGAGTTATGTAATTGATACCGAAAACCTACGGCAATATTAGCTGCCAAGGTGCCGTTTACCCACTGTACACTTGGGTGAAAATTGGGTAGAAATTTGCCGCGTTGTGTGGTTACACCCACAGGCGGTATATATTGGTTTTTAAGAAAACTTTCCACCTTTTGTGTAGCATAATTTATGTGAGCATAGTAAATATGATTTTTGGTATTTTTTCTGTACGTCACGTCGGTTTGTTTGGGGTTCAGATGTTTATTGAGTATAGCCATCGCGGTACTGAAGGCGGTATCGGGAATTTCCTTTAGTTTCCCAATATCTGTAAGTACAATGCTTATATGCCCCACGCTAAAAGCGTTACTAGAAAGCGAGGAATGTGGTGTAAAAAATTTAATACGCAGTGTGTCGTTCTCCATTTTTAAATCGGCCAATTCATTGGGCAATAGCACATAAGTTTGGGTAGTATTTACATGTTTGGTAATTCTAATTTGCGTGGGCTTTTTCCCGCTTATATAATCTATGCGTTTGCTATTGGCTATGGCCGCAAGGGAATCGGTTAATAGAAACAAATCTTTTCTACACTGTTGAAACAGACTATCAAGATTGGGAAGAAGACGGATTTGAAAAATGGTAGATAATTCCAATCGTACGCTTTTGGTTCCCGGTAGGTTAAAAAAATCGAAGTTTACCCGGTGACCGCCAGGTTTTGGTTGATTAAAGGTCAAGTTTTCCGATTTAAGGTCGCTCAAAGTGTACCAATTGTTATCGGTATCTCTAAATTGTTCTTGTGCACACAAAGCGGTGGCTAGGCCTGTAAGTAACAGGCTCATGGTAATTTTTAGTTTCATATAAGTGATGTGTTTTTGGTGTAGAAATATTAAGGTTGCTGCCAATCGTTTACTAGCTGTGGAAACAATTTTTGTTTGGTATGTGGCATGTTTTCTATTGGTATATCATCGTGGTGCATTCTGGGAAAAATACGTTTTTGATTAGCTGTTTTTTGAATATCTACCAGTGGTTTTTGTGTGGCAATATCGTCTACATGTATCACCCTCCTTTTGGCGGTTATTGTAGTTGTTTCTTGCGGTGTGGTTTCTGTAAATGGTTGCAAAGTTGGCTGTAGAGCTACTTCCTCCTTGCTTGATAAAACGGTGGTGGATGATGGGTGGCTCGTTTCTAATGCTTGGTTGGTAGGTGCCACTTTTTTCGGTGGGTGGCTGATGGTTGTATAGTTTACTTTTTTTGGGTTGTTTATTACATAGTACGCCTTTTTTGTAGTTACTAATTTTTGTTCAAATTGGGTAGCCATTGCTGCTGTACTACGCACGGAAACTTTGGCGTTTTTGGGACGTGACCGCGGAACAAATACTACCAAGAATACCATGAGTGTAGCGGCTACACTAGCTACTGCCAACAGCCATCTGCGATAGCTTTTATTGGCCGCTTCTGGGTGTAAGGCAGCGTCTAATTTTTGCCATACAGCATTGGCCGTTTCCACGGGTATATGGTTGGGCACGTAATGGCCTACATCGGTCCATTTATCGTTGGTTTGCGGTGCCATATATAGTATTATTTTTTGTGATAGACGATTGCAATATTTTACGGGCCTTGGCCAATTGCGATTTGCTGGTGCCTTCGCTTATACCCAAGAGTTCACTTATTTCAGCGTGGGTATAACCTTCTACACAGTATAAATTAAATACGGTGCGGTAGCCAGTAGGTAAGGTGGTAATAAGCTGGTATAGATAACTTAGTTCTAATTTATCGAGTGCTTGGTTGGGTACTGTTTCATCGGTGGTAATATCGCTTATTGCGTACAGCACTTGAGTTTTTCGAAGTTCCATTAGGCAGGTGTTTACCACTATGGTTTTGCACCATTGTTTAAAAGCCGCTTCTGTGCTGTATTGAAAGGTGTTAATGTGTTGGAATATTTTCAAAAAGCTTTGCATTACTGCATCTTCCGCGGCGGAAGTGGGTGTAAGGTATCGGTTGCAGATGCCCATAAGCCATGGAAATAAATGATCAAAAAGCTGGCGTTGTGCCCGGGCATTTTGCTGTTTACATTCCTGAATTAATGGTGCGGAAATCATGTACTAACAATTCTACCACTATAAATGCTATTTAGGTCAATAGGGTTGCCTTGGTAGGAATATTTTTTTGAATAATTAGCTATTTTAACATGTGTAGTTTGC
>RDXK01000057.1 GCA_004292605.1 Bacteroidota bacterium
CAAAAGGCGTAGACTGCATATCGATTCAATTTTTTAAGTGGCAAAAGTAACGCTAAATAGGTGGTAGAAATGTTTAATTCACAGGTTGCGAATACGGCAGTATTTGTTGAATTTTCTTTGTTTTTTTATCAAACTGTACTGTGTAATAGTATTTGTGTGGTTCGCTTTGTAGTATAGCCGCTTCTTCATCTAAAACAGTGTAATCTATACCTACATAGGCGGTTTCTACCGTGGCTAATTCAATAAATATATTGGCTTTAATTTGTTTGCTATCATTGGCTAGGGTAACGGTGTTTTGCAGGTTTTTCATTTCACTGGTGTTGGCCATTTCCTGTAAAACCATGCTTTTTATGTTGTTGGCAGAAATTACCATGCCTGCTTTATAACTTATGCCAATTGCTACCACTATTAAAAGAAAAATAATCAATCGCTGCATGGCAGAATTTTGTACGAATATAAAACTTACAGAAATATTTCATTTGAATGGCTTAAACGAATACTTTCGTACAAATTTGAAATATGAAACACTTATTGGCTACTTGTGTGTTGGCTTTTTGCGTAGCACCCATGTTTGCACAGCAGCGTACTATAGTTTATGAAAAAACAATTAATCTACATGCTACTATACAAAACGAGGAAATGAAAGCCTTTGTGCCGCCTACTCGTAGCACCAAGCACGAATTATTAGTGGCGGATAGTGTTACCCTTTATAAAGCCATTATTGATACCCAAGGAGAAGCCTTTGAACAGGGCGATGGCCGTATGCGTAGGTTGAACTTTGGCGGTGGGGGCGATGATGAAGTTTATTACAATACCCAATCCAAAATAAGGGTTAGAGGCACGGAGTTTTTTGGTGACCCGTATGTGGTTACCGATACTGTTACTCGTTTAAAATGGAAGTTAACCGATGAAACAAAAACTATCTTAAACCACTCGTGTAAAAAGGCTATTCTTATTTCCACAGTGGCTAGAAATGCTACTTTTTCTCAGTTTAGAATGAATAGAAGTAGGCCAGATAGTGCTAATACCTCACAGGTACGCCGCGATACTACAACACGAGTAGATACTACTATTGCTTGGTTTGCAACCGATTTGCCCGTAAGTAGCGGCCCCGAAGTATTTTCCGGTTTACCAGGGTTAATTATGGAACTTGAAATGGCCAGAGGTTCCGTTAAAATACTTGCCATTGAAGAAAAGAACGAAGTGGCTGTAAAAAAAATAAAAGCTCCCACAAAAGGTAAAAAACTAAGCTCTGCTGAATACACCGATGAGATTCAGAAGAAAATGGAAGAACTGAACCAACGTGGTGGCGGCAGAAACATGCGAATACAGCTATAGCTTACAGGCAGCATATTGTAAACAAAACTGTTCTTGATGGGTATTATATTTGTATGAAAGTAGCAGCGATTGTGAATCCAAATTTCTTTAACTCTCCCGACCTACTGAACGAAATGGGTGATATGGCAAAAGTGGGTGCCTGGGAAGTAAATTTACAGCAAGGCAGTGTTGTGTGGAGCGATCAAGTGCGTAGTATACATGAAGTGCCGGCAAACTATGAACCTAGCTTTGAAGCAGCATTTAATTTTTATAATGAAGAGGATAAGCAGATACTTACAGAACATTTTTATAATGCTTATCACCACCAAAAGCAATTCGATTTAAGTTTACATATTACCACTTTTAAAGGCAGAAATATTTGGGTAAGAGCCATAGGTAAACCCATGAAAAATGCTGAGGGCGAAATAGTGGGTGTACGAGGTGTTTTTCAAGATATTGACCGGCAAAAGATTGAGCAGAAAAAGCTAGAAAATACCTTGGCTATTGCAGGCGAACAAAACAAAAGGCTGCTAAACTTTGCCCACATAGTATCGCATAATTTGCGTAGCCATGCTGCTAATTTCCAAAGCCTCTTGGAATTATTTAAGATTACCACCGATTTGAACGAACGGCATATTTACCTTCAAAACCTGTACAAAGTATCGGAATCGCTGAACCAAACCATTGCCGATTTGAATGATGTGGTGCAGATACAAACTGATACTAAAAACGCTAAAACCACCATTGCATTCACCGATGTTTGGAAACAAGTAGAAGCCATAGTAGCTACCAATATTATAGATGCGGATGCAAAAATTACTACACAGTTTCAGGTGGAAAGCATTGATTATGTACCTGCCTATTTAGAAAGTATACTGCTAAACTTGGTTACCAACGCCTTGAAATATCGTAGTACAAAACGCCGCTGCGAAGTACACATTTCTACTTTTCAAAACGAACAATCGCAAACTGTGCTTACCGTAAAGGACAATGGTTTGGGTATGGATTTACAATATATTGGCCCTTACCTTTTTGGTATGTATAAAACTTTTCATGGCAATAGCAATGCCAAGGGGATAGGCCTTTTTATTACCAAAAACCAGGTAGAAGCATTGGGTGGCCAAATAACCGTGGAAAGTACGGTAGATGTAGGTACTACCGTACATATTCACTTTGCGGCTAACCACTAAATAAAACTTAGCGGCTGTAGTTTTTTTCCTAGAATTTCATCAGCATCCGCACCCAGCCACTTGCTTAAAATGGTGCTGTATACTTGCTTAAAATCTACGCT
>RDXK01000122.1 GCA_004292605.1 Bacteroidota bacterium
ACACCCGCTGGCAAGCCAGCATCTATACCATTAAAATCAATCACGGTGGGTGATGTAGTTAGGTTAATACCTGTACCCGTAGGTGGTGGCGTAGTACCGCCACCCGTGGCGGTACCCACATCGGTCAAGTTACGTAAAGTAAGCTGGCGAAGGTTATTGAACTGACTAACAATACCATTTAAAAAGCTAATTTGAACAGCAGGTTTAGTAACACTACTAAAACTTGCAGCGGTACGGGTAAAGGCTGTTACGGTGCCGGTAGCATCGGTAACGGTGGTATTGCCACTATTGGCACTCCATGCACCAGCTGGGGTTAAGGTTACATTGGGTACCGATACTAATGTACTCTCCCATGTTTCACCATTGGTGGCCAAAGCCGCTAATGTGGTGGTACGTGGGGTGATGGATCGGTTAACGGCAAAGCGGGTTACTTGTGCAGTATCTACCCCGTTTACTTGTAAAACACCAGAAAATTCCTCCAAACTTTCGTTGGAAACATTTACATCTATAGAGTCGCCCAAATTCAATGTATGTGCGGTAGCAAAACGTACTACTATCCCGCTTAAATTATTGCCTTGCTGTAATACCAAATTTTGATCTACCAAATTACCTGTACTTCTATCGCTAATTACCACTCCCGTAATTTTGGTACCATTGGCTATACTCCTTGGCGAGCCTGTAAATAAGCCACGCAGGGTGCTGGTATTCATTAATGTGGCCGGGCCGCTACCACAGCGTGCACCCGAAAATTTTACATCGGAAGTATCTCTTATTTGAATTTGCCTTGTAGAACCAAAAATATTAAATACACCCACTAAATCGCCATTGCCATTGGGTACACTTAAGCCAGCATAGTTTGAATAGCTACTATTACGTAGTACTATGCTGCCTGTATTAGCACAACTGCGGATGGTAAAGTTGAGAGCACTAGTGGCCAAGGTGGGGTCGCCATAGGTTTTGGCAGTATCGCCAACACCAAATTCGCATTGTACAATTTTAATGAGTGTGCTCTGAAAGCTATCCTGCAAATTGGTGGTTAACTGCGAAAATGTAACGGTACGTGGCTCTACTACATTACCAAGACCACCTTTTAAAACATATTTATCGAACAAGGAACTAGCAATGGGGTCAAGCGATGGACGAGTAGGATCGGATACATCTATAGCACCACCTATTTGTATTAATCCACCGTAATCGCCCAAGTACAAGCCTTTACACTTTATGTAAATTCTACGGCCCACAGGATAATTATTGAACAAGCCAGTACCATCTAACCGAACGGTAATACCGCCAGTACCATCTTGTATGACAATAGACTTGTAAAAATTTCCGCTTTTATCGTCGGCTACTACGATACCAGAAATAATTGTATCGCCGGTAATCAATTCAAAATTATCTCTAACATGCCTGCTTTTTAAAGCTCGGATGCTACAGTTTACATTTACGTTAGGCTCCTCAAATGTAGGTGGCTCATCAAATTTTTTGTTACAGGCCAGTACCAAAACGCCCACTAATAAAGTACTAATGGCTAAGGCTTGCGAAAAAATAGTTTTGCGATTCATATTTGATAATTGATAAGTATGGTAGGAATAATTTAAAAACGAAGGTTTACGCTAGCAAAAAAGTTAAGTCCGTAAGCATAATAATACCTCGGCGGAAAGCGATTGGGGTTTTGGCCCTGAAAATCGAACCGGAGCTGCTCAAAACCACCAGTAACAATGGTTTTATTGTTAGTTAGGTTATTGATACCCAAATTAAATGCTAGATAAGTAGGCTTTTTCAAACCCCAACTTTTGGGCAATTTGTAGCTGTAGCCACCAAAAAAATCTACGGTGTATTGATCCTTAAACTTTTGCTGATTAATAATGCTGTAATATTTCTCTGCATCGGTAGGTTTGGTTACATCCAGTCCGTCTACCGCTGCTGCTGTTCTACGAATAGGGTTAAAATCGAGCCACATTTCACGGAAAATATTGGCAGATAAACTTACAAACCAAAACTTAGGCGAACGATAAGTAATTCCAAGATTATAAGCCTCCTGTGGCGTACTGCCCACCCTAAAATTGGTGGCGTATACAGTGGTTTTTTGTAAAGTGCTGGCATCATTATCTAACGTAACGGTAGCATTTTGACGGGTGGTGTAGTAGTACCTGCCAATGCTGGCTGCACCCGTAACGGTAACATTTGGAATCAACTTAGCTTCAAAGCCAAACTCGGCACCAAAATGTTGTTTACCAATATTGTTCAAGGCGTAGTTTACAAGGTTTCTGTACTCATCATGAAAAAATGTGAGCACATTCATACCGCTGGTAAAATTGGCAAAATAGCCACTTAATCGTACGCGTAATTTCGGGGCATTGAGTATATACCCCGCCTCCACATTTTGAACGGCTTCGCTGGTAACATCGTCCTGCAAACTATTGCGTGTTCTAGCACTTGTAAACACGTTTTCAAAAAATGGAGCCCTTGTTAACACAGCACCGTTGGCGTATAAATAATTACGACCGTTTATTTTGTAGGTAATACCGCCTTTTACGGCATAATTGGTAAAATTGAGTGTGGCACTTTTACCTAAACTATTGTTTAGAAACAATCCGTTGCGTACGTTACCCTCTCGGTAAAAACTGGTGGTAGATAGTTCTGCTGAGGCAAAAAAATCAATTTTTTGCAGTTTTACCACGGCTTGGGCCCAAGCGGCGGCACGCTGTACATTAATATCGTAATCGTACCCATATTTATCTCCTACCCTTACTATTTGGTTGGGGCGGTCGGCATTATTTTGTGCTGCCAGTGCATTGGTTGGAAAATCTCGTTCGGCAAACTGGTTTAGGTTTACATAAAATTCACCACCGAGCAAATCGTCCATTCTTTTAAAATAATTGTTATGCTGCATTTGGTAGGTGGCGCCGGCAGTAAACTCCGTTTTGCTACCTAATTGGGTATTAAATACCGTATTCAAATTGATACGGCGAGTATCGTTTACCCTTTCTTCCAGTACATATCGGGAGCGTATACCCGTAACATTATTGCCAGTAATACCATCTACATTTCTAATGGTTTCTCGGCTATTTCGGTTTACGTTGTACAAATTATCCCAATTTATTTGGCTCACTGCTGGGTTGGTTTGCCATTGCTGCGTTACTTGCTGTTTTTGGTAATCGGTTAGCTGGTAGCTGGGTAAATACCGATAATAATCTGGGCGTGGGTCGGGTGCATTGTACCAATCTAAGGCGGTAACACCGCGTTCGCCAAAACTGTAACCAATGGCGGTAACCAAGGTAGATTTATTGTTAAACTTATGATCGTGTGTAAGAATAAAAAAAGGCTGATTGGTTCGGGCTACAGAAGCATTTCGCTTTTTGCCATTTTGAAAACCCCAGTTTGGATTGTAGTAATTGGTACCCAATAAATTCATGGTTTCCTGTACTGCTGCTCCCTGGCGGCCATTTTCGGTAGGTGCTGCAAAGGCAGTAAAACTTATCATGTTGCGAGTACCCAATCGCTTATCAATGGCTAAAAAATAACTGTAGCTGTTATAGTACGTACCCGGTACATACCCTTCATCGGCACCTCTAAAACTTCCTGCTATGGTATAGGCCCATCCGCTTTTACTAATACCGCTGCTGTGGGTAAAACTTACCCTGTGGTTATAATTTCTATTGCTGAAGGCATACCCTATTTGGGTTTGTTTGCGTTGCTTGCTAGCACGTGCATCTATATTGGTAGCACTTCCTAGTTCGCCGAAAGCAAAGGTATTTGGTTTTAACCCAATGGAAATATCTCGGTTACGCATCACATCGTTTAGGCCGCCCCACAAGCCCCACGGTGTAAAACCATTATCAAGGTTATCCATGGGTATACCGTTCATATAAGTGGTGTTCCAATCGGCATCTAAACCACGAATTCGGAAGCGGGCCGGGCTAAAACTAAAAGCCGCTGCTGTAAAAAATGGATCCCTACCGGCAGTTAATACCGAGGAAACATTTTGGGCACTTCCATCGTTCATATCGGATTCATCTAACGATACTACGGGGATATTATCGAGTACATTATCTTTTAATTCTTCCAGTATCAGACTGTCTTTACGGGGTATGGTATCCTTGGCAGCATTGCCTTTAGGTGCTTGTGCATGTGCTGCTTGGGTAGCCGCAAAACAACCCAATAAAACAAAAACTTTGAACATATTCAGCAGTTTGGGAGGCGAAATTAGTTTGCATCACAAATATGTTAACATATTCTTAAACTTATAACTATTTCTTAATAAGCTTGATACCCTCAATTGCTATGTTTGCAAAAAAAACTGCTATGCGTGCTGCCTTAATGGCGTTTTTAGGAGTGTTGGCTACCGTGTTTACCCTACAGGCACAACAAACCAACTACAAGGTTTCCATTATTGGGTTTTACAACTTGGAGAATTTTTATGATACCGTAAATAATACGCTGATTGACGATGAGGAGTTTTTGCCAACTGGGGTAAAAAACTACAATAGTGCCATTTACTGGGATAAGGTGAATAATTTGGCCACCGTATTAAGCAAAATGGGTTTGGAACAATCACCCGATGGGCCTGCCATTTTAGGGGTAGCTGAAATAGAAAACGATACGGTATTGAACGATTTGGTAAAGCATCCGCTTCTCAAAAAAAGAAATTATAAAATAGTCCATTACAGCTCACCAGATGCCCGTGGTATAGATGTGGCTTTACTATACAACCCTAAATATTTTACCGTACTAGATAGTAAAAACTTATTTGTGCAGCTGCCCGGCGGCAGTAAGGATGCTTACTTTACACGAGATATTTTATGGGTGAAAGGAAAACTAGATGGTGAAACTATTCATGTGTACGTAAACCACTGGCCCAGCCGCCGTGGAGGCGAAGAACGCAGTGCTCCCGGGCGTGCAGCCGCCGCTGGCGTAAGCAAAAGCCATATGGATAGCATAGCTAAAGCCGATGGTTTACAGAAAGTAGTACTGATGGGCGATTTGAACGACGACCCTACCAACGAATCGCTTACTCGGGTGCTGCAAGCCAAAGCCAAGATAAAAGATGTAAAACCCGGCCAATACTACAACCCTTGGGTAGATATGTATAAAAACGGCTACGGTACACTAGCCTATCAAGATGCTTGGGGTTTGTTCGACCAAATTATAGTAACGGAACCTTGGCTCAACCGAAACCAGCAAGGCTATTTCTATTACCAGTGCCATATTTTTAATAGAGAATTTATGGTGGAAAATAACGGCAAGTACAAAGGCTACCCTATGCGTACTTGGGATGGCAATACCTACCGGAGTGGGTATAGCGACCATTTTCCTACCTACCTAGTGTTTTTGAAAAAACTACCTTAATGGGTAGGTTTTGGTTGGCAAAATTGAATACGCACTTTGGCACTTCCATCGGTTTGTTTTACCAAGCTTAATTCAATGGTTTTTCGCTGTGGTAAATCGTACTCGTTAAACTGTGTAAAAATGGTTCTGTACGCCACAGAATCTTTGGTGGTAATTGGTACATGGGTGTACACATAGCTTCTTGCTACACTGCTCCGTATATTAGTAATGGCATTATCGAACTCAAATTTGCCATGCGGCAGATTGTCGCTCCATTTTTCAAAAATCATATTGCCACTATTCACGTAGTAAAAGCCTGGCAGCTGTGTAGCTGCATCTATTCCCGTATTGTTTTCAAAATAGGCTACCGCTTTTTTAAAATTGGCCGTAAACAAATTGCTGCAGCGAGGATCATTTCTTTGAATCGTATAAAAAAAAGCCGGCTGTTTGCCTGGTACTACCATGCGTACCACATACCCCTGCTGCACACTACAAACCTGCAAATAAGCCGTAGCATGAAAAAAGCCCATGGGTAGTAGGTACGATACTATTTCCTGCTTTATTGTAGTAGAATCGGTAAAACTGGTACTGGTACGCAGCATTATTTTACGCCCCATGGCATTACTAATTTCCTCGGAATGATATAATAATGCAGCCTCCGCCTCGTCAATCGTTTTTATTTTAGCCAATGTGTAATACCCCCACAAAGTAGAGTCGGCCGGGTGGTACATCAATTTACCATCCAACGCATGTAGTGGAAGTAGTTTTGCTTTGTATTGTTTCTGCGTACCGTGTTTGGATGTGATGCTACTGCCCTTGGATTGTTTAAAACCGTTAGCGGCATCGGCGTAAATGGCAATTAATGATTGGGCATATCTGTTTTTAGTAGTAGATGCAATACGCCACTGGCCCGATACGGAATTGACCGCCCATACACACACCCAAAGCAACCAAAGCTTTTGCATAGCAACAGTTTTAAGTAAGTAAGGGGGCGAACGCTATGCGAAGTTATTCTTCTAACAATGCTTTTATGGCATCGGCCGCTAAAAAAGATATTAATTTTCCTACACTATCGCTGCGTTTGCCATTGGTAAGTGTGGCAGCACCTTCCGTAATGTGTACATAGGCTACTTTGGCCAAACTACTTACTAGTGTTAGGTATTGGCGAGCCTGCTGGGCCGATACTCCACATGGTAACATGGCACTACTTAAGGTATTCTCTATAGCATCCACATCTAATTCCACACCTACAAAACCATCGTTGGTAAAATCTATAGCATGGTGTACCGCCTGCCTGAAACTACGTTTTTCATGTATAAAAATATCTTCATAAGTAATTAAATCAACAAACGGATTGTTTACAATATCGCTCCATACATTTTGTGCTATAAAACTTTCTTGCAGGCCAAGAACACAATATTTCTGTAAAAAACCATCTGCTTCTGCGTACCTAAAAGCATTTCCGCTGTGTCTACCCTCTTGTGGTCGGTAATCGGCGTGGGCATCTAAATTCACCACATTTATTTGGGGCATTTCCAGTTTTCCTAATTTGTGTAAGGCCTTGGCAGCACCTTTTATACATGGGTAAGCATTGTTATGGCCACCGCCAATAACTATGGGTATTTTACCATGCAGTACCAATAGCTTTATTAGTTTTTCCACCTCATCGTCGATGGTGTTTACAGCTAACCTGTAGGCCTCTACTTTTTCCTGTGGTGTGTGGGCATTTTTTTCAATAACCAATTGTATGGCAGAAAAATCGAAATGACCGGCAATACAAACCCCTTCACCCAGCAAAAAATCGTTGCTCTGTAAATTACAAAAGCTCTGTAAAAACGGTACCCAAGCCGATCCTGTGCCACCTGTACCATAATTGGCTTTTACACCTATATCTTCCACCACACCAACAATTACATACTTTGCTGCCAATTTAGATACAGCTTCCTCTAAGGTTTCTTGGTGTTGTTTAAAGGGAACCAACACCTCTCCTAATTTAGTTTCAAAACGGCGAATATGTGTATGGGCAAGCACATCGGCTTTATGGTAAGGTTTAAAATACATGGCAAAATATTTGGAGAAAGCTAAGCAATATTTTTAACCCGAAAAAACTAGACTTATTTATACAATCGGCCGTTAATAAATACCGCTTGTATACTGTTTTCGCCAAAGGAGTAAGGTAAAAAATCAACGCTTTTTATGGGCTTGGTAAGTATAAAATTAGCCCGCTTACCCACGGCTATACTACCTACTACATGCTGTAGCTGCATAGCAAAAGCCCCTTGAATAGTAGCAGCATTGATAGCTTGCTGTGGGGTTAAACGCATTTGCACACAGGCCATACTTAGTACCAAATTCATATTACCACTAGGCGAAGAACCGGGATTAAAATCGGTAGCCAACGCTATGGCACAATCGGCGGCCAACAGCTGCTGAGCTGGCGGCATAGCCATACGTAAAAACCATGCTGCTGTGGGTAATAAAGTTCCGATGGTTTGGCTAGCGGCTAATGCATGGATAGCTTCCACATCCATACTTTCTAAATGATCTACACTTACGGCGTTCACCGCCACACCGGCTTGTACACCGCCACTAATATGTAGCTGATTGGCATGTATTTTACTGGGCAAGCCTAGCTTTGCAGCTGCGGTACAAATGTCTATAGTTTGCTCTGGCGTGAAAAACCCTTTCTCGCAAAAAACATCCACGAAATCGGCTAAGTTTTCTTCCGCCACTTGAGGTAATGTATGGTTGATAACTTCCTGCACAAAGGTGCTAGCCGTATGCTGCGGAGGTACGGCATGGGCAGCCAAATAAGTAGCTTTTATGGGCATGGGAAACGCCTGCTTTAACCTTTGAATTACTCGAAGCATTTTTAATTCCGCCGCTGGCAGCAAACCATAGCCACTTTTAATTTCTATAGCTCCCGTACCAAGCAGAATTAACTTATGCAGCCGTTCTGCAGCCAGTTCAAACAGCCGATCTTCCTCCATGTTCTGCACCGCCAAAGCACTGTTTAAAATACCACCGCCGGAGGCTGCTATTTCCGCATAGGAACTTCCTTTTATTTTCTGAACAAACTCATTTTCGCGGTAAGCGGCAAACACCAAGTGGGTATGACTGTCGCAGTAAGTAGGCAATAGAAAACCGCCGTCACAGTCGATGATATTGGCTTCCAGCAATGGAACACCATCGCTCATTTTACCAAAGCCTTGAATGATGCCATCTTTCACCCAAACATAAGCATGAGTAATAAAAGGCAGGTGCTGTAATTCCTTTCCACGGAGGGGTTCCGTTGGATTTTGTACACTCACTAATTGGGTAATATTTATAAAGAGTGTATGCATGAGGGTGATTGGGGCTAACTGCCTATTTCTTTATTTTTTTTCGGCAGAATAGCCACGGTAAGTCGGCTGGTACAAACCAGTGTTTCCGTATTTTCTAAAGTAATATGAATTTGCCATACGTGTATGCCGCTACCTAGCTGTAAGGGCTTGGCGGTGGCTACCACAAAACCGCTTCGTACGGCTTTAATATGATTGGCATTAATTTCTAACCCTACACAAATATGTGTTTCAGGGTTTATAACCAAAGCACTTGCCACACTACCTACGGTTTCTGCTAATGCCACACTAGCACCGCCGTGTAATAAACCGTAAGGCTGGTGTGTTCTTGCATCTACAGGCATACGCATTTGCAAAAAATCGTCGCCAATGGCTAAAAACTCCATACCTAAATGCCCACCAAGTGTATTGTTTCCTAACCCTTGTAATTGGGTTACTTGCGTATTTTTATTGAACCAAATAGAGGCCATATTAGGGTAAACTGTTTAAAACTTCCTGCGGTAAAAAATGCGATGCGTCGCCACCGTTTCGTAAAATATCTCTTACTATGGTACTAGCTACCGATGTGTATTTGGGCTCACCCGTTAAAAACACGGTTTCAATATTTCTATCCAAAGCCCGGTTGGCATCCGCAATCGTTTTTTCATATTCAAAATCGCTTACATAGCGTATACCCCTCAAAATAAAATTAGCACCAATATTTTGACAATATTTTACGGTTAAGCCTTCGTACACCGCACAGGAAACCTTGGGTTGGTTTTTGAAAATTTCTTCAATCCATTGTATACGTTGATCGTCGCTAAACATGGGTGTTTTGGCACTATTAGCACCAATACCTACAATGATGCTATCAAATAATGGCAATGCCCGCTGGATGATATCTATATGTCCGAGCGTAATAGGGTCGAAGGTTCCGGGAAACAAACAAACTCGCATGCAATACGTTTAAGTACTAAACAAATATTGCACTAAAAACCCGAACAAAAAACTGCTCTTGGTTTTATTTTTCGCGGTTGGCCAGTAAGTACAACACCGCCATACGTACGGCTACGCCGTTTTCTACTTGATGTAGGATGATGCTTTGGTTGCCATCCGCCACCTCGCTATCTAGCTCCACACCCCTATTGATAGGGCCTGGGTGCATGATGGTTATTTTTTTTGATAATTTTTCCAGCTGTTCCTTTTTAACACCGTAGGCCAAATTATATTCTCTCAGCGTGGAGAATAGTGGTAGGTTTTGCCGCTCTAGTTGTATACGAAGTACATTGGCCACATCGCACCATTCCAACGCTTCCGCAATATTATAGGTAATTTTTACGGGCATGGCTTGTGCCAAATATTTGGGAATAAGTGTGGGCGGACCCGCA
The DNA here is from genome assembly GCA_004292605.1 of Bacteroidota bacterium. Taxonomy (GTDB): domain Bacteria; phylum Bacteroidota; class Bacteroidia; order Chitinophagales; family Chitinophagaceae; genus UBA10646. Next base: position 10,037 of record RDXK01000122.1, read on the forward strand.
ACCATAATTTCTGCACCCATTTTGTGCAATAAATACATATTACTCATGGCTACCCGGCTGTGCATAATATCGCCACAAATGGCTACCCGCAACCCTTGTAAAGTGCCGTGCTGTTCTATCATACTAAAAGCATCAAGCAAAGCTTGTGTGGGATGCTCGTTAATTCCATCGCCTGCATTTACAATAGCGGCATTGATATGTTTGGCCAAAAAATGTGGAGCACCACTGGCAGCGTGCCTCATCACTACCATATCTACCTTCATGCTTAGGATGTTGTTAACCGTATCTAGCAGGGTTTCACCTTTAGCGGCAGAGGAGCTACTGGCAGCAAAATTTAAGGTATCGGCGCTTAACCGCTTTTCGGCCAATTCAAAACTCATTCTAGTACGGGTACTATTTTCGTAGAATAGGTTTACAATAGTTACATCTCTTAATGAGGGAACCTTTTTTACCGGCCGCTGTAGAACCTCTTTAAACTGTTTTGCCGTATCAAGAATAAGCGTAATATCTTGCGGAGTTAAATCCTTTATTCCTAGTAAATGCTTAGTAGAAAGTGCCATTAAAGTGCAAATATATTGTTTCCCTTAAAAATGGGCAACTATTGGCATTGGCAAGGCCAGTCCTTATCTAAATCTATTACGGTAACTACGGTAATATCGGTTTGGCAAGGTGCAAAGATTATGCGTACATGCTGGGCATCCTTGGTAATGCCTTCTACTGCGTATTTCTTTTTACAATCGGGTGTATTCAGCACGCTTTTTTGGTAATTAATAGAGCCTTCGGCTAAAATTTGTCTGACTTCTTGTTCATCAATGGATCGGCAACCCATTCTACACTTAGCGTGCTTGGAATATATAATTTGAGCGGGTTGCCTATTGAGCCCTCTACTTTTTAAATAATCGCTACCGTCGTTTCTGGTAGAAACGGGTGGCTTTTTTGTAGAAGTGTCTTTTTGAAAATACCAACTTGCTAATGCTGCGATGAACATTATAACTACAAAGCCCCAACCCCTGTTTCGTGTACGCTTCATGCTGATGGTTTTACAAATCAAATACAACAAACAACTGCAAAATACGGTGGAATGGGATTTGAGGGATTGAAGCAGGTACCACTACAAAAAATAAACCTGTAGACTGAGTAAGAATAAATGCAGGTGGTAAATGGCAAAATTGGTTGCGGATAATGTTTTTCACTGCGTAATAATAGCCCAAACTCTGGTGAAATTTCTGACGTCAATGACTGCAATTGATTAGAAAAATTTTATTATACAAGCAACACAGTATAGCTTTAAGGTATCTCCCCACAAAACATCTCATCATGAAAACTCTCACCCTTGCGTTCCAGCTTCTCTTGGTTACGTTGTTATTTTCCTGTAACAGAGAACTGGCTTCCTTAAACGAAACACCCGCCGCCCGAACCACACAAACCCCGCCCGACCCCATCAGTGCTGGCTTACAGGGCACCGTGGTAGATTCTGCCAACAACCCCATACCCGGAGCCAATGTGGTAGTAGGCCCGCAGAGTACACTTACCGATAACAATGGTTTCTTTAAATTTTCAATTGCTTCACTCGATAGAAACGCTAGTACTATTGTAGTAACTAAACCAGGCTTTTTAAAAGGCGTGAGAAGCTTTGCCGCCACCAACGGTACTAATAATGTACGTATAAAATTGGTTATTAAACGCTTAACGGCCATATTTAACACCGGAACAAGTGTATTACTACAATACGTACCCAACCCCGGTGGCTCAAGCCCACCTTTGATACAATTAGGTATACCAACTTTAAACGTAGTTTACAAAAGTAATAATCAACCATATAGCGGCGCCGTTCATTTTTTCATTGCGTATTTTAACCCGAACGATCCTGAAATAGCCACTACCGTACCTGGCGATTTAGTGGCGGATGATAGTGCCGGCAACCGGGTACTACTAAAAAGCTTTGGCATGGCATCAGTAGATTTGGAAACCCCCAGTGGCGAAGCCTTACAATTGGCACCTAATACCACCGCCTCACTTACCATAAGTATTCCTCCTAACTTGGTGGCCACCGCACCCGACCGTATACCATTATGGTATTTAGATGAAACCACGGGTGTATGGCAGCAAGAAGGTTTTGCCACTAAAGCGGGAAGCATGTACGTAGGTCAGGTTTCGCATTTTAGCTTTTGGAATTGCGATATTCCTGTACCGGCTATTATGCTAGATATGCAGTTTTTAAATGCCAATAATACACCTTGTGCCAATGCTTGGGTACGTGTAAAAAGTACTGCCTACGGAATTAGATACTCCTTTACCGATAGCTTAGGAAAAGTACGTGGCTTGGTACCCGCCAATGAAGTTTTGCAAGTAACACTAGCCTCGTTCAATTGCCCTGGATTTCCCCTATTTCTTCAAATGGTTGGTCCGTTTGCTACAGCCACTACATTGCCGCCTTTTCAAGTAAATCCTAGCAACCCCGCCATCATACGTAGCATTACTGGTACTGCTACTAACTGTGCAGGTGCACCTGTACAAACGGGTTTGGTAAAAGTAGTTTATGGTATAGAAGTGAACTATTATCCCATCACCAACGGAACCTTCGCTTTTAACCAAATAGCTTGTAGTAATACGCAAACGTTGCAAATTACGGCTACCGACTTTGCTACTTCTCAATCTAGCAATGCGGTTACACAATCACTCAACGGCAATACCATAACAGTGCCCACTATACAAGCTTGCGGCAATACTGCTTCTTATTTTGTAAATTATAATATCAATGGTACTGCTTTTTCCATCACGTCAGCCAATCCGACGAATATATTGGTAGGTGTTGCGGATTCTGCCACCAACATGGTTACTATACAGGGTATTGCTTTTGCTGCTCAAATACAAAACCAAATGACGTTTGCGTTTCGGCCGGCGGCAAACCCATTACAGGGCGTAAATCCACTACTTTTATTTGGTGCCAATCAGTTTACCAATAACACTTTACCCACACCCATTCCGGTAGTGCTGACGCAAAATGCTGCGTTGGTAGGCGGTATTTACGAGGGTACCTTTACGGGTAATTTCACCGATTCGTTGGGTAATGCCAATAATGTAATTAACTGTACATTCAAGGTACCGCGGATACAATAAAACATTAGTACTATACAGTAATAAAAAAGCCATCGTACATTTGCACACTATGAATAGTGGGCAAACGGTGGCTTTTCACACTTTAGGATGTAAGCTAAATTTCTCAGAAACCTCTACCCTAGCTAGGCAATTGGTAGCTAGCGGTTTTGAAAAAAAGGAATTTGATGATGTGGCAGATGTGTATGTAATAAACACCTGCTCCGTAACGGAAAATGCCGATAAGGAGTGCCGCCAGCTGGTACGCCGTATACAACGCCGATCGCCAGAAAGTATGGTAGTAATTACAGGCTGCTACGCCCAATTAAAACCCAAAGAAATAGCCGAAATACCAGGGGTGGATTTGGTTTTGGGTGCCGCCGAAAAATTTAATTTGGCTCAGCACCTTACTCATTTGAAAAAAAATGATGCCACCAAAATAAGCAGTTGCGATATAGAGGAAGTAACGGGTTTTAATAGTAGTTTTTCGTTAACCGACCGTACCCGTACATTTTTAAAAGTGCAAGATGGGTGCGATTACACGTGCAGCTTTTGTACCATACCCATGGCACGTGGCAAAAGCCGGAGCGATACCGTACAAAATGTGGTAAAAAATGCCACATCGCTAGCACAAAATGGTGTGAAGGAAATAGTACTTACAGGTGTGAACTTGGGCGATTTTGGCAAGGGTGCCAACGGCGAAAAGCACACCGAAAGTTTTTACGAACTTATTCAGCAATTAGAACAAGTAGAGGGCATAGAACGCTATAGAATTAGCAGCATAGAACCCAATTTACTAACCCCGGAAATCATAGAATTTGTAGCGGGCAGCCAAAAATTTATGCCTCATTTTCATATTCCTTTACAAAGTGGCAGCAATACTATTTTGGGGCTGATGCGTAGGCGATACCGCCGGGAGTTATATACTGAAAGGGTACAATTGATAAAAGAAAAAATGCCCCATTGTGGGATTGGTGTAGATGTAATTGTGGGTTTCCCCGGTGAAACGGAAGCCTATTTTCAGGAAACCTATCATTTTTTACACGAGCTGCCTGTAAGCTATTTACATGTGTTTACCTATAGCGAACGTACTGGCACCAAAGCATTGGAAATAGAACCCGTAGTGCCCATACCCATTAGGCAGGAACGAAATAAAATTTTACGGAACCTTAGCTACATGAAATCGCAGTATCATTACAATGAGCACCTTACACAAACAAGAAAGGTACTTTTTGAAGATGCGAACAAGGAAGGAATGATGGAAGGTTACACCGATAATTATATAAGAATTACCACGCCATTTAGAAGGGAATGGGCCAACCAAATAGTGGATTGGACAATTTTGTAGTTGAAAGCGACAGTTAGGCAGTGCAACTATAATGGATTTGTTTTTGCCATGCATCGGAGTACGCAGTAAGCTTGTCTATTACAAGTAATTCGTACAGGAAAACTATTGGGCTATGCAAAAATTTCAAGCAATTATTCAGTTTACCATGGATGATGAGTTTATGAGTTTGGTACCACCCCACCGTACTTATATCAATCATTTGATTAATAAAAACGTAATTGATAGTTATGGTGTAAGCATGGAAACACAAACCTGCTGGATAACTATTAATGCCACCGATAAATTGGCCGTACAGAAAATTCTTACAAAATCCCCTTTATTCAAATACTGGCATGTGCAAGTAGAGCATTTATTTGTGTACGATAGCCAGCATTACCGCCTGCCAAGTTTAGTAATGAACTAGGGCTTGCTGGTACCGCCTAGCATGGGTACAAAGGAACATTCCTCTACCCAAGTTTCGGTAAGGGAGCCATCGGCAGCTTTATCTATCACTAAAATAAATTGTACCCCATCTTTTTCAATGGGTAAAACCATGCGGCCTCCGGGCAGTAACTGCTGCACTAACTTTGGTGGTACAAAAGGGGCTGCGGCGGTGATAATGATTTTGTGAAAGGGAGCGTAGATGGGTAAACCTAAAAAGCCATCGCCAAAGAAGAACTGGATATTTTTATACACCGATTTTAAGGGATAACTTTTTTGCTGATGATCGTACAATTCTTTTTGTCTTTCAATAGTAAACACTCGGGCACCTAATTCCGCCAAAACGCTTGCCTGGTAAACACTTCCTGTACCTATTTCTAAAATTTTTTCGCCCTTTCGTATGTCTAATAATTGCGTTTGCAAAGCCACTGTATACGGCATGGATATGGTTTGCCTTGCCGCAATAGGAAAGGCTCTATCCTCATAAGCTATATGAGCCAAAGCTGTATCAAAAAAAAAGTGCCGGGGTACCTTATTAATGGCTTCCAAAACGGCTTCGCTGGTTATGCCACGTGCCTTGAGGGTATCAATCAATCGCTTTCGTAAGCCCTTGTGTAGGGGTAAATCTTCCATCACTCGCATAGCGTGAAAGTACATATTGCCAACGGCAAAAAATGGTTACTGAATAACTAACCCAGCTATTACAGCCTAGTACACATTATTGCATAGGCTCTATACTACCACTACCATTTTTAGTAGAGTTTACACTGCATTTACCTTTATAGCGTACATCGCCACTGCCGTTTACACTTACCGTAAGCTGTACATCGGCAAACACATTTACGTTACCACTACCATTAAGTTCTATACTAGCTTTTTCGCCCAATAAATCGGCGGCATTTACATCGCCACTTCCACTTAACGCTATTTCATGGTTGGCACACTCCCCTTTTACATCTACCGTACCGCTTCCGGTAACTTTGGTACGTACCACGGGGGCATTCACCGTTACATCAATATCGCCAGAACCTACTACCGTAATTTTTAACTCATTGGGTGGTGTAATTTTATTGGTAGTTGTAATGCTACCACTACCATGTACGCCTAATTCTTCCATAAGTTTTGCAGATACCAATACTTCAATATGAGTATTATTTACACTACCTACATTGGGTTTAAATCCTATTACTAACTCGCCATCTTTTACTTCAGTTTCTATCAGTTCTATAATATTATCATCGGCTTTTACGGTAACACTACTAACATCGCTTTGGGTAAAAGTTACATCCATACTACCGTTCACTCGCAATTTGCTAAAGGCTTCTACCTTTCTATTTTCGGTGATGGTATTACCGCTACCTTCCGTATAGGTACAGGAAATACAAGTGGCTAGTGCAAAAACGGATAGTAAAGTAAGCAGCTGTTTCATATCAATAGTTTATACAAATGTAAATAACACAATAGTATGAACGGTACCGCTTAACACGGAATTTGAACGTATAAAAAAGGTTACTTTTGCACGCATTTACGCCCAAAAACTATGTCGCAAAAAATTATCATCCTCGATTTTGGCAGTCAGTATACCCAATTAATAGCCCGCTGTGTAAGGGAAGCCAATGTGTACTGCGAAATTCAGCCCTACCATAAACCTATTGCCTTTGATAGTAGCGTTTTGGGAGTTATTTTAAGTGGCAGTCCGTGCAGTGTAAACGATGCCGATGCTCCGTGGGTAGATGTAGCAGCCATTAACCAGCAAGTACCTGTGTTGGGCGTGTGCTACGGTGCACAGTTGACCGCTAAAACCTTAGGCGGCACTGTAAATAAGAGCAATAAAAGAGAATACGGACGGGCACAATTAGCCCTACAAAAACCCGATGCTTTATTGGAAGGTGTACCTACAGAAAGCCAAGTGTGGATGAGCCATAGTGATAGCATTGTAAGCTTACCAGCAGGTTTTGAAGTATTGGCTACTACGGAAAGTATACCCGTAGCGGCTTTCAGAAAAATAGCCACTGCAAACGAACATCCTTTGTATGGATTTCAATTTCACCCAGAGGTGTATCATAGCACTTATGGAAAAACATTGTTGCAAAATTTTCTCGTACATATCTGCCAATTATCGCAAGATTTTACACCGGCTTCCTTTGTAGAGGAAACCGTGGCAGCACTAAAAGCCCAAATAGGTGATGCCCATGTAATAATGGCTTTGAGTGGCGGCGTAGATAGTACCGTAGCCGCCACGTTAATTAGTAAGGCGATAGGAAACCGACTGCACGGCATTTTTGTAGATAATGGATTGCTACGCAAAAATGAATTTGAACAGGTATTAGAAACCTATAAACAACTGGATTTAAACGTAAAAGGTGTAGATGCCAAAGCCCTTTTTTATAAGGAACTAGCAGGCGTAAACGACCCCGAGCAAAAGCGTAAAATAATTGGTAAACTTTTTATAGATGTTTTTGATGCCGAAAGTAAATTAGTAACTGAGGCAAGCTTTTTAGGGCAAGGCACTATTTACCCCGATGTGATAGAAAGTGTGAGTGTACACGGACCGAGTGTAACCATAAAATCGCACCACAACGTAGGCGGCTTACCTAGCTATATGCAGTTACAGCTAGTAGAACCATTGCGTTATTTATTTAAAGATGAGGTACGCCGTGTGGGCCGAGAATTAGGCATACCTGCTGAAATGATAGACCGACATCCCTTTCCTGGGCCGGGATTGGCCATTCGAATTTTGGGAGATATTACGCCCGAAAAAGCACAGTTATTACAGGAAGCCGACGCCGTGTACATAAACTTGCTAAAAAAACATAATTTATATAAGCAGGTATGGCAGGCAGGCACCATTTTACTACCCGTGAAAAGTGTGGGAGTAATGGGTGACGAACGCACCTACGAATTTACCATAGCCTTACGGGCAGTAACAAGCGTGGATGGTATGACGGCAGATTGGGCCCACCTACCCTACCATTTTTTGGCCGACGTAAGCAATGAAATTATCAATAATGTAAAAGGCATTAACCGGGTAGTGTACGATATTAGTAGCAAGCCACCAGCCACCATTGAGTGGGAGTAAACGGTAGATATAAGTGATTTTTTTTTTGAAAAATAAACCAACGAAAAAATATTTTGGATAATAGATAGAAACATATATATCTTTGTAAAAAAAGAGCATGGTGTTAACAGAAAGGGTTGATTCGGCTAAACTTACTTCGGCGTTACAGATGCTAAAAGTTATTGCACATCCAGTGCGGTTAGCGGTAGTAGATTTACTAACCGAGCACAAAAAACTAACGGTATTACAAATACAGGAAGCCCTTTCCTTAGAGCAGGCTATCGCTTCGCAACATATTACACTCATGGAAGATAAAGGGGTTTTATTGAGTGAAAAAGTTGGACGTAATAAATATATCTCGCTACGGTTTCCCAAAATGAAAAATATTGTCATTTGTTTAGAAAACTGTTGTAACCAAGCTTAATTTTTTTGCCTAAAAAGATATACAGATAACTATTTTACTATCTTTTATTGATTTTATCATGCAATTGGCACTTAAAAAACTTCAAAATAGTTTTGATATACAACTGTATTGCACAATTATAAAAAAATCGTCATGAACATAGTTGGTTACATCACCTCTCTCCTCATTGGCCTACTATTAGGCATTATTGGTGGTGGTGGCAGCATACTTTCCGTACCTATGTTGGTATATATGTTTTTGTTAGATGCTACTGTGGCTACTTCGTATTCTCTATTAATTGTTGGTACTACAAGCGCCATTGGTGCCATCACGTACTACAAACAACAGCTCATTGATGTTAAAACAGCATTTATGTTTGGAATACCATCAATGGTAGCAGTACTAATTACACGCAAGTTTATTGTTCCTCTTGTACCCGCAAGTTTGCACTTTTATTACACCACAATTAGTAAGGGAACATTACTACTAGTACTGTTTGCATTTTTGATGTTGGCATCTGCCTATCAACTCATTATGAAGCCCGCCGCTAACTACCAAGCCCAGTCAACGGTACGCATAGCTTTTGTAACATTGCTTTCACAAGGATTAGCTGTGGGGTTTGTTACAGGATTTGTTGGTGCAGGAGGTGGATTTCTGATTATTCCTGCCCTTACTCTAGTAGCTAAATTACCTATCAAAACTGCCATAGGTACCAGTTTATTAATTATATCTGCCAATACGCTGGTGGGGTTCATTGGCTTTAGCTTAACCGCCAGCATTCCACCCACCCATTGGATGATGCTGTTAACTATTTCGGCATTTGCTATTATAGGCATGCTGGTAGGCAGCACTATAGCCAAAAAAATTTCGCCAACAAAATTAAAACCGGCATTTGGGTGGTTCATATTCTTTGTAGCGGTTTATATGTTGGTAAAAGAAACTATACTATAGATACACAAACAATAACATATCTAATTTTTACATCACATTAAAACAACTATCATGCTATCATTTTTCAAAAAACTTTTTACTAATTCCAATGCGGTGGAACTTACTACGGCACTTCATAGCGGAGCTTTGCTAGTAGATGTACGCACACCGGCCGAGTTTGCTGCAGGTTCGGCAAAAGGTGCCATCAATATTCCCCTATTCCAGCTTTCTAACCACCTACCGAAACTACATAGGCATACTAGTATTGTGGTTTTTTGTGCTAGCGGAGTACGCAGTACACAAGCCAAACATTTGCTAAGTAAGGCAGGCATTCAAACAGTGTACAATGGCGGTACATGGCAAAAAATAAATTCATTATTAAAATAAGTAATTCATGGAGCATGCTATCTCAGTAGAAAATTTAAAGTGTAATGGCTGCATTCGTACTATTACAAATTCATTACAAAAACTGCCCGGAGTACAGAGAGTGGCGGTGGATGCCGGTAATGAAATGGTATTGGTAACTACAGCAGCAAATACGCCACGAAACCTATTAACACGTACACTTAAAGCCATTGGCTACCCAGAAAAAGGTGGCAATAATTTAAAACATACTATTCATTCATTTATAAGCTGTGCTCTAGGAACATTATCCGAAACTACTAATACTAAAAAATAGAATGATACAATTGATACAACAACCTTGGCATTGGGCAATAGCAGGTACCCTAATTGGTTTAACTGTGCCCACTTTACTCCTTGTAGGCAATAAAAAATTTGGTATTTCCTCCACCTTAAGGCATATCTGTGCTATTTGCATACCGGGTAATATTTCATTTTTTCAATACAATTGGAAAAAGGAAACTTGGAATTTATTTTTTGTTGCGGGCATAGCCATCGGCGGATTTATTGCAACTAATTTCCTATCCAATCCGTCAACTATAGTAATAGCAGCACCAACGCAAGACTCATTAAAAGCGCTTGGTATTACAAACTATCAGTCGCTTATGCCCATTCAAATATTTTCTATGGAAAATATTTTCACACTTAAAGGACTCATATTTTTTGTGTTAGGAGGCTTCATGGTAGGGTTCGGAACTAGGTACGCAGGGGGTTGTACTAGCGGACATGCAATTATGGGGCTTTCAAGCCTTCAATGGCCGTCGCTTATCGCTACCTGCTGCTTTATGATTGGCGGTTTTCTATCAGCCAATTTCTTAGTACCTGTTATCTTAAAACTATTACAATAATTATGGAAACTAGTAAAAGTAATAAAGTAAGGCACCAGGATGCCATGTGTACAAATGATAGTGCTAAGCCTGAGGCTAGCATATTTAGCTATTTTATTTATATGCTCATAGGTGTGGTCTTTGGCGTTGTGTTTGTAAAAGCCGAAATAATAAGCTGGTTTAGAATTCAAGAAATGTTCCGACTTCATTCCTTTCATATGTACGGCGTAATCGGCACCGCAGTGCTTGTAGCTATGATTAGTATTTTTATAATAAAGAAATTCTCCATTAAAACGCTTCAAAACGAAACGGTTTACCTTGAAACAAAAACATTTAGCAAAGGACAACTATATGGAGGCTTAATATTTGGAATTGGCTGGGCCATCACCGGTGCGTGCCCAGGGCCACTTTTTGCACAAATTGGAAGCGGCTTTCTGCCTGTAATTATTACGCTTTTAAGTGCCATCGGGGGCACTTGGCTGTATGGATATGTGAGAGAAAAATTACCACACTAAATGTTTAAAAAATGATTCCGTATTTAACTGCTGTGCTATTACACAAATGCCCCAGATGTAGGGAAGGTAACTTATTTACCCATAAGTGGTACCAACTATCCAAGGTTACCAATATGCCACAGGAATGTGCTGTGTGCAAACAAAAAATGGAAGTAGAACCAGGCTTTTACTATGGCACTGGTTATGTTAGCTACGCCTTGACGGTAGCGTTTACCGTTAGTACTTTTGTAGCTTGGTGGATACTTGCCGGATTTTCAATAAAAGATAATAGCATCTTCTGGTGGATTGGTACCAATGCCAGCCTACTAATTGCACTGCAACCATGGTTTATGAGAACTTCAAGAGCCATTTGGCTTTCATGGTTTTATCATAAAGACGACGAACGACTAAGCAAGTTATCGATTGTAACTAACACCCATAAATAGCTTCTCTAAATTTCAATTATTATAATATTAAACATAAATACCATGAATAATTTTTCAGGAAATATTGAACAAATTTATACTGGATGCCTTTCACAAGGTGCCTATTACATAGTTTCGGGAAACGAAGCAGCCATTATAGATCCACTAAGAGAAACGCAACCTTATCTAAACCGATTACAACAGGATGGCGTAACATTAAAATATATTTTTGAAACACATTTTCATGCCGATTTTGTAAGTGGACACATTGACTTAAGTACACAAACAAACGCTCCCATAGTGTACGGCCCAAATGCATCACCAAATTTCAGCTGTATCCAAGCAAAGGACGAACAGGAATTTAGCATTGGAGATAGTACGATAAAGGTATTGCACACACCAGGACATACATTGGAAAGTACTTGCTATTTATTAAAGGATAAAAGCGGTAAAGACATAGCTCTATTTAGTGGCGACACCTTATTTCTTGGCGACGTTGGCCGCCCTGATCTGGCACAGCAAACATCCGGCATTACCCAAGAAGAACTTGCCGGTTTACTGTACGATAGTTTATACACTAAAATATTACCCCTAGCCGATGATATAATAGTGTATCCGGCACATGGTGCTGGCAGCGCCTGCGGAAAAAATATGATGAAGGAAACGGTAGACACACTCGGTAACCAAAAATTAATGAACTATGCTTTAAACCAACCCACAAAAGCTGCATTTATAGAAGCCGTTACAGATGGGTTACTACCTCCCCCAAAATATTTTGGTGCCAATGTAGCATTAAACAAAAACGGCTACGGCAGTTTTGACGATGTTTTAAAAGCAGGACTAACACAGCTTTCCCCGCAGCGGTTTAGTTTATTGGCACAAAACGGTGATATCACCATTTTAGATACAAGAAATAGCGAGTCATTTTCCCAAGGCTTTATTGCTGGTTCTATAAATATTGGTCTAAAAGGCGACTTTGCTCCTTGGGTAGGGGCCATTATAGGCGATATAAACAGGCCATTGATACTTGTAACCGATACCGGAGCGGAGGAAGAAGCAGTTACGCGGCTTAGTCGTGTTGGATTCGATAACATTCTGGGATACTTGCATGGCGGCATGGACGAATGGATGAAAAACGGCAACGCAGTAAGTACAGTACGTAGAATATCCGCCCATCAATTCGCTGAACAATTTGAAGCAGGCATTAGCAAAGTGGTGGATGTGCGTAAAGAGGCTGAATACGTGGCCGAACACGTGAAAGACGCCTTTAACAGGCCACTTGCCAATATCCAACAATGGATGGCAGAAATAAATACGGATGAACACTTTTACCTACACTGTGCCGGAGGCTATCGAAGCATGATAGCCGCCAGCATTTTACAAGCTGAGGGCATCATTAACTTTACCGAGGTAGCAGGAGGATTTTCTGCAATTAGCCAAACCAATATTCCAGTTACCGATTACGTGTGTAGTAGCAAAATGTGCTATTAGGTAAAACTCGATAAATTATGTTTCTGTGATAAAAATGAGCTAATAAAAACTGAATAAACAGCCTTTATAAAAGGTGCTAATAATATACCCAAGTGATTCCATTGAGTACTTGGATACAATAAAAAAGCCCCTACAATGCTGTAGGGGCCTTGCGGACCGGACGGGACTCGAACCCGCGACCTCCGCCGTGACAGGGCGGCATTCTAACCAACTGAACTACCGATCCTAAAACGAAATTTTCGTTTCGGGAGTGCAAATATGGAGTTTAAATTTTACTCAACAAAATATTTTTTTTAATGCCCACAGGCTGAACACTTTACTAAAATTTTAGTGGCCAAGTGCTCCGATAATACTTGCTCACGGCCATTTACTTGAATGCTTACCAGCTTATCAAAATTGTTTCTATGCTGCACCGTAATTTCTGCACCCAACTGTATATCCATCTGCTGTATATACTCTAAAAAGCTCGTCTCATCTGTACTTACCCCAATTACCTTCACGGTATGCTGTTCCTTTTCGGTAGCTAAATTATGCGTAACCATCGGCTCAATAGCCCCATTGGCCAAGGGTATGGCATCGCCATGAGGGTCGGTAGTGGGGAAGCCCAAAAACGCATCTAACCTATCTATTAATTCATCGCTTTGTACATGTTCTAGTTGCTCCGCAATGGCATGTACTTGATGCCATTCGAAACCTAAATGCTGGTGCAAGAAGGTTTCCCATAGCCGGTGTTTTCGTACCACTTTCATAGCCACTTCACGGCCCACATCGGTTAATTGAATTTTACTATATCGCTGGTACAGCACCAGTTGCTTTTCGCTTAAGCGCCGGGCCATATCCGTAACGGTGGCAGGCTTTACACCCAATATATCGGCCAGTTCATTAGTACCCACACCCACTGGCTGGGCAGCCAAAAAACTTTGGTGTACCAATGCTTTTAAATAATTTTCTTCAGTTACAGTTAACTGCATAGCTAGTAGTTTTGAAGAAGCTGATTAAATTTTTGGGCGCTAAGGTAGCCACTACCCCATTGTAAAACACTATCATTGGCCGATAACAACGCCCATGCTGGATAAGTCAAGGCTTCCATAGGCACTAATTTTTGCACCCAACTATGATAACCCGTTTTATACCCTGTAGATATGTAGCCAAATACCTGCCCTTTCCATGAAACATTTGCAGTGTCTTCGGCATTCATTTTTACAAAATACATATTGCCCAAAGTTTGCTGTACGGCTTTGTTTTGCAAAGTATTTTTTTCAAAAGCAGCACAATACGTACACCAATGGGTGTAAAAATATACCAAGGTTTTACGTGGCTCTGTAATACGCTTTTCCTGCCATTGCGATACCGTGAATTGTGCAGTGCAAAGCGTGCCTACAAAAACTAATATCACTAAAAAAATACTTCTTAGCATAGGCTTACTGCAAGGTAATTTTTGCACCCATAAAAAATCGAATACCTTGGTTAGCCCAGTAGCCATACGTAGGGTCAAACGTAAGTGCATAAGGGTTATCGGGCGTAGCCATCACGCTTCCGTCGGTATTAAACTGTACTTGTCGGTCGAACGGGTCATTGGCACGGGCTATTAAAAATGGTACGCCCCGATTAGGCGTAAAATTCAACAAGTTTTTCACTCCACCATACACACTCCATTTTTTTGCGGGATGATAGCTTACTTGAATATTTTGTATGCTAAAGAAGGGCGACTTCCCCGGCCTTGGATCCAAATCGCCCAAACGTGGCAGCAGCATGGGGCCTATGGCGTTTCCGGTATAATCGATGGTGATATGTGTTTTAGGTATGGTATAACTAATGCTCCACACACCGCTTACACGCTCCGCCAATTGTGCCTGCTGTGTTACGCCACCATCGGTAAACTTATTCTGCATTACCGTAATACCCATATTGGCTTTTAGGCCATTCATAAAATTCACGTCCACATTAGCGGCTGCTCCATAACTCTCGGGAAAGCCACTCAGGTTGGCGTAAATAATTTTGTAAGGGTCGGTATCATAATCTGGCAAAATTATATTATTGAAATAGGT
>RDXK01000123.1 GCA_004292605.1 Bacteroidota bacterium
CCAAAGTCCACTGCCTTATTTTAATTATATCTATTTTTTTGAAGGATTTTAGTTTTTTGCCATTTTGTTCAAGTTGAATAATATTGTACCCTAATCTTGAAAGCAAATCACAAAGAAATTATTGTTCCTAAGGTAATTTCTATAAAAAAGAAGCCCCCCACATTGCTGTGGAGGGGGGTTACCGGACCGCAGTCCCGTAGATTCAAATATAAAGACTTTCCCCCAACTACATCCAAACCATTTTTGCATTCATCACTTTCTAACCTTATTTTTGTAACTCGCAGGGCGGCTGGTTCGTCTTGCAACCCACGCAGTCTACGGACTGCGTTTTTATTTGGTGATGCTACATCTTCCAAAATTCACCACTCAAAAACAGAGTCATAGTATTGGGTGTGTACCGTTGTTGAAAACAATTCTAACAAGCGCCGTGCTTTGTGTAAATACAAGCGTACAGCAACGATTTTTGGTAAATACTTGGCATAAAAAAAGAGTGATTAGTTTGCTTTTCCTGATCTCCAATCAAGCAGCTCTTTTCACTCTTCTTCGGTGAAATAGGCTACCGTTCCCGATCTGCAGTCAGGCGACTCCTATTCACGCTTGTTTGGCAAAAATAAAAACTTTTTTGCAACTAGTCAAAAGCAATCCCACACACCAAAAATTTAGCCCAGTAAACAAGCCTTCCCACAAACCCATACTAATAATACTTTATTTATATGCATAATGCACTAACTTAGATGTTATGAAGAAAATGATTTTGCTTGCTACCTCCACAGCAACTTTCTTAACTTTCTTATTGTATTCCCTAGCGGCTACAGCCCAATACGATAAAGCTTATATAGATAGCATCTACACCAGGTTAGATACCACCAAGTTTGACACTATAAAAATGAGATGTCTCCTAAAAATTGGTCTGTTCTACCTACACGAGAATCCTAAAAAATCGAGCTCCTATTTTGATCAGGCATACGCTTTACCGTTAGCCTACTCCCCTACAGAGCAAGGCTATCGTGCCGTGGCGGCCTGTGGCATATCGCAGGTATATGAACAAACCAACAACTTACCGCAAGCCAAAGTGTGGCTAATGAAGGCGTATACCCACACCCAAAAAACAACTGACCCATTAGCCATAGATAAAGTATATGAACAACTATCTACTTATTACCGAGATAACGATCGCTACGATTCTGCCCTATACTTTAGCCAAAAAATGATACAGCTATGGGATAGTTTAAAAAACCCTGCCAAACTACCCGCCGCCTATTATGGAATGGCCAATTTGTTTCAACGTTTACAGCAATACCAAAAGGCCAATACATACCTACTACTTACCGAAAAAGCCATACGCCAAACCAAAGGTGATGATGCTGCGGAACTCCTATCCGTTTATAGCACCAAAGCAGAAATACATGCACTAAAACGGGAATTTGATAGTTGTATTTTCTACAGTAATCTGGCCTACCCCATCATGGTTAGGGAAACTGCGGTAGATGATTTGGGTATGCTACAAAGCGTAAAAGCCCGTGCTTATATAGAGTTACACCAATACCAAAACGCACAAGCCGCTGCCCAAGAAGCTTATCAGCTAGCTATCAATAATCAGCAGCTTTCTATACTCCCGCAAATATGTGTTTCATTAGCCATCTCAAAATCCTTTCTCGGTCAAAAAGATTCTGCTTTGTGGTACGCCAATACCGCCGAAAAATATTTTGCAGCAGGCAATAAAAGCAAGGAAGATGAAGTGAGCATTTACAATATGTGGGCGGCTGTGTATACTGCCCAAGGCAATATTACCAAGGCATTGTACTACAAAACAAAAGAGTTAGAAGCCTACAAACAATTTAAAGCAGAGGAACTTAGCACTATTACCGCCCGTAGTGAAGTAGAATTTGAAACCGCCAAAAAGCAAGCCACTATTACCAATTTAGAAACCCAAGCACAACAGCAAAAAACTATACAGTCGCTCATCATCGGTGCCCTTATCCTTAGTAGTATTATTGCCATACTGGCGTATACTAGTTTCCGGAGTAAGAAAAAAGCTGCGGAAATGCTGGAACAAAGCAACCGAGAAAAAGAAGTGTTTTTAAAGGAAATTCACCACCGTGTAAAAAACAATTTGCAAATCATTAGCAGCCTATTGTATATGCAGTTTAAAGATGTAAATGATGGTGCTTTGCTAGCCAAACTAAAACAAGCACAGGACAGAATAAAAAGCATGGCACTGGTACATAATAAGTTATATGAAAAGCAAGATGTAGTGCATGTATATTTAAAAGAATATATTCAAGATTTAGCTACGGGTGTCATTTCATCCAACACACCATTAGGCACTGAAATACGTGTAAACATTGAAGAAAAAACCCCGATTAGGTTAACGTTGGATACATCTATATCATTGGGCCTTATTGTAAATGAATTAATTACCAATAGCTGTAAATACGCCTTTCAAAATAAAGCAGCCGGCACCATCCACATTACTCTCGACCAAGAAAATACCAACTATAAATTGGTGGTAAAGGATGATGGCATAGGCTTTACACAGGGCCAAGCACCTACCCAAACCTTGGGTATACGTTTGGTAAATAATTTGGCTCGCCAGCTGAATGGATCAGCTCAATTCTCGAACCAGCAAGGAACGGTTGCCACCATTGTGTTTTCCGATGCAGCGGCCGCTTAAACTACATTTCAAGTAAAATAAAATTGGTAAGTTTCATAAGGATAAGTATATTTAGTAAAATAACTATATGAAACAAGCCCGTGTTTGCTTTCATGGCCTGCTACTTATTTTAGCATTACCTACTTTAGTAATTGCACAAAATAGCCAGTTACCTTCCATTGAATTTGTAAGCAATACTTTCTTCGGTAGGCCTGTTTATAGCTACCAAAACCAAACCTATAAGGGTAATCAAATTTTGAACGTGATAGAAACGAATAGAAATTATATACCCATTGCTGCAAAAACCCGGAACCTAAGAACCACAGGAATTACACTAGCGGTGGTGGGTACTGCAACTACCTTTTTTGGTTTTGGAAAGCTTTTAACACAGCCGTCTACTAATATCAATGTATCGATATTTACGGTAGGAACGGCTTTAACAGTGGGCTCATCCATAGCCCTCACAGCATCGCGTTGGAAGCGACAACAAGCCATACAACAGTTTAACCACGATATTTTCAGTAGACAATTAACGATAGATAGTACAGAAAAAAACCTACCCAAATACGGACGAATACGAAGGTTCAGCTTTGAGATGGATGCACTTGGCACATACACCATAAATGAAGTTCCCGTACCCAGAAAAAAAATAATGAACCTGATGCGAACCGATAGAGATGCACAACCGTACGCCCAGCTAGTGAAAAAAAATTCAACGGCACTTGCGGTAAGCGTTGGCCTGCTTCTTACATCAGCCCTAGTTGCCAATCAACTTACTCGCGACGAGTTTGAGCCACTACCAGCTAGCCGAAGGGCTCCATTAATAGCAGCATGGACAGTAATAGTAGGCTCTACCGTAACAGCAGTAGTAACACGTCGGGCAATTTTTCGTGCAGAAACAAATGGAATTCGGGTGTTGAATGGCGAAACTATTATACCGTATAACCGAACCCATAGAAGGATACGGCCAAATCCACTGACTGTAAGCATAAGCACGGGCAACTACGGCCTTGGTTTGGTGGCAAAATGGTAAAAAAATGGTGATACTCGACAGTTGACCAACTAAAAATTAAACCTGCATGTAGCGGTAAAAAATCGGCCACGCAAACTAAAATTATTGGAAGCTATGGTATTGGCATTTACCCAGAAACTTTGGTAAGTAGTGGTATTTAAAATATTAATGGCTTGAAGCTGTACATCTATTTTTTTAAATGTTCTACGTATACCTACATCCAAAAATCGAATATTAATAGGGTTGGAGTTTTCTTGCTTACTGTTGATGTAGTGAAATGTTGCTAACAGATGGTACTTACTTATTTTATAGGTAGTGGTGGCACGAATATCTAACCGTGAAAATACACTAGTAGGTATGTTGATACCTGCGGACCCGCCGTTTTTCAATGAGCTTGTGGCAATAAAGGAATTTATACCCAAGGTGGTAGACAATTTAGGAGTAATGGCTGCATCCACATCGGTACCTAATAGCCACTGCCTATTAGCAAAAAAAGCTAACGTGTTATTAATAAGTTGATTGTTTTGGTTTTGTTGCCAGCTGGCTTGTAGATTTATTCGAGTTTTGAGTGAAAAAAAATACTTACTCA
This sequence comes from Bacteroidota bacterium, assembly GCA_004292605.1. GTDB lineage: Bacteria > Bacteroidota > Bacteroidia > Chitinophagales > Chitinophagaceae > UBA10646. The sequence goes on from RDXK01000123.1 coordinate 4,255, forward strand.
ATTGGGTATTCAATAGCCAATTGTTCTGCACATTTTGAAAAGGCAATAACTGAGTTTGCTGGGAGTTATTGTTTAACACAACAGTCTGCAAAGTATTACTACTGGTAGTACCATACATAGCACCAACAGTAATAAATAACATTTGTAAAGCACGCCTAAAATTGTATTGCACGCTTACGGAACTACCAAGTTGCTCCTGTACATTACTAATATTACTTTGCAGGGTTCTATAATTCGATAATATAGTTCCCCTAAATACCTGTTGAAAACCGCCAAATTGATTGTTATGTCGTGCCGTGATGCTTATGTAATCTTCCTTAGTTATAGGTATTTGAGAAACTAATTGAGGATTTAAAAAAGGTTGATTGTTGGTTTGCTGTAATGCGAAACCTGTGTCGGAAAAATGGATTCTTTGGTAACTCAGCGGCAACGAGAGTTGTACGCTCCATCTATTTTTTTGTATGCTGTAAATGGCATTAGTAAAAAAACGGTTACGTAGCCAATTCAAATTATTTCCATTACTTCCGGTATAAATATTTTCATTTCCATTCAATTGTTTAACAAGTAAGGAACTGGTAAATAATTGATTCTCAAATACGGTACCTATTTCATACTGCTGCTGTATAAGGTGCTTATTTAGTATTCTGTAAGAAACGGTGGCATTAGAAAATAGGGTTCTCACTTGGGTATTTTGCTTAGCAGCACCAAAGGGTACTCCGTTGTTTATTAATGCTATATCTATTGCATTATTTACAAGTAGCTGCTGTGGCGTAATAGCACCACTTGCTACCCATTTCACTGTAAGAATATTTTTACGAACCTTTGGAATAAAAGTAAAACTGTTAGAAAAATTACGCATTTGGCTTTGAAGCTGCTGCGGAAAACTATCGCTATTAAACTGCAAACTACTTGCCTGCCGCACATTTGCCACTACACCATTAAAAGTATTCTGAAAATATTGATTATGCTTATTTCGCTGTAAACTAACGCCTATATTCCATAGATGTTCACGGTTGGTTTGCTGCTGTAGCTGGCTAAACAAAAAAGTATCCGTGCTAGTAAAATTCACCAAATTATTAGAGAAATCATAAGAATTTCTGTCGGTAAGAAATTGAATGTTTGTACGTATTTGGAGTGAATCTTTTCTATTGACAAGATTATTAAGATTTACTGTGGCGGAATTATTTTTATAGTAATGCTGTTGGGGCACGTCAGGCACTTCTATTTGTGCGGTGCTCAGTAAACTTGGCTGTTCAGCTTTATCTAATTTTGCACGTATATCCTGCTCGGCGTATTGTTTAAAATCATTTCTGTAATCTGTACCCGTATTATTTGCCATAATACTGTTTAAAAATTTCGCTTTTTTATTTAGCATTATTGCGTTTACACCGCCCACATATAGGGAAGGCAAACCGGCACCGACGGTAACTTCACCCGAAATTTGGGTACTGTTATTGTCCTTTAACGAAAGATTGATAGCAACATCTGCACTAAAAACTTTATCGCGTAAAACGCTTATGGGCTGATGATTTTGTATAACCTCTACCCTATTGATTAACTCCTTCTTCACGGCTTTTGTAGCTAATCCATAACGCCCATCCATCAAATCGTCGCCTTGAATAAATAGGTTTGAAATAGCTTTTCCATTGTAAGAAATCTGTCCATTATCTGCCACTGTAATGCCTGGCAGTCGCTTCAAAACATCCGCAATGCTTCTATCCTCAGCCCTTGAAAATGCTTGTACACTATAGCTAAGCGTATCGTTACTTACTTTAATGGGAATAACCGTTTTTACTTTTACACTATCCAATATTCTACTTTCAGCATCTAACTGTATTTCGTAGCTGTTTATATTTTTTGAAACAAGCAGCTTCCTAGTTAAAAAATTCACACTACGTACTTGTAACCATAGCGAATCGTTGCCACTTGCTGGCAAAAACCGGATACTAAAACTACCGTCACTAGCCGTTAAATCAAAAGCTACTGCCAAACCAGTTTTATTTAGCAATACTACGCTAGCTTGAGAAATTGGTACCGCTGTCTTGGCTTCTTTTACAACACCACTGAGCACCCGTTCTTGGCAAAACACCTTGGCATAAAAGCCAGCTACAAACCAGCAACTTAAACACACATAAACGGTTAAGTTTTTAAAGGTTAGAGACACAGATTTTATGGTTACTGGCACTGCCATTAAGGAGTAAGCTCTAGAGGATTATTATTTTTTATTCTACGCTTTGCTTCTATCGCTTTTCTAGCTGCTTCACCCTCTAAGCTATTGCCTTTATCATCTACGTACACCAATGGAATATCTCCATTATAACTTCCAGCAATGGAGCCCTTTGCCATTGCTAAAGGATCCTTCTCAAAATTTCTCTTAGCTTTTAATAATTTTTGTTCTGTAGTGGAAATAGCTTGGGTATAGTTTTCCCAATAAGGTTGTTGCTCTCTTTTTACCGATATGGCCGTGAACCGAATTTGCTTTTTCGAATCTTCGGCTTCCAAAATTGTTCCTGGTAATCCATTTAACTTCCAAGGTCCAAAACTATAAGGTAAATCCTGTGTAAACCAAACTGTGTATACACGGCCTTTGTATGCACCTATAGCTTTCTGGCAGTTGTAGCCAAGCACTTGCTTAGTGTCGGTATTTAACTGCCAAGCTATTGCGGGAAGCACTTGTGAAACCTTAAACAAATCAAACCCAATTCCAACAGTAGTTATTAGCTGTTTTCTACCAATTAGCTGATAAAATTCCTCATTAGCGGCATCGCTACTATTTACCACTGCTATGGGGCCTCCCATCACTGGTGTAGCACCAACGCTTGCTTTGCCACTCTCGTTAGCTGCCTTAGCTGCTAACATTTGTTCAAAACTAGTGGCTTCAAAAAACTTGGACTCCAATTGGGTAACTTGCAGTAACATATTTTTCGACGTTACACTAGCTATACTACCTGAATCTATTTGATGTTCGAATTTATAAACGACCGAAAATATTGAATTTTCCTGCGACTGGCAAGCCAACACGAGAGACGTACATGGAAATATCAGTAGAACAAAAAATTTCATTTTGACAAAATTTTTTCTATGTTTTCTAATACATTTTTATCACTAGAAAAATCGAAACGGCCAATAATAGAGTTCGAATTGTCAATCAAAAATGTTGGTGTCTTTTCGTATTTCTTCACTTGCTTATTATCTCGAATAAACCTGTCACTAGAATCTAATAGTAATAAAGCATTACCAATGTTTAACTCGCCACTTTCCACTAAATACTTAAAATATTTAAAATCATCTTTAGAATAACAAACAAACACAGTACTAATTTTGAGATTCTTTAGTTCGAGTTCCTTTTTCATAATCTGCTCGATATCGAAAAAACAACTTGCACACGAAACATTAACATAATGTACAATACAACTACCGTTTATTGCACCAATTGTTCTCTTTAGCTTACCGCTATCCGTTCTTAAAAATGTAGCGATAGAGTCGGAAATTACCAGTCGCTCGGTATCGGTGTATGGGCTAGTACAGTTAGCCAAGAAAAATAAAAATAAAGTAAAATATCCTAGCCTCATTTGTTAATGAATTTTATAATTAAAACGGCACTTTTGCAGTTACAATTGCTTGCTTGGACGGCGAAAAACCATACAAGGTCTTGTTATCCTTGGTTACTGCTAAAGCAGAAACTTCCAAATCCAATGTAATATGTGCAATTGGCTTCCCATCCCAAGAAAATACAAATACGTCTTTTCCAATATTAGCGCCAGGTTTACCCTCGGGCTTATTTGAAAATACGGCAAATATGAATTTATCTGTTACAAAACCATTGGTGTAAGCAAACACCGTACTCTCATTAGTCATAATAATATCCATTCCTTGTGTGCTAAATGGCGTGGCGGATAAAGCAATATTCTTGGGGCCAGATAAAGACGTACTAGTTTTAGCTTGTATATTGAACAACTCAATCTTATCAAAGTATCGATGAGCCAATACCACCATAGTTCTATCTGGTTTTAAGAATAAAAAACCTTCGTGAGCATGCTTCCAAGAGCCTGGTTTAAATCCCTTAGGAACTTTTAGAAATTCCCCAAACAAATCTTTTTCAATACCAGTATTCACGTTTAAATACTGAATTTTCCCAAGTGTGTGTGAGCTTCCAAAACCATAAGCAGTCGAATCGTTTATCATCCTAAATGAATAATGGCCATCTTTAATTCTCTGACTTGATAACGGCTTCCATTTATTCTCGGCATTGATAATCCCTTTTACAAGCTTTTTCTGAGTGGGGTCGAATAAATATATATTTCCATTTGGTAATAATCCGCTTTGAATAGGAACTGCAACTTCATTAGAACCGAAACCGCGTTTGTATCCCAATTCAGTAACTACCTTCGTATTTAAATTAAGTACGGACAATACTTGTGCATTCGACTCTTTTAAATTCACTAAAACAAGTTTAGAATCAACGAGGAGGATATCTCGAACATAAGCGTCGCCTAATTGAGCAAGCACACTAGTGGTAACATTATACGACGATGGAAAAGAATTGAACTCACTGGAACCTTTACTGTAAATAACATCTTGACTATTAACACAAGAAGAAAGGAGGGTAAAACTAACAATGACACTTGTAAATATAGATTTCATTTTACAACATTAAAAGGCGGCGAGTAGAACCCACCGCTCGTGATTAATAATTAACGAATGACTGGTGATGGATAATAACCACAAGTAGTATAAGACCCAAATTGACAGTTATAAATCATATAACCACCGTAGTAACATCGGCTCTCATACATCCCGGTGTATTTACAACCATAAGCGGGTGCTGCTTTAGCTTCGTTATTCATTTGAACTACTCCGAACCCAATTACCGCAGAAAGTGCGGCTGCAAGAAATTTGATCTTTTTTGACATAATCTTTTTTTTTTGAAGAGTTGCCGTTGGCCATTAGCGACTCTGGTGAATTGATTTTGTTTAGCTAAACATGTTAAAGATTGAACAGAATGACGATATCAAAAAAAAAAAAAATAGAAAAATTTGTTAAAGCATTTGTTACATAGGTTTAAGCCTTGCGATTCAAACAAAGCAATCTATCGTTAACGGAGAAACCATACTTACAGGTTTTGGCTATGCCCGCTTTTAGTTCTAGATAATAACACTAACGGAAAAGCGAGTTGTACTTACAAGAAACACTTTTATTCCCTTCATTCGCAAAAAAAGCATGGTATATACGTGGTACATAATTGCCCACGGAAAAATACATGACACATTTTGCACCATGCATTTTGTAACATACTTGGTTATGAGTTTTAGCTTACCTCTTATCCATATCGCCTACTATGGTGTAGCCAAGTTGGTTGGTGGTAAACACCATCCAACAGCAATATTGGCACGCAACTGCTGTAGTGCACGCTTACTATTTTCTGAAGCGAAGGTTATTCGCTGTTACGAATTTTGTCATGGCGAATATTATTCGCGGCTACGAATATTTTTTGGCGAATGTTATTCGCTGCTACGAATATTTATATGGCGAATGTTTTTCGCCGCTATGAATTTTTTTATGGCGAATATTATTCGCTGCTACGAATATCTTATGGCGAATGTTATTCGCCGCTACTTACGCATACCGGGCGGCATCATGCCTTTCATACCGGCGGGCATTTTGTTCATCATGCTCATCATTTGTCGCATTTGGTCAAACTGCTTCATAAACGCGTTTACTTCCGCAATATCTTTTCCGCTACCCTTGGCTATACGGTTCTTGCGGCTGGGCGTTAATAAATCGGGGTTGGCACGTTCCTGCGGTGTCATACTACTTATAATTGCTTCTACGCCTTTAAAAGCATCGTCGCTTATATCCACATCCTTCATTGCTTTGCCTACACCGGGTATCATGCCCATCAAATCTTTCAAATTACCCATTTTTTTAATCTGCTGTAGCTGATCGTAAAAATCTTGAAAGTCGAACTGGTTTTTCCGAATCTTTTTTTCCAGCTTCTTTGCTTGTTCCTCATCGTACTGTAACTGGGCTTTCTCCACCAAGCTAGCTATATCACCCATACCCAAAATACGCTGTGCCATCCTCTCCGGGTAAAACACATCTAGCGTATCCATTTTTTCACCACTACTAACAAATTTTATGGGCTTATCTACCGTGTATTTAATGGTTAATGCAGCACCACCACGGGTATCGCCATCTAGCTTTGTAAGTACTACACCGGTAAAGTTCAGTCGGTCGTTAAATGCTTTGGCCGTGTTTACAGCATCCTGGCCCGTCATACTATCTACCACAAACAAAATTTCCTGTGGCTGTACGGCGGCTTTAATATTGGCCACTTCCGTCATCATCACTTCATCCACCGCTAAACGGCCAGCAGTATCTATAATAATTACATTTTTATTATGTGCTTTCGCATACTGTACCGCATTTTGGGCAATGGCTACCGCATTGGTATTTTCTCGTTCGGCATAAATATCTACGCCTATTTGGCCTGCTAAAACTGTTAACTGGTCTATAGCGGCGGGTCTATAAATATCGGCGGCCACTACCAACGGCGATTTACCTTTTTGCTTTTTTAAATAGTTGGCTAGTTTACCTGTAAAAGTAGTTTTACCGCTACCTTGTAAACCTGCAATTAAAATGATGGTAGGTGCAGCATTGGTGGTAAGCTCCGTAGCTGTACCGCCCATTAATTCGGTAAGTTCATCCTGCACTATTTTAACCATTAACTGGCCCGGACTAACCGCGTTAATAACCTTGCTACCCGTGGCTTTATCCTTTACTTTATCGGTAAATTCTTTGGCTATTTTATAACTCACATCGGCATCTAACAAGGCACGCCTGATATCTTTTACCGTATTGGCAATATTCAAATCGGTAATGCGGGCTTCACCTTTTAGGTGTTTAAAGGCACTTTCTAACTTTTCGGCTAAACTATTAAACATATACACCGTATTAAATGGGCGGCAAAAATAGCTTTTTAACCTACAAATAATTACTTGAAGCCAATAGATTGACTACCAATTACAAAAAAATATTTTGGTAATATCATTTATTTTTTATCATTGCAGCACACCTAGGTGTTACTTAATAAATTGTATGAGTAAAAAACAACTTTTTTCGTTAGAATTTAAGGTGAGATGTTCGCCCGGAATTCTTTTTGAATTTTTAGCCACACCTAGTGGTTTGCAGGAATGGTTTTGCGAAAATGTGGACGAACGAGATGGCGTTTTCTACTTTACTTGGGATGGCAGCAGCCCAGAAGCAGCGGAGATTGTAGAATTTGAGCAAGATAGATTTATACGTTTTAGATGGGAGTATCAGGAAAAAGACGAATACTTTGAGTTTCAAATAACTAAAACAGAAATTTCGAACCAAACCATATTGGTAATCAAGGATTTTGCGGAGAAGGCGGAGATAAAAGACCAAAGTCAACTTTGGGAAACCCAAATAAAAGATTTACTACACCGTATAGGCAACTAACTACCACCCCCGAGAAATACTTGGGGTTTTTTATGGGTGGTAAACAATATACTTGCACAGTTAGTGTAAGGTGGCGAGAAAGGCCTTGGGCGTAAGTACAGAAATTTCACTCTCCTTGTAATCGGTAATATTTCGAGTGACTATCGTAGTTAAACTGGGTATAGTTTTGGCAGAAAAGTTTTGAAGTGCATCTTCAAAGTCGGTAAACGACGATTGAAGTGCCTGTAACACTATCAATTTATCAATAGCTGCTACATCTACAATTTGTAAAAGCCATTGCAGGCTATCGATAACCTGCTGGTGAGAGGCTGTTTTACGAAGTACGTAATACATGTTTGATAGTATTACAGCAGTAACAGTACCGCTGATAATGTTCTTTTCACAAAGTGTAAGAATTTGTTCCGCATCGTCGGCAAATGGCTCCCGATCAAAAAAGAAATCTAACAATACATCGGAGTCAATAAAAATCTTTACCACTATTGATGCTTTTTCGTTAGCTCTTCCATAAGTATTTGATGATAGTCGTGTGGCTGCTCAATTAACTGAAACGCACCTCTCCAACTACGCATTTCGGCACTTGCCGGGTGAACGGAGTTACTTTTGTTTTCTTTACGCGGACCTAATAGCACGGAATGGGTCAACGCTTCCTCCACCACGGAAGAAATAGACTTTCCTTGCACTTGTGCGTACTGTTTTACAGCAGCCAAGGTATCTGCCTCCAAACGAATAGTTACATCCTGTTTCACAAAAAACATTTGTATAAAGATATAAAACTGCTAGATAACCCGTACGAAAGATGGTTTCTATTTACCCCATTTACATAGAAACTCACAAAACTATTAACAGTGCCCTATTTTCAATTTCCCACCTAAGATGGCGGCATTACCTTAATTTTACCACTCATTAAATTGAATAGCACGCAAGTGATTAAAAAGCTAGATGCACTCATTATTCGAAGTTTTATAGGTCCGTTTTTTGCCACTTTTTTCATCTCCCTTTTTGTATTGGTAATGCAGTTTTTTTGGCTGTATATAGATGATTTGGTGGGCAAAGGGCTCGATATAATTACCCTACTAAAACTCATTTGGTACGCATGTGCTTTTCATATGCCGCTTGCCTTGCCATTAGCATTGTTGCTCTCGTCCATCATGACCTTCGGGAACCTTGGCGAAAGCTTTGAACTGGTAGCCATAAAAAGTGCCGGTATTCCGCTAGTTAGGTTTATGCGTCCGCTGCTGATAGTGACCATTTTTATAAGTATTGGTGCCTTCTTTTTCTCTAACAATATCATACCCATTGTAAACCTAAAGTTTAACAATTTAAAGTACGATGTAATAGTTACTAAACCCGCCTTTGATATTAAAGAAGGTGTGTTTTACGATAAAATAGATGGCTTTATTATAAAAATAGGTAAAAAGGAAAAGGACGATAGTACCATACGCAATGTGCTGATTTACGAAAAAAATTATGGCCTACAGGACAATGTAATAGTGGCACCCAGCGGCGTTATGCGGGTAAGTGCCGATAAAAAAAATCTAGAATTTTTACTCAAAGATGGTTGGCGCTACAGCGAAAAGGGAAACCGGGTAGACCCAAATACGGAGTATACTCGCCTTGGTTTTAAAAGCTATTTAAAAGTACTGGATTTGGGTAGTTTTAAAATGAATAAGACAGAGGATAGTTTGTTTAGATACGACCCTAAAATGCTCAGCGTACGCCAGCTAAACCTAAGCATAGATAGTTTGAATACCATAGCCGAACCCTACCCAAAAAAAATGATACGGGAACAGGCTTTGTACCTACCATTTGTGCGTTATTGGGATAGTAGCCTGCCTGCCACAAAACCATTGGCCACCAAAATAAAAGAGGTGGAAGATTTTATACCCGATAGTGTGCAAAATATAGCATTAGATAGGGCTGCTGGCCAAATTAGCGGAGCAAAAACCACCATAGATATGATTGCCGCTAACTACAGCAGTTTTCAGGATACGCTTACCAAACATTGGCTGGAGTGGCATAGAAAATTTACGCTTTCCGTAGCGTGTATTGTATTGTTTATGATTGGTGCACCACTAGGCTCCATCATACGCAAAGGCGGTTTGGGTACGCCCCTATTATTTGCCATCATCTTCTTTGTACTGTTTCACCTACTCAATACTTTCGGCGAAAAACTATCGAAGGAAATGGTATGGACACCCTTTGCAGGTATGTGGTTAAGCACCTTGGTATTAATTCCTATTGGTTTATTTCTTACTCTAAAAGCCATGACAGATTCGGAACTATTTAATAAAGAATTCTACCACCGAATGAATACCTTTATAAAAACAAAATTGGCTGCCGTACGGCAGAAAAAATCCACCACATAAAATACCATCCTCATGGCAAATATCTCTCGTAAAAATTTTCTGGCTCAGTCGGGCAAAGCTGTTCTAGCAGCTACCCTTTTACCCAAACTTTCCTTGGCTAATTCAGGCGTTGCCATTACGCCACTAGTGGCTACGCAAAAGCCTTTGCCGTACGCCTACACTGCATTACAGCCGGTAATAGATGCTACCACCATGGAAATTCATTATACCAAACATGCAGCGGCCTATGCCAAAAATATGGCGGAAGCCGTAGCTGCAGAAAAGGTAACTGAAAGCAATTTTGAAACCCTGTTTGCACGTATTCAAAACTATAGCAGCAAGCTAAGAAACAATGCTGGCGGGCATTACAACCATGAGTTATTTTGGAGTTTATTGCAAGCTCCCACCGCTAACAATGCTCCTACAGGAACGGTAGCAGAAAAAATACAAACACAGTTTGGCAGCTTCGCCAATTTTACTACCGCCTTTGCCGATGCTGCTAAAAGCCGTTTCGGAAGCGGTTGGGCTTGGCTAGTAGTACAGCAAGGCGGTAAACTTGCCGTGGGTTCTACCCCCAACCAAGATAATCCGCTAATGAGCATAAGTGAGCTACAAGGCACGCCAATACTGGCTTTAGATGTTTGGGAGCATGCTTACTACTTAAACTATCAAAATAAAAGAGCAGATTATATCACCAATTTTTGGCAGATTGTAAACTGGACTGCCGTAAACAACTTGTACTATAAAGAAATAAGATAAACCATGCTTACCACAGCTACTTGGAATAGTCATTTACATTTTACCGCCACCAGCGATAATGGCCACAGCGTACCGATAGACACTACCACAGAAGGTGGTAGCCTAAACCAAGGTATGAACCCTAAACAAATGCTGCTAGGTAGCTTATGTGTTTGTAGTGGTATGGATGTAGTGAGTATATTGGAGAAAATGCAAGTACCTTTTAGCCATTTAACTATTACTGCACAGGCCGAGCAAACCACCGAACACCCCAAAGTATTTAAGGATATTGCGATGGTATACCAGCTAAAAGTAGCTACCGAGTTTGCCGCAAAAGTGGAAAGAGCTGTAGAGCTTTCACATACAAAATATTGTGGTATCAGTGCCATGCTTAGTAAGCATTGTGCCATTACTTATTCTATACAAATAGCCTAGTAATTACTACTACCATCTAACTAATATCTATCTACTGATTATGAAACAAGTATTTATCAATTTACCTGTACAGAATGTACAATCATCTATGGCATTTTATGAGGCCCTAGGCTTTGTAAATAACCCACAATTTTCCGACGATGCCGGTAAGTGCATGGTTTGGAGCGAGCATATTTATGTAATGCTTCTTTCGCATAAAAAATTCAACTCGTTTGCCACCAAACCCATTGCCGATACAAAATCTGCCTTGGCTGGGCTTTTTTCACTTTCGGTAAGTAGCGTACAAGAGCTCAACACCATAGTAGAAAACGGACTAAAAGCCGGTGGAATAGAACCGCATGAATTACGCGACTTAGGTTTTATGCAGCAAAGAAGTATAGAAGATTTTGATGGCCACACTTGGGAACTTTTTTATATGGATATGAGTAGCTTTACCAATCCAGCTTAGCATTTTACAAAATTCACTATGCTGGCAGCCCAACAAAACTACCGCCTACAGCGAAATATCACCTTACTATCGGTAGTACTTTTGGTGGTAAAGGCGGTTGCGTTTTACACCACACATTCTGTAGCCATTTTATCGGATGCACTGGAAAGTATTGTCAACGTAGTAGCAGGTTTTATAGGTTTGTTTAGTTTACAACTAGCAGCACAGCCAAGCGATTTTTCGCACCCCAACGGGCATGGTAAAGCAGAATTTTTATCGAGTGCGGTAGAGGGTAGTTTAATTTTAGTAAGTGCCTTGGTAATTGGTTATCAGGCCATACATAGTTGGGTTACTGCCGCCCCGCTACAGCGGGTGGAACTAGGCCTGGTATTGGTATTTTCTACGGCAGTTATCAATGGTTTGGCTGGGCTTCAATGTATTCAAATAGCCAAAAAAAATAATAGTGCTGCGTTACACGCTAGTGGTCAGCATTTATTGTCGGATGCCTACAGCACATTAGCTATCACGGCTGGTTTAGTGGTAGTATACTTTACAGAAATTATTTGGATAGATAAATTGATTGCTCTGTTAGCAGCGGCATTTATTTTATACCAAGGCTACAAAATAGTACGAACCGCCGTAGCGGGCATGATGGATGAGGCCGACCCAACTTTGCTACAAGGCATATTGCAAACTACACAAGCTCATCGGCCGCCGCAGTGGATAGATTTACACAATGTTCGTATTATAAAATATGGCAATGTACTTCATATTGACTGTCACCTTACTTTACCTTGGTATTTTAACTTACACCAAGCCCACGAAGAGATTGACGCATTTAGAGAAGTATTGGCCAAACAATACGGTAAAAAGATGGATGTGTTTATACACACCGATGCCTGTAGGCCCACCAGCTGCACCATTTGCCAGGTACAAGATTGCACAAAAAGAAACCGCCCATTTACCCATCAATTGGAATGGACGGTTACCAATATAGTTCAAAACCAGCAGCACAAAGCCACTACCTAATAGTGTACGTAAGCAAATCGGTATTTTGAGAAATATTAGGCAAACCAGCACCTGCCGGCGGATTGATAGCCAGTTCATTACGCACCATGCCTATACCATTGGCATAATAAAATTTACCATTACCCAGCACCACTGAAAAACCTGAAACAGTGGTAGCAATATCTAAGTTTACACCAATTACATTGTTGTAAGTTCTGCCATTAAAAGTTTTGCTAGCGGCAATTTCTAAAATGCGATAATTTAAGTTTAATACATAATTGGTACCATTATAAGTAACATTTTGTTGAGTACTCCACGTACCATTCACCGCTAAATTATCCTTCAAAAAAAGTTCCTCAATACCGGCACTACTTAAGCCCGTATTCAAGGCACCATATCTAAAATAATCGCTGCCTACTTGCGTACTGTATACATTGGGGCCAATACTATTGCTAATTACCTTGTAACCTCTACCGCTAATGGTGGTATCACGGCCGGTACTAGTGTATACATAAGTTACATTAGCTACATTTTCCTTGTAAGTCCAGGTGCTACCAGTACTCAACGGAAAAAAGTTGGCACTGCTGCCACCTTCGTTTTTCTTTTTACAATTGCTTAAGCCAGCCATAAGTGCTACACAGGTGCAAAAAAATACAGTAAAACGTTTCATAATCAATGTTATATAGGTAAAGATACTCGGTTCAATTTTATTGCTGCCAAATGACTAGTAAATTTTACTTTCGTGGCACAAATTTTACATTAAAACAATAGTACCATGCAAGCGTGGAAACAATACCAAGAGCAACATAAAGACCGATTTTTGAACGAATTGGTTGACCTTTTAAAGATACCGAGTGTAAGTGCCCGTAGCGAGCATAAAAACGATATGGTTACTTGTGCCGAAGCGGTAAAACAACAGCTATTGGCAGCAGGGGCTACTACAGCTTCTATTTACCCTACCGATGGCCACCCCATAGTATATGCCGAAAAAATAGTAGATGCAAGTTTACCAACTGTTTTGGTGTACGGACATTACGATGTGCAACCTGCCGATCCGCTTGAGCTTTGGCACAGCGGCCCTTTTGAACCTGTGATAAAAGATGGTAAAGTGTATGCCCGTGGGGCTTGCGACGATAAAGGCCAATTTTACATGCACGTAAAAGCTTTAGAGGTAATGAGCCAAACCAACACTACCCCTACCAATATTAAGTTTTTGATAGAAGGGGAAGAAGAAGTGGGTAGCCCTAACCTAGGCAAATTTGTAAAAGCACAGAAAGAGCTTTTAAAGGCCGATGTAATTTTGATTAGCGACACAGCTATGATTAGCATGGATACACCTAGCATAGATATTGGCGTACGTGGCCTCAGCTATATTGAAGTAGAAGTTACCGGCCCTAATAGAGATTTACATAGCGGTGTGTACGGTGGTGCCGTGGCCAATCCGCTCACCATTTTAGCAAAAATGATTGCCAGCTGTCACGATGAAAACAACCATATTACCATACCCGGTTTTTATGATGATGTGGTGGAAGCTACCCCCGCTGAAAGAGAAAAAATGGCGAAAGCTCCCCACAACGATGGCGATTACGCGGCCGATTTAGGTGTGCAGGAACTTTGGGGCGAAAAAGGATTTACCACCAATGAACGCACTGGTATACGGCCCACCTTGGAAGTAAATGGCTTATGGGGTGGCTACACAGGCGAAGGTGCCAAAACGGTATTGCCTAGTAAGGCCTACGCAAAAATTAGTGCCAGGTTAGTACCCAACCAATCGTCGAGCGTTATTACCCAAAAACTATTGAGCTATTTTGAGAGTATTGCACCCAAAGGCGTTACAGTAAAAGCTACTGAACACCATGGTGGTGAACCTTACATGACGCCTATTGATAGTATAGAATACCAAAGTGCAGCCAAGGCTATAGAAAGTACCTTTGGTAAGGAACCCATACCAGTACGTGGTGGTGGTAGTATACCTATTTGTGCATTATTTGAGAAAGAATTGGGTATCAAAGTAATTTTTATGGGTTTTGGGTTGGATAGCGATAACCTACACAGCCCTAACGAAAAATATGATATAGCCAATTATTACAAAGGCATAGAAACCATCCCCTATTTTCATTGGCATTATGCAGCGGCAAAAAAAGCCTAACCTGCCACACAGCCATGTAAAACCATACGTATGGAAGCAAAGGAAAAACTGAGAATTGATAAATATTTGTGGGCCATTCGTTTATTTAAAACTCGAAGCCAGGCGGCTGATGCTATAGATAATGGTAGGGTGAAATGGAACCAACAATCTATCAAACCCAGTAAACCGGTGCAGGTAGGCGATGAATACGATGTAAAAACGGAAGCCAGAAAATGGGTGATTAAGGTTACTGCCTTGCTGGAAAAAAGAGTGGCTTACCCCGAAGCCATAAAACATTATGAAGATGTTACTCCGCCAGAGGCTTTAGACGCAGTTACTTTTCAGGCACCGAGTTTCCATACGGGTAAAAGGCTCAGTAAAAGTGGGCGACCCACCAAAAAAGATAGAAGAGAAATTGGCGATTTATTGGGTGATTAGCTTTTGGCGATACGCTCTACATCCTGCTTATTCATACAATTAAAATGCCCGAGAGGGCATTTTTTATACCCAATTTTACTACATGGCCGGCACCAAGTATTTACTTCAAAGGCTTGGTGATACACGCCATTAGCACCGTAGTATGGCTGCATACCAAAGGCTGGTGTAGTATTGCCCCAAATACTTACAATGGGTTTCTGAAATGCTGCTGCTATGTGCATCAACCCCGTATCGTGCGTGTAAATTTTCTTGGCTTTTTTTACCAAAAAAGCACTTTGCTGCAAATTAAATTTCCCGCAAGCATTATAAATTTTTATATCATCTATTTGCTTCACAGCCTCGGCCAATGCTACATCTTCCTTACCGCCTAACAATATTATGGGGTAATGAATAGCGGCACATAAAGCCTGCAGTTTTGCTAATGGCAACTGTTTTGTTCCCAATGCTGCACCCACCACCACACCTACATAACCCATCATATGGCTTAGTGGCAATGCAGTTATGGGTACTTCGTTTTCTTTATCAATAAAAAAATCTAGGCCCTTACCGTCGTTCACCACGTTCCATTGGCGGGTAGTGGCCAAATACCTATCTACTATGTGTACAGGTGGCAGTGTATTAATTTTCAAGGCGGTGTATAACCATTTACGCAGGTTCAATTTTTCAAAACTATAGCTTGGCACCTGCTTTAGGGCCCGCTTTAAGCGAAAAGTTCTGGTATTATGATGTAAATCTACAATGGCATCAAACCGTTGAAGTTCCAGTTGTTGCACCAATGCATCAAAATCGTCGTTCAGGGTGTGTACGGTGTGCACATAAGGGTTATTGGCTACAATACCTGCGTAGGCGGCCTTAGTAGCGTAATGAATTTCAGCATTAGGCACTTGCATATACAAGCACCGAACTACGGGCGTAGTAAGTACAATATCGCCAATGGAGGAAAAACGTACAACCAATATTTTCATGTGTAAAGGCACCTAGGGTGAGCAAATTAACAACAAATCGGTCAGTTAGCCACCATTTGTAATACGTACCCGCCCCTACCCACAGCATTTAGTTTACTGGCCTAGCCATTAGCCCCGCTACAAGTATGCTTGTAGTGCCTTATTTTCGCAGCCAATTCAAACAAATAGCAGTTATGGGAAGGATATTTGAAGTACGTAAAGCCACCATGTTTGCCCGCTGGGATAGAATGGCTAAGCAATTTACCCGTGTAGGCAAGGAAATAGTAATAGCGGTAAAAGCAGGCGGATCCGACCCGAATACCAACCCAGCCTTACGCCGCTGTATGCAAAACGCCAAAAGCGTAAACATGCCCAAGGAACGTGTGGAAGCTGCCATAAAACGTGCCTTAGGTAAGGATACTAGCAACTACGATGAAATTTTATACGAAGGGTATGCACCGCATGGCGTAGCCATATTGGTAGAAACCGCTACCGATAACCATGTACGTACGGTAGCCAATGTAAAAAGCCATTTTACCAAGGGTGGCGGAAGCTTAGGCAACAGCGGCAGCGTAAGTTTTCAGTTTAAAAAAATGGGTGTGTTTAAATTAAATACAGCCGGACAAAGCATTGAAGATTTAGAGCTAGAATTGATAGATTTTGGCCTAGAAGAATTAGGGGAAAGTACCGATGAAAACGGCAACGAAATTTTTGTACTACGCTGTGCCTTTACCGATTTTGGTAACCTGCAAAAAGCATTGGAAGATAGAAACATCACCCCTATCAGCGCTGAATTAGAATGGATTCCTGGTACTACAGTGCCCGTAACCGATGCCCAAGCGGAAGATATTAGTAAACTAATTGAGCGTTTGGAACAAGACGATGATGTAACCAAAGTGTTTCACAATATGGGCTAAGCTACCCATACCAATATTAAAAAACGCTGCCCTACAAGGCGGCGTTTTTTGATAGTAGTAGCGAGCTTTTCGTGTAAAAAACATTTACCAAATCCTTACCAAAGCTACCCATCATTCCACCCAGCTAAGCCACCCAAAAGCAGTAAATTTGCACTCGTATGCAAACATGGCAACATTTGGTTTTGTACGATGGTACCTGCACCCTTTGCAGCCGCACAGTACAATGGTTGATAGCAAAAGATAAGAAGCAGCTATTGCATTTTGCAGCACAGCAATCGGAGTTGGGTAAGCAACTTTTAAACCAACATCTGCATACCGCCAACCCACAAACATTGGTATTTCTATCGCAAGGCAAATGGTATACCCAAAGTACCGCAGTACTAGCCATTGTGGCCTTATTACCACGCCCTTATCAATGGCTGCGTATAGCTCGTTTTATTCCCGCTTTCTTGAGAGATTTTGTTTATAAAATAATAGCCGCTAACAGGTACAAATGGTTTGGTAAAACCGGCGCCTGCTGGCTACCCAGCCCTACACAGCAGCAGCGTATACTAGGCTAAACCACTTTGCTCCAGCAAATCGGGCCGGCGTTCTTTTGTACGTGCTATTGCCTGCTGAAAACGCCACTCATCCACATTTTTTTGATGCCCGCTTAGCAATACAGCAGGCACTTCCAGCCCTCTAAAATTGGCTGGCCTTGTGTACACAGGAGGTGCCAATAAATTATCTTGAAAACTATCTGTAAGTGCACTGGTTTCATCGTTCAAAACTCCGGGTAAAATTCGGCCAATGGCATCTACCAAAATGGCTGCAGGTAGTTCGCCACCACTTAAAACAAAATCGCCAATAGAAATTTCATGGGTTACATACAAATCCCTAATACGTTGGTCAATTCCCTTGTAATGCCCACAAATAATGGCTATCTTTTTCAAAAGTGAAAACTGGTTAGCCTTGGCTTGGTCGAAGGTTTTTCCATCGGGTGTCATGTAAATAATAGCATCAAATTTTGCATCGGTTTGTAACTCATCTAACGCATTGGCTAATGGCTCGCAAAGCATTACCATACCAGCGCCGCCACCAAACTGATAGTCATCTACCTGGCCATGTTTATTGATGGCCCATTTACGTAGGTTATGAACGGTAACTTGCAGCAGTCCTTTTTGCTGGGCACGTTTCATAATGCTATGACTAAAAGGACTATCCAACAACTCCGGCGATACCGACAAAATATGAATTTCCATAGTGCAAATATGCGGCTAACCGCCTGCAATGACAAGCTTTACACCCAAAATTTGCCAGTTTGACAGCCAATAAACCTTGGTACTTTGTTTGAACCCTCCCACCAAAAATCAGTAAAAATATAGTTATGCAAAAGGGACAGATACGGGTTCAGACGGAAAACATTTTTCCCATCATTAAAAAATTCTTGTATAGCGATGCCGATATTTTTGTGCGGGAACTAGTGAGCAACGCTGTAGATGCTACGCAAAAACTAAAAACACTTAGCAGCTTAGGCGAAGCAAAAGGCGAATTAGGCGATACGCATATAGAAGTAGTACTAAACAAAAAAGAAAAAACCATCAGCATCATCGATCGTGGTATTGGGATGAGTGCGGAGGAGGTAGATAAATATATCAACCAAGTGGCTTTTAGTGGTGCAGAGGAGTTTGTAAACAAATACAAAGATGCTAGCATTATTGGCCATTTTGGACTAGGTTTTTACAGCAGTTTTATGGTAAGTAGCAAGGTAGAAATTTTTACCAAAAGCCATACCGATGCTCCAGGTGTGTATTGGAGCTGCGATGGTAGTCCGGAGTTTGAGCTATTCAACGTAGATTATGCACAGCGTGGTACCAAAATAGTAATGCATATTAATGCAGATAGTGAGGAGTTTTTGGAGGAAACTAAACTCAGCGGTATACTAACCCGTTTTTGTAAGTTTTTGCCCGTACCCATTTACTTTACCGCAGAGGGCGAAGAGGTAAAAGAGAAAGAAGAGGGTAAGGAAACGGAGGAGAAAAAACCGATTAATAACACGCAACCTATTTGGGTAAAAAAGCCCAGTGAATTACAGAAAGAAGATTACGAAAATTTTTATAGGGAACTTTACCCCTTTGGTGAAACTCCCCTATTCTGGATTCATTTGAATGTAGATTATCCTTTCAATTTAACGGGCGTACTCTACTTTCCAAAAATTAAGCAGAGCTACGAAATACAAAAAGATAAAATACAGCTGTACTGTAACCAAGTATTTGTAACTGATGAGGTGAAGGATATAGTACCAGAATTTTTAATGCTATTGCACGGTGTTATTGATAGTCCGGATATTCCACTAAATGTTAGTAGAAGCTATTTACAGGGCGACCCAAATGTGAAAAAAATAAACAGTCACATCACCAAAAAAGTAGCCGATAAACTAGAGGAAATATTTAAGAGTGATAGAGCATCGTTCGAGGAAAAATGGGAAAGCTTGGGCTTGTTTGTAAAATACGGTATGATGACCGATGATAAGTTTCAAGAAAAAGCCAACAAGTTTTTTGTATTTGAAACCTTAGCTGCGGAAGCGGATGGTAAAAATACTTTTCAAACATTTGAGGAGTATAAAATGGCCGCCGAAACACTACAGAAAAATAAGGATGGTAAATTGGTAATTCTGTATGCTACCGACGCTATACAGCAGGATGCCTATATTAAAGCCGCACAGGCCAAAGGCTACTTAGTGGTGAAGATGGATACATTGGTAGATGCAGCCTTTTTAAACAATATGGAAATGAAGTGGGAGAACACCACTTTTACTAGGGTAGATGCCGATATTACCGACAATTTGATTGATAAGCAAGAAGCTGCCGATACCGTACTTAGCGAGGAAGAGAAAGAAAGCCTGAAAAAATTGTTCAGTTTTGAAATACCTGATGTGCGTTTACAAGTGGAAGTAAAAGGTTTAAGTACCGATGCACCACCGGTAGTAGCCACCCGCCCCGAGTTTATGCGTAGAATGAAGGAAATGGCGAATGTAGGCGGTGGCATGGCACAGTTTTATGCCCAAATGCCCGATGAGGTGAACCTTACGGTAAATGGCAACCATAAAATTTACCAAAGTATTTTAAAAGCCGATGAAACGGTAAAGGAAACCAAGGTGCGTAATTTGGCCGATTTAGCTTTGCTAAGTCAGGGTTTACTAAAGGGAACACACCTTACTAATTTTATTAATAGAAGTGTAGAAATGATGAGTTAGTAAGAAGTAGAAAGTATATCAAAGCCCCTCGAAAAAAGAGGGGTTTTTTGTTGG
>RDXK01000058.1 GCA_004292605.1 Bacteroidota bacterium
CCGTAATTCTGCTGTACCCATGTTATTTTCTGAGCTAAACTTTTTGCATTGCCCACATCAAAAAAGTAGCCAGTTTTTTCCGCCACCACCAACTCCTGAAAAACATTGATGTTGCTTACAATTACTGGCTTGGCACAAAGCATGGCTTCAATCAAGGCACCGCCGAATCCTTCATAATGGCTGGCAAAAATGAAAACGTGTGCTCGATGTAAAAAAGGCACAATATTTTTTTGCGTACCTACAAATTCCACAACATCCTTTAATGGAGTTGCTGCCTTTTTTATTACAGCCGCATCTACCCCGTCGCCTACTACAGTGAGGTGCAATGGTATACCGCTATTGATAACTAGCTCAACAGCTTTTAATATTTCTGCATATCCCTTTCTGTGTAGCAACCGTGCTACTACCACCAATCGTAAAGGGCTGTTTGGCTCCAAACTAGGCTGGTAAGGCGTAAATACACTTACATCTCTCCCCCTTGGCAGTACAGTAACCTTAGTTGTAGGTACGTTTAGCGCCGAACAATTGGTGGGTATTATGGCCTGGGTAAGTGCTGTGAAATGCTGTACTCTTTTAGCTGTAAACGAATCCCAATATTGGTAAAATTTAATTTTACACCGTTGCAACGCTGTGGCTCGTTTAAATCTTTGTTCGCTATACGGCTCATTTACGAAAGCACCCCAAACTGGTATCGACTTAGGTGTATACATTCTGGCTACTTGTTCGGCTTTAAACAAGTGAGCATGTACCAATTGTGGTTTTAATTCTGCCAATAGCTTTTTGTAGGGTTGGCGTGCCTTTATCCACCACAACCTTGATGGTACGTTTAAGTTAACTACTTTTACACCTAGGCTTTCGGCTTCATCCTCCATATTTGGCCGCTTTGTATGCAAGGTGACAATGATGGGAGTAAATTTCTTAAAGTGAGCTGCTATTTGCAGCAGGCTTTTCTCTGCACCACCAGTTTGTAATGTATCAATAAAGTATACTAGTATGGGTTTTTTCACTTCCAATTTTTATACCCTTCCGCTTTTTTGTAGGTGTATTCTTTCAATTACTTTTTTCGGCGCTAAATAGGCTTCAAAATATTCCTGAGCCTTCGCTGCTTTTTGTGCCAGCTCTCCGCTTGTGTTTTCTAAAATTTGTTCTATTTCATGCTGAAGAAATGCATTGTCGGCAGGTACGGTAATCACTAAATCTTCCAGCATTGCTGCAGGAATAACCCTATCGTAGGGTGTACTAATAACCGCTTTACCTAATGCAAAATACTCTCCCAATTTCCAACCTAAGCAGCCGTGCACGGCAGGTGTGTTAAACACAAAACTGCTTTGATGTACTTTGGTTAAATACTGGCGTAACGAATATAACCGGCTAGCCGACCATTTTTCCAAGCCCTTAAATGGGCCTAACCTTCTACGGGAAAATCCGCCCTCAAAATTAATGAGTTGCTTAGCGGCCATTCGCTGGAACACTTCAATTATTTCTTTCCTAGCTTGGGTTAATGCCTTATGTTTTTGCCAAGGATAGTTAAGGTAAAAAACAAAAGGCTTTTGGGTTTGAAGTGTAGGTTTTGGAGTGGCCTTTAATTGCCGATAATCTGAAAAAAACAATCGCTTTAAACTCAAATTATGAAACGCACTCCAATACGGATTTTTGCTACCTGTAGCCCGCCAAATTTGCCAACTGAGCAAATAGTACTTCCAACGCGATAAATGACGGATGCCAAAATTTGGTCCGATAGGAAACAGCTTGGGGAAGCGGTTGAGCAAATCGTTGTTAATATTTACTTTGGCATATACATCTACCTCATTGTACCAAGCCTCGTTCACTTGGAGCATATCATCGGCAGATATAAGCACCTTTTTTACGGGCCTATCTTGCTGGTGTACCTCATAGTAAAAAAAATCTTTCGAATAGCTGGTATTAAACTGTTCTCGAAATGCCAAAAACCTTTCTTCAAAGCAAAACTGCACCGTAAAATCTTGGCCATAAAATTCATGAATACCTTGTAAATAATACTCATAATACCATGGGTGAAAGTAGGGCGAAATTTTAATCTGATTTACAGCCATGTTAAAGTTTTGGGATCTAGCGTTTTTCCACGTTTACCAATCAAGCCATGCCAGAGCCCCATAAATCGATATTTTAACCAAAGCCTTGTATTGTCTTTAGTAAAACAACTCTTTATGTATTTCATCTGCCATACGATACAATCCGCCAAAGTAAATATGTTGAAATGTGCTTTGGTATATAACAATCTATTTCTGCTTTGATAGTAAGCCCGCCAAACCACCCTATCGCTTTGAGCAGCACCTCCATAATGCAATACTTCGGTAATCTGACCATGTATAACGCCAACTTTTATGCTGTTTTTTTTCATGCGATAGCCAAATTCCACATCGCCCATCATCATAAAAAAATCGTTTCTAGGTAAGCCAGCTTTTTCGAAAACAGATTTTTTAAATATCACTCCATCTAATAAAACTGTGTCGGTTTTCTTTACTTCATTGGTAACTACTTGAATAGGATTATACCCACCC
>RDXK01000059.1 GCA_004292605.1 Bacteroidota bacterium
TTTATTTGAAACACAAGGCCAGTTGGGTTTTGATGTATTGGCCGCTACGTTTTACTGCATTAGTCGCTACGAGGAATATTTGCCTCACACAAAAGATGCCTACGGTCGCTACGCACATACCAACAGTTGGGCCTACCAAGCAGAGGTACTACACCTACCATTGGTAAATAGATGGTGGCAAACTATTGCCACACAATTATCGGAACAAGGTTGGATTATTCCCCACAAGCCAAGCTCATTTTGGGTAGAGCTAAGTGTGGATGTAGATATCGCTTTTAAAGCCGCTTACCACAGCGCTATAAAAACCTTGGGTAGTGCCATAAAACACGCCTATAAAGGCCAGTTAAAAAAGTTTTTTCAAGCGATTAAACAGCCCGCTACCGATGAGTTTAATACATTTTCATGGCTAACACAGCATTGTTTGCAAGTAGGTATTTCACCCGTTTTTTTTGTATTGCTTGCCGCAGAACGAAGCCAGTACGATAAAAACAACACACCTAGTAGCAAAGGGTTTCAGCGGTTTTTGCAAAACTTGCAGCAGCAATACACCGTGTTTTTGCACCCTAGTTACCAAAGCTATTTCGACCCTCGCTTATTACAAACCGAGGCCAACACCTTTCAAGCTATTTTGGGTAAACCAGCCACACAAGTAAGGCAACATTATATACAGTTTACCCTGCCACACACCTACCGAAACTATTTACAACAAGGCATTACAGCCGATTATAGCATGGGCTACGGCAGTATTAATGGCTACCGTGCTAGCATAGCCACACCGTTTTATTGGTTCGATGTTTTGGCCAATAAAGCCACCAACTTACTAGTACACCCGTTTGCCTTGATGGATGCTAATTTTATTTTTGAAGAACAACAAACACCGCAGCAAGCATCGGAAACGTTGAGTAATTATCTACAGCAAAGCCATCAATGGCAGCTACCGTTACACATAGTACTACACAATCATTTTATTACGGAAACGCCTGATTTTGCTCCGTGGCGCCAAGTTTGGGAACAGTTTCTAAAAAATTATAGTAGCATACGGCCCACCATTTCTTAACATACATCAATTGTATGGTGGAATATAATTGTAGTAATTTGTGAAAAATATTCAACAAAAACGGGTAATCATTCGTTACCCTTAAAACAGTAAAAAATGAAAAAGATTTTAGTAGCCGCTGCTGCTTTTGTAACCTTACAATTACAAGCACAAACCAAGTGGAATGTAGATGCAAGCCACAGCAATGTAAAGTTTGAAGTTACCCACCTAGTGGTAAGCGAAATGGACGGTAGTTTCAAGGTGTATAATGGTACCATTAACAGTCCATCAGCCGATTTCCAAGGAGCACAAGTGGAGTTCGCGATAGATGTAAACAGCATCAATACCGATAACGAACGTAGAGACGGTCACTTAAAAGGCGATGATTTTTTCAATGCAGAGAAGTACCCAAAAATGACTTTCAAAAGCGTAAGTTTTAAGAAGGTTAGTGGTAGCAAATATGAGTTAGTAGGCGATTTAACCATACGTGATGTAACCAAGCGTGTAACTTTTGATGTTACTTATGGTGGTACCACTAAAGACCCTTGGGGCAATACAAAAGCAGGTTTTAAAGCATCTGCCACCATCGATCGTTTGGCTTATGGTTTAAAGTGGAATACTTTAACGGAAGCAGGTGGTGCGGTAGTAGGTAAGGACGTAAAAATAAACGTGAAGTTAGAGTTTAACCAAGCCAAGAGCTAAGTAAATACTAGCACAACATAACAAAGCCTTCGCCAAAAAAGCGAGGGCTTTTTTATACTCATGCCTCAGTAAATTCTTTCTATTTGCATCACTGTTTTATAATATTTTATGCTTGTACGCCCATTTAACCAACGATAAAACATTGTTAGTACCCGTTTTTCGGAATATATTTTTACGATGTGTTTCTACCGTACGTACCGATATAAATAATTGCTCCGCCATTTGCTTGTTACTTAAATCGCTTTCCATTAATCGAATAATTTCTATTTCACGGGTGGTAAGCTGAGCATCATCCATTTGCCGTTTGTTCTGTACCACTACACCCAAATTTTCTAAAACCGCACTTTGAAAATATTGCTTTCCTTGGTACACCAATTCTATAGCATCCACTAATTCCGCACCGCCCGTTTGTTTTAGTAAATAGCCTTGTATATTACCATGTTCTATCATGTTTTCTACTATTTCTCCAGCACCATCCATACTCAATGCTATCACTTTAATATGGGGAAAGGTTTGGCTAATTTCCGTAGCTAATTGTTGCCCATTCATAATGGGCATAGCTACATCTGTAAGCACTATGTCTACCGTAATTTGGAGCAATAGTGCTAACAGCTCCTTACCATTATTGGCGGTAATTACCACTTGTATTTGTGGCCATTGCGTAAACATAGCACACATACCATCAATAATTATTTGATGATCATCTACTATCGCTAGTTTAATAGTGTTCATACTTACGCATTTAATGGTATATGTATAGCTACCACGGTACCTTTATCTGTAGCGGAACTCCA
>RDXK01000060.1 GCA_004292605.1 Bacteroidota bacterium
GCCCACACACCTGCACAAAGCCCAATTCGTTAGCTGTAACTTTAGAACTACACAAACCATTAAAAAAACCAAGACCTAAATCAACCGACGCCTATTTACTCACTAAAACACTATAAAATGAAGTACGCCCGTAGAATTAGACTAATCCGTGAATCTCGAGGACTAACCCAAGCTGACGTAGCCTATGCAATTCAAATCACGCCTTCGGCCTATGGCCAAATAGAGCGACAAGCAGGTAAAACAAAGATTGAAACGTTAGAAAAAATCGCAGAAGTATTAAAGGTAAAACTGACGTTTCTCATCGACCTTGAAAATCCCGAAACAAAAATGTAGTTGCAACTTGTTTGATAGAAAAATTCTTGTCAACAATTTTGTAAAAACTTTATAAATATGAAATCAAAATTCTCTCTGATTATTACGTTGGTAATAGTCATCGCAACAATGGTTAGTTGTAAAAAAGAAAGCCATGTACACAACGAAGTGGGCAACTTCCAAGAGGCTCACAAATCAAGTCGAGCATTAATGGGCGCCCTACTAAAAAATGCAAAAGACCGTGAATTCAAGGCCGTAGTTCTCAACGAGTGCCTCAAACAAAAAAAAGGTGATTATTATGTAACAATCCGCGACTTATGCGAGGCACTGAATAACGATGGCAAATATAATGCCATTGTAAAAGAACTCACGAACCTCGCCGACTTGTACAAAAACGAACATGGAGGAGTTGAACCGATACTATTTTATCCTAGGGCTGAAACAATTGAGGAAAGTTCAAGAAACAGAGAGACCGATTTGCCATATCAGGGGCAACAAGAAGCAATTGGAGTTATTCAAGATGTCTTCAACCCAGACTATTCAAGCCCAGGTTTTATTGTCAATGATGGTAATCAACTTGTTTTTCTCCAGAATATCACAGAAGAGTATGCTTGGGATAATGACGTCTGGGTAATTGGACAAGAAGAGTTAGTTTCGGACGAAAACATGCTCCCAGCACTTGAAGAATTTACTGCAAGTCGTGTTCAAGGTCAACGCGAAATCGGAGGAATTATTCAAGTAACAGACTTAAATGCAATCGAACATTGGACATCTGGAAAATTTGAATTCAAAATGAATATACTCAACTCCAGTGGTGTTCTAATCAATTCAAGAGGATTTGGACGCGATAAACGTCGAAACTTCCGTAACAATAGATGGAGAGACTACAATTCGTTTATTGCGAATTGGAATACATCTACATTTGGAGCATGGATGTACGAAAATTGGTGGGAAGAAGATGGAGGTCAGTCTAATAGTGTGACAATTTCCTTTCCGCCCCCATCAGGCCAATCTGGACCAACTGTTTCTACAACAATACCAAGTAGGAACTTAGACGATAATTTAGGTGTCGGAACGGTGCAGTTTACAGACCCTATAACACAGATATACAATATAACCCATATGAATTTCAGACGTAGAAATTAAATATTAACTTCCGAGGAGTGTGCGATTAGTAAATTCTCCCTAGTCGCACATTTTCGTATACATTATAATTATGATTAAACTAGTCATATTTCTCAGCCTTGCCTGTAGCGTGAATTTTGCATTAGCCCAGTCCAATAGTATCATGTCCAAACCAGACAATAAAACTAATATAGTTGTTGGCATTAATTATAGTTCACACGGCACCGGAGATTTGCATGGATTCTCGATCAACTTAGAGTATCGTAAACAGGTAAAAAAAAGAATAACACTTTCGTTTGGACTTACTTCAACTATTCACGACGGAAAAATATTAATAGCCTACTTTGATTCAACTGGCGACCGTCGTGACGCTTCCTTGCGTATAAATACTAGTGGAGTTCAGCTAACTTCAGCGGTCGAATTCACAATTCTTAAAACAAAAAAGAACCAATTTGCAGTTGGAATTGCACCGTTAGTTAGATATCAAACAACTTCAAGACCAAACGACCTATTCGTATACTTCCCAGCAGCCACAGGATTTCCTTTACCCGTATTAGCGATTAATAATACAACACCTCAACGCACACTTACAGCAGGTGGCCTAATATCACTTTCATATAACAGGCAATTATCGGAACAGTTAACGTTTGGAGTCCGTGTATCTA
The DNA here is from genome assembly GCA_004292605.1 of Bacteroidota bacterium. Classification (GTDB taxonomy): domain Bacteria; phylum Bacteroidota; class Bacteroidia; order Chitinophagales; family Chitinophagaceae; genus UBA10646. The sequence goes on from RDXK01000060.1 coordinate 2,103, forward strand.
CCCAAAATGACACTAGACTTGATGTCATCAATCAGATTGGACTTTCACTTATGTATAGACTAATAAAATAAAAACGAAAAGACAAGAAAAGCTACAGCTAACACGAGGTTTTGTGCAAGTGTGGGTAGACGATTTAGCTGTATGTTACGTCTCTTCTTGTTTGTTCCTACCGTTTTGCAGACCGACCGCTTTTCGAACATTTTTACTTAAATTGACAAATATTCTTTCGTATGTGGCTTATCGTTGCGGGCAGACGGAATGCTGGCCCACACACCTGCACAAAGCCCAATTCGTTGTAAGCCATTTTAAAGTTTATTCCAGATTTAGCATTCTACTTTTGGTTTTTAAGTTTTGTAGTAGACGTTTTAAGTTAGACAAGAACTGCAAGTGACGGGACAAAGCTCGGAACTATA
>RDXK01000061.1 GCA_004292605.1 Bacteroidota bacterium
CCCACACACCTGCACAAAGCCCAATTCGTTGTGTGTAACCCTATTGACGTTCAAGTAAAAATTGAATTCAAGTTTTCAATAAACTAAAGAAAAATTACCATTCCACTGCCAAAACTTCTACCCACTTCAAGAAATATCTTGTGTGACGTTTACGTTGCATAGGAAATCTAACGAAAAATCTTTAAAATATAACTAGAACAAAAAAACGATTTAGATATCAACCTAAATAAGTATCTATGTGTAATAGTTGAAATACGACTACAAACACCAAACCTTGTCAGTATAATTTTTAAATCAATACACCACCACGAAAAAAAAATTTAACCATCAAAAAATACAAAAATGAAAACAACGATTGACGAATTCAAAAAGGAAGTTGCAGCAATTAATTCTTTAGTGAAGAAACACTTCAAACAGTTTGAAAAACCCAATCAACTGTTAATGACTGACGGAGTCGTAAATATCGAAGAGTATTACAAGTCACCCATTAAAATTATGTGGATTTTGAAAGAACCATATGATAGAGAAGACAATGATGGCGGCGGATGGAGTATGTCAGAAGCATTAAATAATGGCAAGTTAGGGAATGGAAAAGACTCAAGTACTTGGCAACCAATTATATACAGCACTTATGGCATATTAAACAACTATATGAAGTACGAAAAAATGCCAAAACTAAGTGAGACAAAGGACATGAACTTGATTTTAAGACAAATTGCATTTATCAATGTTCAGAAATTACCAGCCAAAACAAGAACCTCGGCTAGTTCCTTAAAAAATGCATATCAACAAAACAAAGAAATCTTATTAGCACAAATTGCTACCTATAAACCAGATATAATAATTGGAGGTAAAACATTGCATCTATTCAAACAAGACTTAAAAATCACACAAGACAATGAATTAAAGTTTGGGCATTTTTCGAAAGACAAAACTCTTTTCATCAATACATTCCATCCAGCACAAACAAAAATTACGAAAAGCGAATACGTAAATACAATTATTGAACGTGCGAAACAGTATAAACATATTTACGCTTAATTGACTACTAACATGAAAACACCAATTCTTCAAATCATCGACAATCTCAATAATCTTCTGGATGATACTCTATCTCCACATGCAGTAAGTTTTGAATTCGACAAACAAGCACAGAAGATACGAGAACTAAAAATTAAAATAAAAGTAACGTTTACCAAGTCTTTCTATTTAGACGAAGAGTTAAACAACATACATCAAAACAAAATTAATAAAAATACTCCATTTGATGTGGCCGCCTCACTGAGAAAGCAAGAGCTAGAACTGTTAAAACAAAAGTCGAACGAACCAACCGCTATATTAAAAACAGAGCCGTCAATCTTTGAATACGACCGACCGAATATTGTTGCGTATTTGAATAGTAGCAAACCTAATCAGAGGCTATTAGCTCAATTAATAAATGACTATCAAATCAACTGACAACAGACAGAAGGGCTACACACAACACGAGGTTTTGTGCAAGTGTGGGCAGACGAGCAAGCTTTATGTTACGTACGTTTCTTGTTTGTTCCTACCGTTTGGCAGACCGACCGCTTTTCGAACATTTTTACTTAAATTGACAGATAATCCTTCGTATTGAGCTTGACGTGGCGGGCAGACGGAATGCTTTCCCACACACCTGCACAAAGCCCAATTCGTTAGTAGCAAATTTGGGGTTGCTTTATTCAAAGTGTTTTTAAGTGTTTAGAAACGTTTAATCCATAGTTTTTTAAGACAAGAACTGCTCGGTTTGACATAACTGGAAATTTTAACGACCTCGTTTTTTGCCGGTACGACAAGTCGGGACAAACATCGGAACTTACATAAAGCTTTTGTTTTATTAAAAGACAGGAACTGCTAATGTTGGTTTGTAAAGCTATTGGCAGTTGGACAAAACTCGGTTGGCAAAAAATATTATCAGCATCCGTTTGTAGGCTGATTTTGAAGACGGGTTGGCACCTTATTTTGGGTTGACGGAAATCACAAAGTTCACTAGCCAAAAGTTGCACGACCGAACAAATATTTTATAGACTTTTTACTAAAAATTATTCGGAAGAACTCGAGAAATATTTATCAAAAACTAGTAACCTCAGAACAAACAAAATTCATAACGTTGGCTGCTAGACGGCCTTAAACTGGACAGACAAATTACTCTGCGATTTGGTGGAACCGACCTTGGAAAATCTGCTACTAACACGAGGTTTTGTGCAAGTGTGGGCAGACGATTAAGCTGTATGTTACGTACTTTTCTTGTTTGCCCCCACCGTTTGGCAGACCGACCGCTTTTCGAACATTTTTACTTAAATTGACAAATAATCCTTCGTTTTGAACTTAACGTTGCGGGCTGACGGAATGCTGGCCCACACACCTGCACAAAGCCCAATTCGTTGTAGGTAATTTTATGACTCGAATTATAAAAGAAATGACATATAAAAATCAACAAATCATGCCGACACTATTAAATTTTTTAGGACCTA
>RDXK01000124.1 GCA_004292605.1 Bacteroidota bacterium
AACGCACCCAACACAACATGGACATCGCCTAGTGGACAAACCCAATCAAGACAGCAAATGCGACCAGGAAATTACCGTTCGGAGGATCCGTTTACGGCCTTTATAGGTTCTCCTTTAAACGGTAGATGGATTATTAAAATTTGTGATAACTGGGCCGTAGATAACGGGTACCTTTTTAGCTGGGGGCTTACATTTAACCCCAACCTTTTTCCGAGTACAGAAACATTTACCACTGGTATTTTAGAAGCTAAATGGATAACTTCCACGGGCATGGTACAAAACAATGGTGCCACAGCTCTAGTAGCGCCTGCTACACCGGGTAATTTTAGTTATACGTTTAGAGTTACGGATAGTGCTGGCTGTAATTTTGATACTGCAGTGAATGTATTGGTAAATCCTTTGCCTATAAAACCCGATTTAGGTGCGGATACCATTATTTGTGCCGATCAACAAATAACCCTCAATGTCCTAAATCCAGAGAGTGGAATTACGTACAATTGGAGCAACGGCTTAGCTGGTATTTCTACCAATATCAATACACCTGGTCAATACCGTGTTATTGCTCGTAACGCTGGTGGCTGTACCACCGCGGATACCATACAGGTAAATTTGCAAACTAATATTTCCATTAGTCTTGGTAACGATACCCTGTACTGTGCCACCAACCCGAATGTGCTGCAAACCCGCTTTGTAGGTAATATAACACAGTTTTGGTGGAGCGACGGCAGCACCAATAGCACCTTACCAATTACCGATGCTGGTACCTACTGGGTACGTGGAACTACGCCAAGTGGCTGTAATGTATTTGATACTATTTTGGTGACTCAAAACCCAGTAAATACCTATACGATGCCGGCAGATACGGCTATCTGCGACGAGTTAGATTTTCCGTTAACGGTTACCCTTCCGCACCCCGATGCATCTATCACTTGGTACGATGGTACTACTGGCCCTACGCATATTGTAAATCAACAACGCCAATACCAAAGCACGGCTAACTATATTGGCTGTACCAAAACGGATAGTACTGGTATTACTATAAAACCTTTACCGGTAGTGTATATAGGTAATGATACGGCTATTTGTAATGGTTTTACCGTACCCTTGCGAGTGGCTTACCCGGGTGCTAGCTACCGCTGGAAAAACGGAAGCACCGATAGTAGTATTACGGTGACATTGCCTGATTTTTATTGGGTAGACGTTACTTTTAACAGTTGCGTATACCGTGATAGTTTACAAGTAACATTGAAAAATTGCGACTGTAATACCACCGTTCCTAATGCTTTTTCACCTAATGGAGATGGTATTAACGATGTGTTTAAACCCACGTTTACATGCTTCCCACAGAATTATAGATTTAGTGTATTTAACCGATACGGACAGTTGATTTTTGAAACGAGAGATTTTAATACTGGCTGGAACGGTACTTACAATGGTAGTGCCGCCCCCGTAGGCACCTACTATTATATTATAAAATATTACAACTCTGGCTTGCAGAAAGACGAGCAGTTTACCGGCAGCGTAACTATACTGAGGTAAACCGTTTTCCGACCTATCGACCATCGTGCAACGAGGGAAATATCTGCTCTATTAGCGGTGAATGTTACTACTTCGGACGGTGTTTACGGCTTTTTATATATGAGATTTCTCGTTCATATAGTTACTGTAACTACTGTTTACTTATACAAAACCACATACACAATGATATACAATATCATAGCAACGGCGGTGGCTACCAACTGAAATGCATAGGAAATAGCATACGCTAATAACCCGTTGGTAATAGCTTTTAGCCAACTAATTCCATAAAATTGCTTGTATGCTAGTACCATAAAAAACGCTGTAACGCTCATGGCAAATGCAGTGTACCATATAAACCCAACGCTTGGTACGAAATAAAATAGTGCGGTAACAGCCAAACTTGGAAGCGAATACGAAGCTAAAACACAGCTTTGCAATACAATGTTTTCAGCGTAGTTCAAACTTTTAATGCTGTTAAAAACCAGTCGTGCCGCAAATGCATAAATAGGTATCAAAAGCAAATTTACAATGTTGTAATAGGTTCGCATGCCGCCCATAAAATCGGTTTGCACTTGCGTAAGCCATGCAGGTTGTGCCGCAGTTTGCTGCTGAGTACTCATGCCTTTAGCTATCAGCTCAAAAACATTGGTTTTTAATACCACAAAAGTGGCAAAGCTGAGCACCAAAAGCAGGTATTGAAAAAGGTTAAAGTACCGCTTCCGTCTACCAGCAATTAAGTCGGTTGCAATGTACCCGGGGCGGTAAAGCAACTGCCACCCGAAGGAGAAAATGCCTTTGTCGGCGTGGGTAAACACATGCAAGAGTTCATGTAGCACATGCTTCAAGGTATAGCGGTGGGTTACCGCCTGGCCACACACATTACAAAATTTATGTTCAAAGGTATGACCGCAATTGGAGCAGGTATGTGTATGCATAAACAATGGAAAGATGCAATATACTTATCAATTGAAAATGGTTACCATCAATTTTTTGTTAGGCTTAGAAATAGAGCAATGCTGTTTTTAGGGGATATTTTTGAATAATAAGCACCCATTTACCCGTTAGTAAAATGCACCTACATCGGGCAAATTTTCCGGTGCGGTGGCAAACCTTCTTCTTGGTTCGGGTTTTAATAAAAAGCCCACCCCTAGCACACTTTTTACTTGTAGGGCAGCACTGTTATTTTTGGGGCCAAATAGTCGTACATCATCATCATAAATTAAATCCAAATTATAGGTAGCACTTAAAAATCTATTGATTTTAAATGTAAACAAATTGGTTACAAACACATCTACATTCTCCGGATTTTTCAGGTAATTGGTAAACAAATCTATCCTTCCACGGTAGGTAACATTTTTCATAATTTCCTTTCGGTAGTTAACCGATGCAAATGCCCCTATTTCCTGGGCTATATTCCTGCCCGGTGTTACACCATAGGCACCTTTGCGGGCTAGGGTTTCGTTCATTACTATTACCCACCTTGCAGTAAGCGGTGAAAGAAAAACCGATAAATTGGCATTGGGTTTATGATCGAATCCAGCGGATAATAAGGTGTAAGCCGGACTTAAAAAAGTACTAGCAAAACTAGTATTGCTACCAGCAAAGGTGTAACCATCAAAAAATTGCGTTCTAAAATTAAAAAGACCCGATAAAAACCATTTGCTATTGGCATCCATCATCATGCCCACTTTGCTCAGCAAATCGAACCTATCATCGTTTTTTCTGCTACCTAAACTAGTACTTTGTATGTAGCCAAAATTAAAGTCTACATTATTATCCCAGTTCAGCCGGCCTTGCTTGTACAGCAAATAATAGTTGGTGTAAGTGTTTACGGATAACGAAAAGTTATCGCCCCCGGCGGCCCAGTTTCTTAAACTACCTTGCGTAAGGTTTGCATTAAACTGCCAGCCACTCTTCCAGCGCCAGGGCAGCGTATCTTTTACTTCCTTTTTTACTTCCCTAAAAACCTCGTTGGGTAGTCGGCGTACAGGCATATCCTGCCCTTGCACCCTTACTGCCACTATGCACAAGAACGCAGCAGCCACCAACCACCTATAACGGAAAAAAAACATAGGAACGAATGTACACTGCAAGTGAAGAAATTTACAAAACATTTGTATGACAAACTGACACATTCACCGAAAAATTGTACCTTTGCAAACTTGCAAAATACAATTGAATTATGGTGGCCGAACAAGAGAAATTAACATTACATAACGAAAGTAGACAAGGCGAGGCCTTTGCCGGAAGTACCACCGACAACCAACTATTTACTAAAAAGTTTTATATAGAAAGTTACGGCTGTGCTATGAATTTTAGCGACAGCGAAATAGTAGCGTCCATATTAAACGAGCATGGTTTTGGCTCCACCAAAATAGTAGAAGAGGCCAACCTTATTTTACTAAACACCTGCTCCATCCGCGAAAAAGCGGAAGCCACTATTCGTAAACGATTAACCGAGTTTAAGAAAATAAAAAAAGCTAATCCTGGCACCGTGGTAGGTGTGTTGGGCTGTATGGCCGAACGATTAAAAGCAAGCTTATTAGAGCAAGAAAAACTGGTGGATTTAGTGGTTGGTCCAGATGCTTACAGAACCCTCCCCGCCCTAATAGAAGAAACCAACGGCGGCCACAAGGCGGTAAATGTTTTATTAAGCAGAGAAGAAACCTATGCCGATATTTCGCCTGTGAGGTTAAACTCCAATGGTATCAATGCCTTTGTAAGTATTATGCGAGGCTGTAATAATATGTGCAGCTTTTGCGTAGTGCCTTTTACCCGCGGCAGAGAACGAAGTAGAGATAATGTGAGCATAGTGCAAGAATGCCAGCAATTGTTCAACGATGGTTACCGAGAAGTAACCCTACTGGGCCAAAATGTAGATAGCTATTATTATACCCACCCCACCACTAACCAAAGTGTAAATTTTGCTCAATTACTGGAGCAGGTAGCCCAAATAGCCCCGGGGCTGAGAGTACGTTTTAGTACCAGCCACCCCAAAGATATTACCGATGATGTGCTGTTTACCATGCGTAAGTATAACAATATTTGTAAATACATTCACTTGCCCGTTCAAAGCGGCAGTACAAGGGTTTTACAATTAATGAACCGCACTTACACCCGAGAGTGGTACATGAAAAAAGTAGAACGTATTTATGAAATAATGCCGGAGTGTAGCATCAGTGCCGATATTATTGCAGGCTTTTGCACCGAAACCGAAGAAGACCATGCCGATACGCTTTCCATCATGCAGTCTAGCCGGTACGACTATAGTTATATGTTTTACTACAGCGAACGCCCCGGCACCTTGGCTGCAAAACGATATACCGACGATGTGCCGTTGGAAACAAAAAAACGTCGCCTAGCGGAAATAATTGAAGTGCAAAACAAGCTTAGCCAAGAAAGCAACAAACGCGATATTGGAAAAATATTTGAAGTATTGATAGAAGGCGATAGCAAACGCAGCAGCGAACAATGGGCAGGCAGAACATCGCAAAACAAGGTAATGGTGTTTGACAAAGCAAATTTTACCGCTAGCAAAGGCAGCTATGTTTTGGTAAAGGCCATCAATTATACACAGGGTACCATTATGGGCGAAATGGTAGAAGTATTAAACTACTAAACACACTATGGAAGTACAAAGCATAAAAAACCGTTTTGGAATTATAGGTAATTCGCCGGCTCTTAACCATGCCCTACATGTGGCGGCACAAGTGGCTGGCACCGATTTAAGCGTACTAATTGTGGGTGAAAGTGGTGTGGGTAAAGAGGCTTTCTCGCAAATTATTCATGCCCTTTCTGCCAGAAAACACAATTCCTTTATAGCCGTAAACTGTGGAGCCATACCCGAAGGCACCATCGATAGCGAACTATTTGGTCATGAAAAAGGCGCCTTTACAGGTGCGGTAGATAGCCGAAAAGGCTATTTTGAAACCGTAAGCGGCGGAACCATTTTTTTAGATGAAATAGGCGAAATGCCCATAGGTACCCAAGCAAGGCTATTGCGAGTGCTAGAAACAGGTGAATTTATACGGGTGGGCAGTAGCAAGGTGCAAAAAACAGATGTACGTGTAATAGCTGCTACCAATAGAGACTTATTAGATTCTACCAGAACCGGAAAGTTTAGAGAAGATTTGTATTACCGACTGAGCACTGTGCCCATACGTGTGCCGGCACTACGTGACAGAAAGGAAGACATACCTTTTTTGTTTAGAAAGTTTGTGGTAGACTTTGCAGAGAAATACAAAACCACACCCATTCAGCTAGATGACGATGCCCGGCAGCTGCTTGTAAACTACGGCTGGCGAGGGAATGTACGAGAACTGAAAAACATTGCGGAACAGCTGAGTGTGTTGAGCCAATCGAACCTTATTTCCGTGAATGAATTAGCCAGTTTTTTGAAACCCGATAACAACGCTAGAAACCTACCCATACTTAGCAGTACCGCCAATACACAGGGTGAATTTGCGAACGAAAGAGAAATTCTTTACAAGCTTTTTTTCGATATGAAAAAAGATGTGATGGAATTAAAAAAAATGGTTTTAGATATGGTGCAGAACCCCGCCCTAGCCAGCAACTTGGCTAGCATGCTAGCGGCGGATGCACACCAAGCCGATTTTAACAGCATCAACGAGTATCAAAACTTTGGTAATAACAATAGTTTTCTTCCGTCAACCATTGGCAATGCCGTGAGTAATAATAGCACTCTTCAAAGTTCCAATAATTCCGTAATTGTAAGCGGTGTTACCGTGAATAACGATGTACATGCACACGTGGAAGTAGAAGAAACGCTGAATATTATGGATAAGGAAAAGGAATTGATAGTAAAAGCACTGAAAAAACACAAAGGCAAACGAAAAGATGCTAGTTTAGATTTGGGTATTAGCGAACGTACCCTTTACCGAAAGCTTAAAGAATATGATATTGAAGAATAATTATATACACCTACGTTGCTTTGCGGTAGTGTTACTTTGCCTGGCCTTAACGGCTTGTAAAGTGTATACTTTTAAGGATGTAACTATTGATTACAGCAAAATAAAAACCATCCGTATTGGGTATATCGATAATAAAGCCAGCTATGTTAATCCATTGCTGAGCCCAAGAGTTTCTGAAAAATTACAGCAAAAAGTGGTTCAGTTTACCAAACTTACCCGAACCAACGATGCCGATGCACATTACCAAATAGATGGTTTTATTACGGGTTATTTAGTAACTACCTCCGGTGTTAGCAATAACCAAGCGGCTACTAACCGCCTTACCGTAACGGCACACATTATCTTTAAAAACACGGTGGAAAACAAAACCCAAGAGTTTGATGTAAGCCGAGATTTTGATTTTCCTAGCTCCCAAAGTTTAACCCAAGCCGAGGGCCGATTGACCGATGAAATGGCCAACAACTTATCCGACGAAATTTTCAATAAAATTTTCTCTAACTGGTAATTCCTACTATGCAGTATATAACTCCTACCATGCTTCAGCAGCTTACGGGCCAGCAAAACTGGGAAGCTATTTCGTGTAGCGATTTACAACAGTTGCGGGAACAACAGCCTAGTAATGCTTTTTTCACCCTTTTACTGGTAAAAAAATTACAGGAAACCAAGGAGAACAATGCCCTACTGCACAGTATACAGCCTAAACTAAGTTTGTTTTCGCACAATTTATTTTGGTTACAGCACCAGTTACAATCGCCATGGGTAACAGCAGATTCAGTACCCAATGTACCTGCGGCAACTTCTGAAGCTGAGCCGTTTGTGGAGCAAGAAGAAACCAATGCAGCATTAGCACAATTACTGGAAAACCAGAAAAAAGTATTTGAGCAAGAAGTACAGCCCGATGCGGAGATTCCACTAGAAATAAAGCCTTTACACTCCATTAACTTCTTTGAAAGTCAGGGTATCAACGCCGCCCCCAGCACGGAAAATGCTCGCCTATTGCAAAAGCGGGTACATACCTTTACCGATTGGCTAAAGCAAATGAAGAAAATGCCGGTAACTAATATTGATTTAGGTACATCGGCCGAGGAGGAAGCAAAAGTGAGTAACCAGGCCCAAGCTAGTAATAGCCTGAACGATGTCGTTACCGAGGCCATGGCCGAAGTGCTGGAAAAGCAAGGACTTATTTCCCGAGCTATTTCCATTTACCAGAAATTGAGTTTGCAGGATAGCGATAAAACCGTTTATTTTGCCCAAAAAATTAAACTTCTTAAAGAGAAATTATAATGACTATCCTTTTCTTCGTATTAATTGTATTAGCGTGTTTGCTTTTAGGTTTTGTGGTATTGATTCAAAACCCCAAAGGCGGCGGTTTATCTAGCGCTGTAGGCGGTTTTAGCAACCAAGTAATGGGTGTAAAGCAAACCACCGATGTATTAGAAAAAGGCACTTGGTTATTTGCCGGCATTGTTGGCGCCTTGTGTTTGTTTTCTACTTTATTTATTAAAACAGGCGGTGCAAAAACCGAGGGTTTACTACAAAAAGTAAATACCACTGCCCCTGCTAAAGCACCTGCTGCTCCTGCACAAGCGCCTGTAACAGCTCCTACGCCAGCGCCAGCTACCAAGTAATAATTACAACCTTATAATAAGCTCCCTGCTCATGGTTTTCATTGGCAGGGAGTTTTTTTTGACCTACATTTAGCTACGCAACAAGTGCTATGAAAAAATTTGTATTCAATGCCATACTGGCTTTTTTAGTGTTGGGCGGTGCTGCTGCTTTTTATTTTGTAAGCGATGCTACCAAGTTTAGTACGCAAAAATTGTATTTGTATGTGCCAGAACAAGCCGCCGATAAAAAACAAGAAATTTTTACACAGTTAAGGCAGCAACCAAGTATTAAGGCATTAGGCTTGGTAGATTATATTGGTAGTAACTTAGGTATTTGGCAAAAACTAAAACCTGGTCGCTATGCCATTACCCGTGGAATGAATTTGGTAAGCATACTCAGAATGTTTAGAAACGGCCGCCAAGAACCGGTAAAGCTGGTGGTGAATAAAATGCGTACCCGTACCGATATAGCAAATTTTTTAGCCAAGAATTTTGCATGGTCACCGCAGGAAACAGAGGCATTTTTAGCATCCAACGATAGCTTAGCCCCATTTTCTGTAGATTCCAATACTGTGGCCACCCTTTTTATTCCTAATACTTACGAACTGTATTGGAGCAAAAGCATACCCAAAATTTTGGGCAAATTGGCCGATGAAAAAGATCAATTTTGGAAGAGTAACGACCGACTGCAAAAAGCCGCCAACCAAGGCATCACTCCTACACAGGCCTACACCATAGCTAGTATAGTGGAGGAGGAAACCAATTATAACCCGGAGAAAGGCAAAGTAGCCAGTGTGTACATCAATCGTTGGCGGAAGGGAATGGCCCTTGGTGCCGACCCTACAGTGAAATTTGCCCTGAACGATTTTTCCATTAAAAGAATTTTGTTTGAACACTTAAAAATTGCTTCACCTTACAATACTTATAAATTAAAAGGCTTACCGCCCGGGCCTATTTGTGTACCGAGCATCAGTTCAATAGATGCTGTTTTAAATGCCCCCACTACCAATTATTTGTTTTTTGTGGCTAGTCCTAATTTCGATGGTACCCATGTATTTACCGAAACCTACGAGCAGCATTTGCAATATGCCAAGCAGTACCAAGAAAAACTCAACAATGCTAACATTCAATAATATTTGCCCAGCGTGACTAAGCTAGAAAAATGGATTAGTAATAGGCCGCCTGTGAAATTGCTACGCCGTATAAGCAAGCGTATTTATTTACCGGGGTTTCAAGGGGTACCGCTGTACGATGTGGCAAAGTTTTTTAGTCAGCAAGTACAAACTGTAGGTTTAAACGAGCGGGCGGCTGCTATTTCCTTTAACTTTTTAATGGCCATACCCGCTACTTGTATTTTTTTATTTACACTAGTTCCGTACCTACCTATTTCCAAAAGCTTTTTGGCGGAAATGATGAAGCTGGTACAAAATATTACGCCCAACAAAGAAACACGAAGGTTGGTGGCGAATTTTTTAGACGATTTTTTGAACAAACCCAAAACGGGTTTATTGTCGCTAGGTTTTGTGTTGGCCGTATTTTACTCGTCGAACGCCATGATGGGTATTATTCGCACATTCGATAAAAGTTTACACGAAAAATATTCCAGCAACTTTATTGAAAAACGCTGGCGAGCCATAAAATTGACCAGCATTTTGGTAGCCTTAATAGTGGGAACTATTCTTATATCGCTAGGGCAAGGCTATTTATTTGGTTGGCTTATGAAATGGCTTGGCGTAAAAAGTGCTACTACCAAAGCATTGATACAGTGGGTGCGATGGATAGTAGTAATATTCTTGTTTTTGTACAGCATTGGCCTTATTTATAGGTATGCACCTAGCGTACGCAAACGCTGGAAAATATACTCACCAGGTACTATTGCCGCTACTACCCTAGTACTATTGGCCACCGTAGTTTTTAGTTATTGGGTTCAAAATTTTTCTAATTACAATAAGTTCTACGGTTCTATAGGTAGTATACTTATTTTGATGTTATTGATATATATAAACAGCTTAATATTGCTGATTGGGTTCGAGTTAAATGTTAGCATCACAGCGTTAAGGCAGGTGGTACAGCAGCGAGAAGCCACCACTTTACAAAACCCTGCAAATGAACCCTGATACTACACAGAAGCCAACGATTATTTGTGAAGATGAGTTTTTAGTGGTGATAGATAAGCCAAGCGGACTAGCTAGCACGCCGGCACCTAATACACCCAATGTGCTCGATTATTTTAGCGGCTGCCAGGTAGTACACAGGCTCGATACTCGTGCCACCGGGTTACTTATTTTAGCCAAAAATGCACAAGTGCAAACCACCCTTACCGAACAGTTTGCAGATAAAACGGTACAAAAAGTATACGCCGCCGTAACTAAAAATACCCCTATTGAAAGCGAGGGCGTTTTACAGCATTGGCTGGTAAAGCAACCGAAAAAAGCCAAGGTATTTACCCAGCAAGTACCGAATAGCAAACACTGTGAACTTAGCTACCAAATAGTACAAAAAAGCGAACGTTATGCCCTTTGGCGTATAGTGTTAGCTACGGGTAGATTTCATCAAATACGGGCACAACTAGCCGCCATCAAATGCCCCATAGTAGGCGATACTAAGTATGGTTTTGCACGTACCACTGCCAATGGAAGTATTTATCTACAAGCTGCCCAACTAAGCTTTGTGCACCCTATTACTGGTAAGGAATTAGCATTTTCCTTAACTATGCCGGAAGATTGGCAGAAGTTGGGCTTAGTTCCTTAAACCACCTAACCTATATTTACAAAACAAAAAACACTTTATAGATGACACTAAGTTTTACTAAAAGCAATTTTCTCGGCCTAATAATGGGCCTCACAATAGCTGTTAGTTCGTTGGGATATAGAGAAGGTTCCTTTTTGGCTACACCACCTTTTCGAATAGCTTACTTAGTACTCATGTTCTCATTTGTAATAATAGGATTGATAAAGCAATCCACCTGGAGAACACAACCTTTGAATTATAAATCATTGTTCTTTACCATGATCGGTGTGGGTGGTTTGACCATGTTGTTAGTGGGCGTTTTTGCTAGATAATCGTTTACCGAAACCCCCTATTGCACCCATTGCATTAATCGAGTTGTTTACCATGCAAAAGCTAGGGAGTAGAATGCAGTAAAACCGCATGGGAATTGGCAAGTCGTAAAGCCCTTTTACGTTTATAGTCGCTATAAATTTCATCTAAAAACAGCGTTCCACCCACACTCCAATAAAATCCATTGTAATTAGAACCCGTAGGTGGCGACAGTATCACCGTACGTAAACCAGCCATAATATTTAGTCCTACATAATTCAGCAACCTTGTTTTGGGCGGTTGTGGTGGCAATTTGAAATAATACGAAACACCTACTGCTGCAGGAATAATATGCTCCCTTTGCGAACGGGTGAACCTCTCTCCATTAAACGCCTGCACCGCCGAATCTATCGAGGTATTTCCGTAGCCAAGCTCAAATACCACACTCATTTGCACCCAAGATTTCCGAAACACAAACGGCTCATAAAATACAGTTCCAAAATAAACATCTCGTTGAATTTTTTTCCCATTACTCATGGGCGATGCCATGGCTATTTGCTGCGAATCTTGCCGAACAAAATAGCCACCTATTCCCACTTTATAGGAATCGTTTACTAGCACACCTACCCTATAACCCCAAATATTTACACTTTGATTGTTGAAAAAAGAAAAACGCTGGTCAAAATCGGTGGTAGGCTTGATTGATTTTGGCTTTTGTGCTAGTACAGTTTGGCATACCAAAACAGCCACCCAAAGTATTAGCCATTTTTGTATCCCGTTTGCCATAGTGCGTACAAAGTTAGTAGTTTGTAATAGCGATGGCGGTACCGCTTAACATATACGGCCCACCTTCTACAAAATTTAACAAGTTGCCACTAGTGCACTAGCAGCAACTCGCTCTTTACTTATTCCTAAAAACTACCATATTATCAAACACATCTACAATTACTGGCTTCGCTTTTTCAATGCTACCTTCCAATATTTTTTTACTCAATGCATTGATGATTTCCTTTTGTACTAAGCGTTTCAGCGGCCTTGCACCCATATGACTATCTACACCGTTGGCCAGTAAAAAGTCGATCAAATAATCCGTAAACTGCAAGTCAACACCGTTTTTCAATAGTAATTGTTGCAAGTTTTGTAATTGAATTTGAATAATACCTTTCATCTCGTTTTTTAGCAGCGGCTGAAACAGAATAATTTCGTCTATACGGTTCAGAAACTCTGGTCGCACTGTATTTTTTAGTAATTCCATTACTTCCGCTTTCGCCTGTTCCGCAGCCAACGGTAAGTGTTCTGCATCGGTTACGGCGTCAAATGCATCTCGAATAAGGGTACTGCCTATGTTACTCGTCATGATGATGAGTGTATTCTTAAAATTCACTACACGCCCCTTGTTATCGGTTAGTCGACCATCATCCAACACTTGCAATAAAATATTCCATACATCGGGGTGGGCTTTTTCTATTTCATCTAATAGCACCACGCTGTAGGGTTTTCTACGCACTGCTTCGGTAAGTTGGCCACCTTCATCGTACCCCACATATCCTGGAGGTGCACCTACTAACCGACTCACCGTGTGCTTCTCTTGGTATTCGCTCATATCTATACGAGTAAGCAAACTTTCATCGTTAAATAAGTATTCGGCTAGTGCTTTGGCTAACTCCGTTTTACCAACACCCGTGGTACCTAAAAAAATAAAACTACCAATGGGTTTCTGAGGGTCGTTTAGTCCTGCCCTACTCCGGCGTATGGCATCTGCCACGGCAGTTATAGCTTCTTCCTGCCCTACTACCCTTTTGTGTAACTCCGTTTCTAGCAGTAATAATTTTTCTCGTTCACTTTGTAACATTCGGGCTACGGGTATACCAGTGGCTTTGGCTACTGTTTCGGCTATATCTTCCGCATCTACCTCCTCTTTCATTAAACGAGCATCTACCGTATCGGCCATTTCTTTGGATAATTGTACCATCAATTCTTCTTGTACTTTCAGCTTGCCATAGCGTATTTCGGCTACGGTACCGTAATCGCCATTGCGTTCCGCTTGCTCCGCTTGAAGTTTTAGTTGTTCAATGTTCAACTTGGCTTGCTGTAACGCATCCACTTTTTCTTTCTCAGCATTCCAGCGGGCTTTGATGGTGTCTCGCTCTACGGATAGATTATCAATATCAATGGTGAGCTCCTTTAATTTCTCCTCATCGTTTTCACGTTTTATGGCGGCACGCTCTATTTCTAATTGCCTTATTTGTCGTTCTAATTTATCTAACTCCTCGGGCATACTATTCATCTCAAGTCTAAGTTTGGCGGCACTTTCATCTATTAAATCAATGGCCTTATCGGGCAAAAATCTATCCGTAATATATCGGTTCGATAGTTCTACCGCCGCTATAATAGCTTCATCTTTTATTTGTACATGATGGTGCGTTTCGTATTTATCTTTCAAGCCCCGTAGGATGGATATGGCATCTTCCACACTAGGCTCGCTAATTATTACTTTTTGAAATCGCCTTTCTAATGCTTTATCTTTTTCAAAATATTTCTGGTACTCATTTAGTGTGGTGGCACCAATAGCACGCAACTCGCCTCGAGCCAAAGCGGGTTTTAAAATATTAGCAGCATCCATTGCACCTTCCCCGCCGCCGGCACCCACCAGTGTATGAATTTCATCTATAAAAAGTATAATATCTCCATCGCTAGCGGCTACTTCGTGTATCACAGCTTTCAATCGTTCTTCAAACTCACCTTTGTATTTGGCACCTGCTATTAAAAGTCCCATATCGAGGGCAAAAATTTGCTTGTGCAGCAGGTTTTCTGGCACATCGCCACTAACTATACGGTGGGCTAAACCTTCGGCAATAGCCGTTTTACCTACACCTGGTTCACCCACTAAAATGGGGTTATTTTTGCTACGTCTACTTAAAATATGCAGCGTACGGCGTATCTCTTCATCTCTACCAATTACGGGGTCTAACTTGCCCAAACTAGCTGCCTCATTTAGGTTCCTTGCATATTTTTTCAAACTTTGTAGTGTGGCGCCATTTTCACCGCCCGTATTTACCGCGTTAGCTCTTAATTCCTGAATGGCTTTGATTAAAATTTGTTCGGTAACACCATTTTGCTGTAAAAACTTAGCTACCACATCGGTTCCCGTAGCCAAGGCTAACAATAAATGTTCTGGCTTCACCAAATCATCTTTCAGTTTTTGTGGTACTGTATTGGCTTTTAGCAGCGTATTCTGCAAAGCCCTACTCACGGTTTGGGCGGGTGCCGTACCCGCTGCTACTTTGGGCAACTTTTGTAAAGCCACTTGGTTAGCCTGCTGAATTTGAGGAATATTCGCATCTACTTTCTTTAATAAATATTGCACCAATTCCACCTCGGGTAACAATAAATATTGAAGTAAATGTTCGTTTTCAATCAGCACATTCTCCGCTGTAAAAGCGTTTTGCTGTGCTGCTTGTATGGCCTGCTGTGCAGGTATAGTATAATTTGATACATTCATAGCCAAAAGTTTAAATTTCTTTTACACGATGCTCAAACCAGTTTCCAACCAGTTTTTTGCGGTAAGTATGGCATATTTATGTAAACCGATACGACTAAAAGTCGCATCCACACTAGCTTTCCTGCTATTTTATCAGTTACTCATAGCCCAAGCGGATACTGCCGCCCTTTCCAAATTTTTAGACAGAAATAAAAAAGAATTCGGGGGCGATGTAGCCGTAGTAGTGTATTATAACAATGCACCTTTTTATAAGAAAGAGATAGGTGAACTAAAAACCAACACGCAAGTACCCATATATGCAGCGAGCCAATGGCTTACAGCTGCTGCGGTATTAAGTGTAGTATCAGAAGGGAAACTGGAGCTAGATGAAAAAATAGTCCGCTTTTTACCGCTACTTACCAAATACAGCAAAATCTATATTACGCTACGCCACTGCTTGAATCACCAAACAGGTTTAGAAGCACCCAAAAATAGCAACTGGGTAACCCAAAAACGCCGCTACGAAAACCTAGCCGAAGAGGTAAATACTTTTATTACCAAATTGCAAATTGAAACCAACCCCGGCGAAGCATTTGCCTACAGTGGTGTAGGCTTTAACCTTGCCGGCCACCTGATGGAATTGGCCTTGAAAAAACCTTTTGATAGAATTATGCAGGAACGTATTACCCGTGCCATAGGCATGAAAAATACCAGCTTTTCCAATGAAAATGGAGCCCCTAACCCAAGTGTAGGCGCCATAAGTACCGCCGATGATTATATAAAATTTTTACTGATGCTGCAAAACAAAGGGCAAGCCAATAACAAACAAATATTACCTGCTGATGCAGTAGAATTATTATTAAAAACGCAATTAGAAGCTAGTACCCTATCGCAAGCCCCCAACACTGTAAAAGGGTACGATTACGCATTTGGAAATTGGGTTAGCCATAATGAAGGTGTTACACATATTTCGCCGGGTATGGTGGGTGTTTGGCCGTTTATGAATGCTAACAAAAAATATGTAGCTATATTGGTAACCAAAACTACCAGCAACGATAACAAACAAGGTTTATACCAATCATTCATGCAGCAAGTAGAAGCTGCTTTACCTTAAATACAATCATAATGAAACAATTTTTAGTATCGCTTTTATGTGTAACACTAGCTGTTTACACCAATGCCCAAAACGCCGATTCTACTTGGTTTGTAAATAACTATGTAAAGAAGGAATACAAAATTCCTATGCGAGATGGCAGCAAGCTGTTCACCAGTGTTTACATGCCCAAAAGTACCGACGAGCAACACCCCATACTGCTAAGCCGTACACCGTATTCCTGTGCACCCTACGGCGAAAACAATTACCGTACCTATTGGGCCAGTCATTATTTGAAATATGCCAAGCTTGGGTACATACTTGTAACACAAGATGTGCGTGGCCGATGGATGAGTGAAGGAACTTTTGTAGATGTACGGCCGCATAACCCCAATAAAAAAGGAACCGAGTTTGATGAAGCTAGCGATACCTATGATGCCATAGAATGGATGGTAAAAAACATACCGAATAACAATGGCAATGTGGGTGTTTTTGGTATCAGCTATCCTGGTTTTTATAGTACCATGGCAGCATTGAGTAATCACCCTTCATTAAAAGCAGTTAGTCCGCAAGCTCCTGTAACCGACTGGTTTATGGGCGATGATTTTCACCACAATGGTGCATTTATGTTGATGGATGGCTTTACCTTTTATAGCAGCTTTGGTAAGCCAAGACCACAGCCTACCACCGAAGGCCCCAAGGGTTTTCCGTTTCCTACCAATGATATGTATTCGTTTTTTTTACGTACGGGTGCTTTAACCAATTTTAGTAAGCTGTTTGGCGATAGCATTCAATTTTGGAAAGATTTGATGAACCACCCTAACTACGATGCTTGGTGGCAAGCCCGTAACCCTAGAAATTTTACTACTAATGTTAAACCCGCCACTTTGGTAGTAGGTGGTACGTTTGATGCAGAAGATTGTTTCGGTGCTTGGGAAACCTACAAAGCCATAGAAAACAAAAGCAAAAACACCGATAACCGAATAGTAATGGGCCCCTGGTACCATGGCCAATGGGCGGGTAGAAATGGCGAAACAGGCGATAAGTTGGGCAATGTACGCTTTGGCCAACCCACAAGCACTTGGTATGCGGAGAACGTAGAAATTCCTTTTTTTGAATACCATTTACGGGGTAAAGGCAGCGTAAAAAACATTGCAGAAGCCACCGTATTTTTTACAGGCGAAAACAATTGGAAAACATTTACACAATGGCCGCCGAGCAATGTCAAACCTACGGCTTACAGCTTACGCCGAGGTGGTGGGTTAAGCACCATGGTACCCATGATAGCACCTTATGCCACATGGGATAGCTATGTAAGCGACCCGCAAAAACCTGTACCTTATACAGCCTTACCTTACGGAAGAAGAACGAGAGAGTACATGACCGATGATCAACGTTTTGCAGCTAGTAGGCCCGATGTGCTTACGTATACTACGCCAGCTTTAACCGAGGAGATTACATTAGCTGGTGAAGTAGTGGCCAATTTGTTTGTAAAACTGAGTACAACCGATGCCGATTTTGTGGTGAAAGTGATAGATGTTTTCCCGGATAGTTTTTCCTATGCGGGCAATAAAACTTATGAGATGAACAACTACCAAATGCTAGTACGTGGTGAGGTAATGCGGGGCAAGTTTAGAAATAGTTTTGAAAAACCTGAACCCTTTGTACCCAATAAGCCCACGCAAGTAAAATTTACTTTGCCAGATGTGGCTCACACATTTCAAAAAGGACATAAAATAATGATTCAAATACAAAGCAGTTGGTTCCCCTTGGTAGATAGAAACCCTCAACAGTTTATGGATATTTATAAAGCTACCGACAAGGATTTTATAAAATCTACCATTGGCGTATTCCATAACCAATCGAAGATTATTTTACCCATTATGAAATAATTGAATACTGCTGGTACAAGCATTGTACAAGTTCAATAAAACAGCATTTTGCTGCAATAGCTGCCTATGGGTGGCTATTGTTTTTTCATCGCCCCGTAATGCGGGCCCCGTTTGCGAAGTTTTGGCATCGGTGGTAGCCAACCTTGTGGCAGTTTCTTCTATCAAACTTTGTAAGGTGGTAAAAGGTAGTTGGTGCTGCTGGCAATACTCCTGTGCTAAGGCGTACAAATGATTGGTAAAATTACTAGTTACTGCCGCCAGCATATGGTATTGCTGTCTTTGCAACTGTGTGGTTAACAGTATTTGGGGCGTAAACAAATGAGCTAGTTGGGCTATACGCTTTGTAGTTTCCTCGGTATTACCTTGGTAGCAAATCGTGTTGGGCGCTATTTGTCTGGTAGCAATACCTATACTTTTCATAGGCCATAAAACGCCTACGCTGCTACTCACAGGCATTAAAACCTCCATAGGTGTAGCCCCGCTCATATGTACTACAAGCCCCGCCACACGGGGCATTTGGGCTGCTACCTCGGCTATAGCAGTATCCGTAACCGTTATAAAATACACATCAGCATCGGTAATAATATGAGCCAGTTGGTTAGTAAATACATCGCTAGCTAAACCCAGCGGATTTGTAGTTTTTATAGATCGATTGTACACTTGAACCAATTGAATACCATTACTTTGCTGTAAAATATGGGCTATACAAGTGCCCAGTTTCCCAAACCCTATTACTACTACTTTCATTTAAAAACAGTTAATGGTTAAAAAACTTTCGCAGATAGCGGCCATAGCTTACTACCGAAATTTACTGCAAGTTTCCGCTGCAATATCGCCGAAGTTAGCAGCAAAAAAAGCATTTCGATTGTTTTGTACACCTTATAGTGGTAAACCCAAACGTACCGTTCCAGAATTATTTACCCATGCCGAGGCGTTAGAAATTGTCCATAAAAACTTGGTACATCGTGGGTTTAAATTCACCCCTAAAAAACAAAACAACGGCAAAAAAATATTGATTTGCCATGGTTTTGATAGTTGCTGTTTTAAATTCCACCCCTACATTCAGCCGCTTTTACTACAAGGCTTTGAAGTGTATTTGTTTGATGCCACGGGCCACGGCAACAGCGATGGAAAATATTTACATTCTTTATTATATGCTGAATTTATAATAGATGTGGATGCTCAGTTAGCCAATTTTCAAGGTATTATTGCCCACTCCATTGGCGGTTTAGCTACCTCTTTGGCTATGCAAAAACTACTGCAAGCACAACCGGAGAGAAAGTTTGTGCTGCTAGCACCGGCTACAGAAGCCACTACAGCACTTGGGCAGTTTTATAAAATGTTTCCGCTGAACAATGCTACTAAAAAGGAAATCAATGCCCTTATTTATGGTATCAACAGGCAAACATTGAGCTGGTATTCCGTAAACCGTGCCTTACAAAAAGTAACTGCACCCATACTTTGGTTTCATGATGAGGGTGATAAAATTTGCCCAATTTCGGATACGCTACCCACCCAGCAAGCCAAGTACCCCAATGTAGAAATGATAGTTACCCGAGGCTTGGGGCATAGTAAAATTTACAAGGAACCTAGCACCGTGGAAAAAACGGTACAGTTTTTAACGCAAGGCTAAAAAAATTGGTTTTTAACAGTTTACAGTAATATTGCAACCAATTAAAGGTTTACTTGTTGCTGTTTACACAGTTCCAAGGTTCTCATTTTTCAAGCATTCCAGCGTATTATGGCTAAAAATTTATTAATAGTAGAGTCGCCTGCAAAGGCCAAAACAATAGAAAAGTTTTTAGGGAAAGACTTTGAGGTACGCAGCTGCTATGGGCACATACGCGACTTGGAAAAGGACGATATGGGTATCGATTTGGCCAATGGCTTTAAACCCCGATATACCGTACCGGAAGACAAGCAGAAGGTAGTAAAAGAATTAAAGCAACTAGCCAAAAAAGCAGAGGAAGTTTGGTTAGCATCGGATGAGGACCGTGAGGGAGAAAGCATCAGCTGGCATTTAGCGGAGGAGCTTGGCTTGGACCCCATTACCACCAAACGTATTGTGTTTCATGAAATTACAAAGCCTGCTATAGAAAAGGCCGTAAAAAACCCACGTACCATCAATTTAGATTTGGTAAATGCACAGCAAGCACGCCGAGTATTGGATAGGTTGGTAGGTTTTGAACTAAGTCCTGTACTTTGGCGTAAAATAGGCATGAAAGGTGGCCTAAGTGCTGGCCGTGTGCAAAGTGTAGCGGTAAAATTAATTGTAGATAGAGAACGAGAAATCAACCATTTTTTACCAGAAAGCAGTTTTAAAATTGAAGCCTTTTTCAAGGCAAAAGATATTGCAGGAAAATTAGTTACGTTTAAAGCGGAAGCCAACCAAAAAATTGGAAATCCGGGTGATGCCGAAGCCTTTCTAAAAAAATGTTTCGGGGCCAACTACACAGTGGTAGATGTAACGGTGAAACCCACCAAACGTACACCACCACCACCATTTACCACCAGTACTTTACAGCAGGAAGCTAGCCGAAAACTGGGCTACTCCGTAAGTAAAACCATGCTAATAGCACAAAAGCTATACGAAGCCGGTTTTATAACTTATATGCGTACAGATAGTGTGAACTTGAGCGAAACCGCCCTAGCCGATATTAAAAATGAAATTAGCAAGCAGTACGGCGACAAGTACGTACAGTACCGTAAGCATAAAAACAAAAACGAATCGGCACAAGAGGCACACGAAGCTATTCGCCCTACCTATATGCACACCCATAGTGTAGATGATGCAGATGCCCGCCGCTTGTATGAACTTATTTGGAAACGAACCATCGCCTGCCAAATGGCAGATGCCGCCTTCGAAAAAACTACGGCCAAGATTGCCATTAGCACCCAATCCGAATTTTTGTGGGCTAGTGGAGAAGTGATGAAATTTGATGGCTTTTTGAAAGTGTATTTAGAAGGAAAGGACGATGAGGATGAAGATGAAAACGAAGGTTTGCTACCACCTTTAGCCGCCAACCAGCAAGTAGAGTTCACCGAAATGAAGGCCAGCGAAAAATTTACCCGGCCTGCAGCTCGCTACACCGAAGCTAGTTTGGTAAAAAAACTAGAGGAATTAGGTATTGGCCGCCCCAGTACCTACGCTCCTACCATTACCACCATCATCAAAAGAAATTACGTAGAAAAACGCGATAAAGACGGTACCAAACGCGATAGTAAAATATTTACCCTTTCGCCACAAAATACCATCAGCAAAACCATCGTGGCCGAAAATACCGGTGCAGAAAAAAGTAAACTATTCCCAACCGATTTAGGCAACGTAGTTACCGATTTCCTTTCCCAGCATTTTAAACGTATTATGGATTTTAGTTTTACCGCTAAAATGGAAGAAGAATTTGACGACATTGCCTCAGGGAAACTAATTTGGAACAATGTAATTGAAACCTTTTACCAGCCTTTTCACCAAAATATTGAACATACCTTAGAAACGGCTGAACGTGCCAAAGGCGAACGAGAATTGGGTATAGAAGATGCTACTGGCAAAAAAGTAATAGCCCGTATGGGTAGGTATGGCCCCATGGTGCAAATAGGCGATACTGCCGATGAGGAAAAACCAAGATTTGCCAAATTAAAAGCCAACCAAAGTATTGAAACCATTAGCCTTGCCGAGGCGATGGAACTTTTTAAACTGCCTAGAAATTTAGGCAAATTTGAAGGCGAAGACATCACCGTGAATATTGGTAGGTTCGGCCCGTACGCCGCCCATGCCAAACAATTTTATAGCTTAAATAAGGAGATGGACCCGTACGTGGTGCAGCTAGAAGAAATAGCTCCCATGATTGAGGAAAAACGAAAAGCCAAAGAAGAGCGAAGCATTAAAATATTTGAGAAGGAAAAAATTCAAATTTTAAAAGGCCCTTACGGTCCTTACATAAAACAAGGTCTGCGAAACTATAAACTTACCAAAGAGCAGCAGGAAAAAGCTGCCGATTTAACCATTGAGGAAGTAAAAGCTATTATAGAAGAAGGCAAGGCCAACCCACCCAAAAAGGCACCGAAAAAAGCCGCTAGAAAAAAGGCATAATATGGCACCTGTATATGCTCAGTTAACCGTGGTTACGTACCCTGCTTACCGTGGCTGGGCTGGTTTTTTGAGCATGGCACTATTTAGGCTTCCACTTTGGTTACACAAGCCTTTTAGCTTTACTAAATTAATGGGCTGCGGTAAAAACGGCACTTTCGATATTACGCCCGATTGGCACAAATGGGCCATCATGGTGGCGGTAAAATCGCTACCCAATACATCGCCCCAATTGGCTCCCTACCCGGCCTTTTTAACCGCTTGGTGGAAATTTTTTGGCGCCCAACAAAGCCATTTTTTGCTAGAACCCATAGAAGGTCATGGTACTTGGGATGGTAAAGAAGTGTTTGGTTCCCTACCTAAAAAAACCGATTACGAAGGTAGAATAGCCATTTTAACACGGGCAACCATACGCCTTAACCGACTGAAAAATTTTTGGAAACATGTACCTGCCGTGGCCAATGTAATGGCCGGAAGCGAAGGCTTTGAGCAAAGCGTAGGTATAGGCGAAGTACCATGGATTAAGCAGGCTACATTTAGTATTTGGCGTAGCAAAGCCGATATGAAAAACTTTGCCTACAAAATGGCCGAACACGCCGAAGTAGTACGGAAAACAAAACAAGAAAACTGGTACAGCGAGGAAATGTTTGTACGTTTTAAAATTTTACAGCAGTCCTAAATTTTTGGGTTAACCTCACAAAAACCCTATTTTGCAGTATGCCTGTACATACCACAGCACATAAACCACAACTTCTATTTATATACCTCAACCTCATTTCTGCGGTGGAAGGTGGTTCGCCCGATTACTAATTTCCCAGCGTTTTAATTGTTTGTTTTCCTGCTCCAACGGAGCCTAGTTATTATTCACTTTAATTTAGTTTTTATATGGCAGTTCCTGCATCAAAATATTATGTATCCAGCGAAATTGGTACGTTACAAAAAATATTAATTCATAGTCCGGATGGTGGTATCGGTAAAATTATACCGAGCACCTTTGCCGATAATTTGTACGATGATATTGTGCATTTGAAAAAAATGCAAAAAGAATACAATCACTACGTACGACTGCTCCTACATTTTCTCGACCCTGAAAAAGCCGCTTATGTAGCCAATGCGGAAAAATTACCAGAAGATAATGCCATTCGTAAAAACTGTTTTATTCCTGGCAAAGCTGAGTATTTTAACTCTGAGCATGTATTGGAAGCCCAAAACATATTACAAAAAATATTGGAAGATGCTACGGTAAAATTACGCCTTATTGCTGCCGTATGTAGCTACGAAGAAAGCAGTTATGCTATTCAGCAATTGCTGGAAAACATTAGCGATACCGCTACCCTGGCCAAAATTTTCATTACGGGTATTCTACCAGCAAGTGTTACAGGCGGCAAGGAAGATCAGTATATTTTTACACCCATTCCTAACTTTATTTTTACCCGAGATATTGGCATAATGATTAAAGATCATATGCTACTCAGTAGAATGGCCACCACAGCCCGCCGCAGGGAAAGTTTACTTACTAAATTCTTAGCCTTGTATTTCTTTTTTAAGGAGGATACTAGCAAAGTGATGGAGGTAATTGAGGATAGTGATTTCTTTTTATATGAGGAGGAAGAACGTAAACAGCGTGTAATATCTATAGAAGGTGGCGACGTAATGATGATACACCCCAAGCATGTATTGGTAGGCTGTAGCGAACGTACTAGCAGCAATGCCGTTAGCGAAATTATTCACACCTTATTTTCTAGGCCGGAGCTAGGTATTGAAAAAATATCCGTGGTAAAAATTCCGCAAAAGCGTGCCCAAATGCACATCGACACCATTTTCACCCAAGTAAAACGCAATGTTTGGGTACTATATGGCCGCTATAGTGAACGTATTGTAGCCGAGGAAAACCAGAGCCGAAAAAGCTACCAAGCTAAGCTGCACCACCAAACCACGCAAGTGGAAATGCCTGAAATTTTTCAGTTTTACAAAAAGCCCAACGAAGCCTATGAACCCACTAAGGATTATGGTTTGCAAATCAATCCCGCTGGTATTGAGGCCTTGTTACACCAAATTTCCGTGGAAGATTTTGGCTGCTCGCCAGAGGAAGTCACCATCATCTACAGCGGTGGCAACGTATTTCCGCATGATGATAG
>RDXK01000125.1 GCA_004292605.1 Bacteroidota bacterium
TACACCTCCTTTAAATCCGATAGTGTATATACATCTTCTTCCACCTCTAAAAACTGAAATGAATCACTACTAGCCACCATCTGTTGAATGCCTTTAGTTAATTCAAGTTCCTCGTACCGTTTACATACAAACTCAGCGAAATCGGAAATTTCTTGGGCTTTTTCTTCAGGCAAGTTGCTGATGGCGTTCAGTGTTCGTTCTATAATTATTTGCCTAGTCATTTTACTTTTCGTTGAAACCAAATTTACTAAAAATCATGACAAATATCCAGCGATAACTTTTGTTCAATTATACGTTAAGAAACAAAACATCTACTCACCCCACCACCCTAGCTTTTATGAATTTCGCTGGTAAAGTGGAAGGTAATATCTGGATTATTGGTTCGTTCTGTGTTCAAAAACCATTCGCTTTGGGCCAAATACACTGGGTTACCATCTTTATCCTCGGCGGTATTGGTTTGTTTAAAACGCATATAATCGGCCAGTTTCACCTTATCGTTGCTAGTTATCCAGCAAGCTTTGTAAAATGGTAACGGTCTAAACTCACAAGCCGCTCCATATTCCTGCAATAACCGATATTGAATTACCTCAAACTGCAGTTCGCCCACACAACCAATGATTTTTTTAGTACCGCCAAACTGGGTAAACAATTGTGCCACACCTTCATCGGTTAACTGACTGATACCTTTTTCCAACTGCTTGGTTTTCATAGGATCCTTGTTCACCAATTCCTTAAATATTTCTGGTGAAAAAGAGGGTATTCCCGTAAAATAAAAATCTTCTCCTTCGGTAAGTGTATCTCCTATTTTAAAGTTACCGGTATCAAACAAGCCTACCACATCGCCCGGGTAAGCATCTTCAATAATATCCTTAGAGCGGGCTAAAAATGAGTAGGGATTGCTAAAACGCATATCCTTATCTAGCCTTACGTGGTGGTAATATTTGTTTCGTTCAAACCGTCCGCTGCAAACCCTTAAAAACGCAATTCTATCACGATGCTTAGGATCTAAATTCGCATGAATTTTAAAAATAAACCCGCTAAACTTGGGCTCACCTACTTCAATAGTTCTCAGGGAAGTTTCTCGATCTCTCGGTACCGGTGCTATGCGTATAAACGTATTCAGCATTTCCCGAACGCCAAAGTTGTTTACCGCACTACCAAAAAATACGGGTGCAATTTTACCTTTTAAATAGGCTTCATTATCTAGTTCGCCATATACACCATCTACCAATTCTACATCTTCCCGTAAAGTAGCGGCATCGGTGGTACCAATTTTTTTATCTAATTCAGGGTCGTTGATATCTATGTTTATGGCATCCTCATCATCGGCTTTCGTGTTGGCGGTAAACAATACCAAACTTTTATTGTGCAAATCGTACACGCCTTTAAAATCTTTACCGCTGTTGATGGGTAAAGTCATTGGGTGTAAACTTAGCTTTAACTCGGCTTCAATTTCTTCTAATAAATCGAAACGGTTTTTACCATCTCTATCCATTTTATTAATGAACACTATTACGGGTGTATCCCTCATTCGGCATACTTCCATCAGGCGGCGGGTTTGGTCTTCCACCCCATTCACGCTATCTATTACCAGTATTACACTATCTACAGCGGTTAGCGTACGGTAGGTATCTTCCGCAAAATCCTTGTGGCCGGGTGTATCTAGCAAATTAATGAGCATGTTTTGGTACTCAAAAGTCATTACCGATGTTGCTACAGAAATACCTCTTTGGCGTTCAATCTCCATAAAATCGGAGGTAGCATGTTTTTTTATTTTATTGCTTTTTACGGCACCGGCGGTTTGTATGGCGCCACCAAACAACAATAATTTTTCGGTTAGGGTAGTTTTACCAGCATCTGGGTGAGAAATGATGGCAAATGTTTTTCTTCTATTGATTTCCTTTTCAAACTTCATGCGTACGCTTATTGGGCGGCAAAATTACCTAATAATTTACGCTACTCACTTATTAGTTTTAAAAAATGTAACATTTGGTACCCGCTGGGGTTATACATTTACACAAATTAAAACATTCATGAAACAGTATTTTGTAGCAGCTGCTACGTTGTTTTGTACCGTAGCCATGGCACAAGTAAAAATGCCAGCTCCTTCTCCTACGCAAACCATTAGTCAGGAATTTGGTATGGGAAAAATTGAACTTACCTATTCTCGTCCCAACGTAAAAGGCAGAAAATTGTTTGGCCAAAAGTCGGAATTAGCTCCTCTAGGCGAATTATGGCGTACTGGTGCCAATGCAGCCACCAAAGTAAAATTTACGGATGAAGTAAATATTGCAGGCAATAAAATTGACAGTGGTACCTACGTACTTTACACCATACCCGGCGAAAAAGAGTGGGAAGTAATTTTGAACAAGGGCTTGACCAATTGGGGTACTGATGGATACAAAAAAGAGCAGGATGTAGCTCGTATAAAAATTATACCTATGAAAATGGGCGGTGCCATGGAAACCTTTACCATGCAAGTAGCCAACGTACAACCCGAAAGCTGTGAAATACATATTATGTGGGGTAAAACCGCTGTAAGTATTCCGGTAACTACTAATGTAAAAGATAGGTTGCGTGCCCAAATAGAAACTGCCTTACAAACCGAGAAAAAGCCGTTTTGGCAAGCTGCTAATTTTTACTACGAGTGGGATAAAGATTATGCAAAAGCATTGACCAATATTGATGGTGCCATAGCAGGCAACCCTAAAGGATTTTGGATGTACTTATTAAAAGCAAAAATTCAGAAAGAGTTAGGACAAAAAGATGCCGCCAAAGCTAGTGCACAAAAATGTATAGAAGTAGCCACCGAAGCCAAAAACGCCGATTATGTGCGTATGGCACAGGAGTTTATTGCTAGCAAATAATAGCAACATAGCTTTACTAAAAAGCCGTTCAGTCTATATGATTGAACGGCTTTTTTATGATCATTATGGTAGAATTTTTATAACTCTAACAAGGCTTTTACAGGGTCTTTTGCTATGAGTAATTGCTCTGGTTTTTCCAGTAAATCTTTCACCCTTACCAGGAAGCTTACACTTTCCTTCCCATCAATAATTCTATGGTCGTAGCTTAAAGCCAAATACATCATCGGCCTAATTTCTACCTTGCCATTGATGGCCATGGGGCGTTCCTGAATTTTGTGCATACCCAAAATGGCACTCTGTGGAATATTTATAATGGGCGTGCTCATTAAGCTACCAAAAACACCACCATTGGTAATGGTAAAAGTTCCGCCGGTAAGCTCTTCCATGGTTAATTTATTATCCCTAGCTTTTCCTGCAAGTAGTACTACTTTTTTCTCAATATCGGCCATGCTTAAGCTTTCCACGTTACGCATTACCGGAACGGTTAACCCCTTAGGCGTACTTACAGCAATGGAAATATCAGCATAATCGTGGTAAATAATACTATCGCCATCTATATAAGCATTTACCGCAGGCCACTCACCCAATGCTATGGCACAGGCTTTGGCAAAAAAGCTCATGAAACCCAAGTTTACACCATGCTGCTCCTTAAACTTATCCTTATAAACCTTTCTAATTTCTAAAATGGCCGTCATATCCACTTCGTTAAAAGTAGTTAACATGGCCGTGGTATTTTTCGCTTCTACTAAACGGCGACTGATGGTTTTTCTTAAATTGCTCATCTTCTCTTTACGCTCATTTCTGGAGTGCAAAGGCTGGTTATTGATGGCTTTTTTACCCGGATTGTTCAGGGCTTCAAGCACATCATTCTTCATTATTTTACCACCGTAGCCACTAGGTGTTACGCTGGCGGGGTCTACCTTTTTATCGGCAATAATAGCACTTGCCACAGGGGTAGCTTTAATAGCGTTATCTACCTGAGTTACGGGTGCATTGGCTGGTGCTGGTACTGCTTTTGGTGCAGCGGCTGTAGCTACTACTTCGTTTGGTACGGCTACATCTGTATTAATGCTGGCTACCACATCGCCTATTTTTATGGTATCACCTTCTGCGGCTTTGTGGGTAAGTTCCCCGGCCTCTTCGGCATTTAATTCAAAAGTGGCTTTTTCGCTTTCAAACTCGGCTATCACCTCATCTCGGCGTACCAGGCTACCAGCGGCTTTGGTCCATTTTACCAAGGTAACTTCTGTAATGCTCTCCCCAATGGTGGGCACTTTCATTTCTATTACACCTTTGCCTACGGCTTTGGCTGGTTCAGCGGCAGTGGACACCACCTCTGCAGGTGCTTCTACACTGGGTGCTACGGGTGCTACTGCTACCTCAGGAGCTTTGGCACTGGTATCTATTTTAGCAATAACGCTGCCAATGGCTATGGTATCGTTTTCCGCAATCAAGGTTTCTAATGTACCTGCCTGCTCGGCATTCACTTCAAAAGTGGCTTTTTCGCTTTCTATTTCAGCTATCACTTGGTCTCGCTGAACATAGGTTCCATTAGGTACTACCCATTTAATAAGGGTAACTTCTGTAATAGATTCGCCTACGGTAGGTACTTTTATTTCAATCATAACTTATATTGAGTAGGTAGTTTATTAAATGCTAAATGCGGTATTAATTATTTCGGCTTGCTCCTGTGCATGTACTTTGGCATAGCCGGTGGCTGTGGAAGCACTCGCTGTTCTGCTAATAACACCGTAGTTAATAGATTTTAAGTTCATTTGAAGGAACGATGCAGCACCCATGTTCAACGGTTCTTCCTGTACCCAGAACCATACGGCTTTTTGGTACTTTTTATACAATTCCTGCAATTGTTTCTCCGGTAATGGATACAATTGTTCCACTCGTATTATAGCTACATCTTCCCTATTATCCTTTTGCTGTTTTTCTGCTAAATCAAAGTATACTTTACCCGAACAGAACAATACTTTTTTGATAGAAGTAGCATTAGCGCCAGCATCGTCAATCACTTCTTGAAACTTGCCTTCGGTAAATTCGGAAACATGACTGTAACTACCCGGATGGCGAAGATTTGCTTTGGGCGAGAAGTTAATTAACGGCTTTCTAAATTCCCAAGTTAGCTGCCTACGCAACGCATGGAAAAAGTTAGCCGATGTAGTGATATTGGTAACAATAATATTATACTCTGCACACTGCTGTAAAAATCGCTCTAACCTAGCACTGCTATGTTCAGGGCCTTGGCCTTCGTAGCCGTGGGGCAATAGCATAACCACACCGTTCATTCGCTGCCACTTGGTTTCGCCACTGCAAATAAATTGGTCAATCATGGTTTGTGCACCGTTGCTAAAATCGCCAAACTGTGCTTCCCATAATACCAAGGCGTTGGGGTTTGCCATGGCATAACCATATTCAAAACCAAGTACGCCGTACTCGCTTAGCAAGGAATTGTAAATCAAAAACTTGGCTTGTTCGGGTGTAAAGCTGTTTAAACGATTATGACCTTTATCGGTTACCTCATCTCTAATTACAGCGTGGCGGTGACTGAATGTACCACGTTTTACATCCTGCCCGCTCATACGTACAATATGGCCATTTACCAATAAACTGCTGTACGCTAGTAATTCGCCTGTTGCCCAATCTACCTTGCTTTCGGTATTGTACAAGGCTACTTTATCCTGCAATAATTTTTCTACTTTTTTCAGTGGTTTTATGGTATCGGGCCACTTCATCAATCCGCTAAACAATTGTTCAAATTGCTCCTTACTGATAGCTGTGTTGGGCGATTGTTCAAAATCGGCCGCAGTAGCTTTGCGTAATGTACGCCACCACTCTTCCGGCTTTTGAAACTTGTAGGGTAAAGGATTTTGTTTTATTTCATCTAACCGCTCTTGCAAATCGGCCCAAAATTTTTGCTCCATTTCCTTCACCATTTGCTGTGCACTTGGTTCACCGTTTTGGGTAAGGTATTGGGTGTACACTTCTCTTGGGTTGGCATGCTTATCTATCAAAGCATATAGTTGCGGCTGTGTGTATTTGGGGTCGTCGCCTTCATTATGTCCATGCCTGCGGTAGCAAAGCATATCTATAAAAATATCCTCATTGAATTTTTGGCGATATTCCGTGGCAATGGTTACTGCTTTTACTACGGCTTCGGCATCATCGCCATTTACATGCAATACAGGTGCCTGAATCATAGCGGCTAAGCTGGTACAGTAATCTGCCGTTCTTGCATCATCGTAATCGGTGGTAAATCCTATCTGGTTATTGATTACAAAATGGATGGTGCCACCCGTATGGTAGCCCCTAAGTTTGCTCATTTGTACTATCTCGTACACAATGCCCTGGCCTGCTATACTGGCATCGCCATGAATGAGTATAGGTAATACTTTATCGTAATCGCTGCTATACAAAACATCTGCCTTGGCACGGGCAAAACCCAATACTACTGGGTCTACTGCCTCTAAGTGTGATGGATTGGGTGCTAGTTTCAAATGAATTTCATTGCCGCTAGCGGTTTGTACCGTGCTGCTGTAACCCATGTGGTATTTAACATCGCCACTACCCATGGTGGTATCTGGCACCGCTTTACCCTCAAACTCATTAAAAATTTGCTCATAGGTTTTACCCAAAATATTGGCCAACACGTTTAAACGGCCACGGTGTGCCATGCCTATTACCACTTCCTGTACGCCGTGTGCGGCAGCGGTAGTAATAATGCTATCCAATGCTGGGATAGTATTTTCACCACCTTCTAGGGAGAATCTTTTTTGACCGATGTATTTGGTATGAAGGAATTTTTCAAAAATTACGCCTTGGTTCAGTTTTTCCATTACCCTGCGGCGTTGCTCTAAAGTTAACGACTGAAACATGCGTACTTCCACTGCTTGTGCTAGCCATTCTATTTTTTCCATATCGTTCAGGGCACTGTATTCTACCCCAACCGATTGTGTGTAGCACTGCTGTAATTTGGCAAGAATGGCTTGTAAAGTAGCGGTACCCAAACCTATAAATTTGCCTACTTGAAAACTGCTAGATAAATCGGCTTCCGATAAACCAAAAAACTGAATATCTAGGTTGGCTTTTCTATCTTTTCTGGGGCGTATAGGGTTGGTTTTGGAGATAAGATGCCCCTTTTTTCTGTAAGCCTGAATCAACTGATAAACTGCCAATTCCTTAGAAATATCGCCTGCACCAGCGGCTGCACCTTCCTTGGTTGGGGCGGTGGCTGCGGTACCCACTGCATAATCAAAACCTTCAAAAAACTTTTTCATTTCCGGGTCAATAGAAGCCGGATTTTGAACAAATTGCTGGTATAAACTTTCTATGTAGGCTGGATGCGAGTTGGTTATGTACGAAAAATCCTTCATTTATGGGCTGTATTTAGGCACTTACAATTGTGTGCAAATATCGGGGGTTGCATTCAAATTACCACGACTTTTATAGGTTGGCAAAATGCTAAAAATATGTGTATGAATGCGTTAGAAAATAGGGTGCTTATGGCATGTAAGCCGCAAGCACCCTACCAGATAAAAATGATTAATGACAAAACCCAGCGACGTCTACTATGGCACTCTGTAACCTACAAATTTGCGTTTACGTAGGTTGCCCCATGGCCCGTAAATACCATAATAGCCGGGCAAATTTTCATATTGTTCGTAATTAATGGTTATTTTATTACGTCCCGTTACTTTAGCAATGCCAAAAATAGGCCCGTGCGTTGGTGTGGATACAGCGTCACCGTTTTGTGAATCAAAAAAAATATAATCATAACCGTACGTAGACGGGAAAATACCGATAAATCCCTCGGTGGGTGGGGCGAAGAATCCGGGTGGAAAACCCCGGTTACCTTTTGGAAAGTTTTTTACAGCAAGCAAGCCCCGTCCTGGCTCAAAATGGTTTTCAATAGTAAATGTATCGGCGGGAGAATCTTCGTTGTAACCAAAGAATTTACCAACTACTGCAATGTTTGCCAACTTCACCACGGAAATGGTTTTCGTTACCGTTTGGAATGAAGGGTCGTTCGGAAAACAATTCAAATGTGTTATTTTCTTTTTGTACCCCGTCAAACTAATTGGCATATTAAATTCGTTGACTCTAAAATACAGCTGTATGTTTCTTGTAGTGAAGCTGTTTTGAGCATTACCAATTAGCCAACGAACCGAATCATAGATATCTGTATAAGGAATGTTATCAATAGCCGCAAATTGAATATATCCATCCGAAATGGTGTCACCTTCTTGTATTTCAATGAGCGTATCGCCGCCTTTTGCCCGACTGTACTGTTCACGTATTTTCATAGTAAAGTCGGTTTTAAACGGCTTGAACTTGGCACAAGGGTCTTCCTCAGCCCGCTTTTTGCATGATACTCCTACAGTTATGAAAAATAAACAGCTAATTATGGATACCGTGTAAGTTTTCATGGTTTATTGTTTAATGTCTGTTCTAAAATAATTACTATTCATCAAATGAGTTAGTATGGTTACTGTACGACTAATTTTTTCACCATTCTATTTCTACCATTTTCTACAACTACGAAATATATTCCAGCATTTAGCCTTGAAACATCTATTTTTTCGGTGCTTGTTCCAGTGTTAAATTGTTTCGCAGATTGCTGTACCAAAACCTTCGTCCCCATACTATTAGTTAAGTAAATATTTAGGATTACGGGTTTGGCGAATTTCAAGGTAACCGAAGTTTCTTTCATCGCAGGGTTGGGTGCCACGGTAAATCCTTCAACTACCGAAAATAAAGGAGTGTTTAAAGGAACCGAAGAATTAGAAGATGTTGAACCACCTCGGCTTGCTACCCTATTTGTCTTGTAAGTAGTGCTATGGCAATATGTATTTATTTCAGTACCCGAGGCATGTACAAATAAGCTGCCCGTAGGGGCGGGTTGTGTGCTTAACTTGCTGCTACTAAGTAATAGTTTGGCCGGATACTTTAATATCAATAATACGTTTTGTGCGCCAGCCGTATCCATTGTACGTTTTAGATTTAATAAAAATTTTACTTGAACATCGCCTTCAGGAAACTGCCAAAAATCACCCGAAAATGGCTCGCCGCTAACGGTAAGAGTATTCGATGTATTATTTAGACTACTGATAGTAGTGTAAGGCGTTCGATATTGATACAGTCCCGTGGTTGCATTCTTACCTTCATACACCCAATTGCCTTTTAACGGATTATTATCATCTGGTTCTGAAGCTCCAGTTTCTATTACAAAGGCCATTTGTGCGTCTTGAATTTCAAGTCTTGCAGCAGGATTAAGTACATATTTAATGGGTTTAGTCAACCGAAACTCATATATCTGTTCCCAATCCCCTGGGTCGCTGCTGAAGCGCTGACGTGGCCCACGCCAGTACTTCATTTCTGGTGTTTCAAATAAATTGAATATTCCCATAATTTCATTGTAATAAGGATAGTCATTGAATTGCGTTGAAATTTGCGAGCCTGGATTCCAAAAAAGTTGGCTCCCAAAATTGTAATCCGTCGTCATTGTGCCATTTAGCTTCGTGGTAAAATTTATAGCCATTGGCGTTAATTGCACCTCCTGTGGCCCAGTTTGCTTCTTTCCCCCACCGATAAAAAAGTCAAGCAAAGACGCCGCTGCACCAATAAATGGAGCTGCTTGTAGCCCCGCCTTTAGAAAGTTATTGTTTTTTAATAACTGCTGAAATTGTGTTAGTTTAGTCAGAGCATCATTTTTAGTAGCATTCGTATTAGTACCTTGATGAGCTGCATTAATTGCATCAAATTGTTTGTCTTTAAATGCACCGATACTTTTGTAAATTTCGGATGCTTTTTTTGCCCCATTCTGCAAGTCGCCGAAAGAAAATGTATTGGTTGATTGGTTGAGTTGATTTTGAGAACTGCTAATGGCAGCAATCGTACCAGTGCTAGCACCATCGAGGTTAATTGCCGCAGAGGTAATTAATTCCACTTTTATATCTAATCGTGAAGTGTAGTAACAAGTACAAGGATCGTACTGCATAGGAAAATCGGCAAAGAACCATTTATTAGGGTTATTGTCAAATGCCGATGGGCTGATGAATTTTTTTTGAGCGACAAAAGGTACATCAAGTGGAATCAAACCGTCGGATAAGTCAAGCAATGATGATTCGCTGATTCCAGATGCTTGATCCTTTGGAATTTGCTTCAACAAAATCCTCGCATTAGTAAACGGTGCATTGCTATTTCTAGCTACAAAAACCCTGAGTGTAGCCGAGTATTTATTATACATTATGATGTAACAAAAACTTGCTTGCGGGTTGCTGGGTGTTCCGTCATCGTTAAAACCGAATTGTTTTTTTAGCAGCTCCCAACCGTCCTGAGGCTTCATATCAGTAATTAAACGTAGATGGTCAATAATTATATTATCTGGTTGAAAAATGGGGCTCCAGATACTATCGTTACCAGGTGTCGCATATGTGGTGTTAGTAATATATTTTTGAGCCATCCAATTAAATGTATTTTGCTTAGGAGGGTAATGAGGATTTACCGCAGAATCGGGACGAGTGAATATGTTCAAAGCAGGACACTGGGCACACATAATAAGTGAAAGAAATTGTAGCGAAAAAATAATCGACAGAGCTTTTTTTGATGAGTGTTTCATTGTTGATGATTTAAGATGAGATAGATAAACTTCCAGTTGGAGTAGTGCAAGCAAATCGGTGCTTTTTCACAAGGACAGAACGAGCCGAAAAGACATTTTATCGGAAAATTATAATTTTCAAATAAACCTTATCTCGGAAAGAATAGTCTTGCTAAATAGGTTGCGGCAATGTTTGGTGGGCGGTTATGTTTTATGATGAGTAATGATTAAAATTAATTTTGATTTCTCATACTACCAAAAAAAATAATACATCGAAATATTTAGCGAGATTCAACTTGACTTCGAATGCCCGTGAAATAGAAAAACTTATTTGACATAAATACAAAAAAAAATCCCATCATCATGATATAGAAATCCCCTTTACCCTACCCTCATAGATTCCGCTAATTGGGTAAGCCCAACATATTACTACAAAACACCCTTGGTACTTGGCAGCTGATGGCTCCAAACATTTCTGTGAATGGCCATTTTTACCGCTTTAGCAAAGGCTTTAAATATCGCTTCTATTTTATGGTGTTCATTGTTGCCCGTACAGGTAATATTCAGATTGCACTTAGCAGCATCGGAAAACGATTTGAAAAAATGGTAAAACATTTCTGTCGGCATATCCCCTACTTTTTCACGGGTAAAACTAGCATCCCACACTAACCACGGTCGGCCACCAAAATCTATTAACACTTGTGCAGCCGCATCATCCATCGGCAATGCAAAACCGTAGCGTTCCAAGCCTCTTTTATCGGCCAGTACTTTCGCAAATGCTTCGCCTAGCGCCAAACCTGTATCCTCAATGGTGTGGTGCTCATCTATATGTAAATCGCCTTGGGTATGAATTTTTAAATCTATGCCACCATGCCTTGCCAATTGATCTAACATATGATTGAAAAAATGCAAGCCAGTTTGTATATCGGCTACACCGGTTCCATCTAAATTTATTTCCACACTAATTTGCGTTTCGTGGGTATTTCGTTCATGACGTACCGTACGCTGTTTCGCTTTTAAAAACTGTGTAATTTCTTCCCAGTTTTTGGCATACAAGGCAATGGTAGCTTGGTATCGCTCCTGCTGGGCCGGTGTTAAGGCATTGTGTGGAGT
This sequence comes from Bacteroidota bacterium, assembly GCA_004292605.1. GTDB lineage: Bacteria > Bacteroidota > Bacteroidia > Chitinophagales > Chitinophagaceae > UBA10646. The sequence continues at coordinate 11,587 of RDXK01000125.1, forward strand.
GGACGCTAAAAAAATTCCTTTGATGCCTAAATTTTCCGCCAACTCCATATCGGTATACCTATCACCTATTACAAAACTTTGTTCCCATAAAAAAGGTTGGCTTCGTAAATGATCTACTAAGGCAGTACCGGGCTTGCGTGTGGGTTTATTTTCGTGAGGAAAGGTTTTATCTATATGAATTTCATTAAAAGTAAACTGTTCGGCGGCCAAAGTATCAATCATTAGCTGCTGCGATGGCCAAAATGTTTCCTCCGGAAAACTTGCTGTACCCAAACCATCTTGATTGGTTATCAACACCGTATAAAAATCTAGTTTGGTAGCCACGGTGTGTAAACCTGTAATAGCGCCGGGTACAAAACGCGTTTTTTCAAAAGAATCTATCTGAAAATCGGTAGGTGGTTCTTGTAGAATTACACCATCTCTATCTATAAAAAGTATGGGCTGCATGTAGAATTTTTATAATAATTTTTTTCGCATTTGGGCTACCTCTTTAGCACTAATAGCAGAAGCCTTGTTTTGCCACGTAGATCGTATATAAGTTAATACATCGGCAATTTCTTGGTTGCTTAAATGAGCATGGGCGGCCATGTTATTGCTGTAATATTCACCGTCTATCGGCACCCTATCGGTCATGCCTTTAAGCACAATTTGTATCAATTTTTGGGTGCTTTGTTGGTCGTTTTTATTTACCAAACTACTACCATCCAACGGCGGGTTAAGGTGTGGCACTCCACCACCATCGGCCATGTGGCAGCTGAGGCAGTATTGTTTATACACTTTTTCACCCGGTGGGGCTGGTTTTTGTTGCCAAGAAACAAAAACGCAACAGAGGAAAAATGCTACTAAAACAGTGCTTACAAGCCTCATGGTTTAAAGGATATTTTATAAATAAAGCCCTGCACATCGTCCGTTACCAGCAAACTACCATCAGCATCTTGGGCTAAGCCACAAGGGCGATGGGCTGCATTTCTTGGTGAGTTAATCACTTGTTTTTCGGCGAAACCATCCGCAAATACTTCCCACTCACCGCTAGGCTTCCCATTTTTAAAAGGAATAAATACTACATAATAACCCTCTTGTGGTAAGGGTGCCCTGTTCCATGAACCATGAAAGGCTATAAATGCCCCATTTTTATACTTAGCCGGAAACTGATTACCTGTATAAAATAGCAACCCATTAGGAGCCATATGTGCTGGGAAATGTGCAATAGGTTCCTTGAATTTTTGGGTAGCCACGGTAGTACCATTTCCCCCGTATTCTGGGGCTAGCATAATTTGTTTTCTGGCACCATCAAAATAGGTATAAGGCCAGCCACAATCGTCGCCTGCCTCTATTTCATACATGGTTTCAGCAGGTAAATCGGCATTGGCTTGTTGGGTATATAAATCGGGGTACAAATCATGCAATTGGTCTCTCCCATGCTGCATTACATATAGCTTATTGGTTTTGGTGTTCCAATCCAGTCCTACCACATTTCTTAACCCCGTGGCATACCTAGTGCCTTGGGCATAGCTTTGGTTTTGCTGTTGGGTGCTAAATTTCCAAATACCACCGGCATCGTTTAAAATAGGGCAAGGGTTCATGCCTTTGCTGCCTTTGGTTCGATCTTGTTCCTGGCAGGCATTGCTATAGGCGCCAATATTTACATATATATTATTGTTTCCATCTACCACAATTGATTTGCTTTCGTGCTGTCGTTTGTTTACCAAACCCGTAACCAAAGTAGTAGCTTCGGTGGTTTGTACATCACCCGCAGTATTTAACGGATAGGAAAAAACAGCCTCGTTAGAGCTAGCAAACAAAGTATTGCCTTTTACAAAAATGCCTGTACCATCATAGTTGCCAAATTGTTTACCCACGGTGTAGGTTCCGTTGGCTTGCGGCAATAACTGTACAATGCCTTTGCCATTGGTAGCACGCAATAGTTTGGTGTAAATAATACCTGATTCTGTTACAGCAATATGCCTTGGCTTACCCTCTACTTTCGCAATTACTTGTGCGGTAAAACCACGGGGCAACATCAAATTAGCATTTTGGGAAAAAGCTAGGCAATTGGCTACCACTGCTAAGGCTAAAATGGCTATTTTTTTGGATGACAACAATGTATACATACACTATTTATTTTATGATTGGGCTGTGGGTGGATTTTGCTCCCACCAAGTAGCTAAAGCATTTACCAACTTTGTATTTTCTTGTTCGGTACCCACGGTAATACGTAAACAATTTTCGGTGAAAGTTACGCTACTTCTATCCCTTACCACAATACTTTGCTCCACTAAATATTCGTAAATCTCCCGGGCTCTACTCATTTTTACTAAAAAGAAATTGGCATCGCTAGGGTACACTTTTTCCACCAAAGGCATTTCGGCAAATACTTCCATTAGGGCATTTCGCATATCTACCAAATGCTCAATCATACTATTTACTTGTGCTACTTCATCTAGCGCTTTTAGCACCAATTCCTGTGTGGGTTGTGGAATATTATACGGTGGCTTTGCCTTGTTAAGTATGGAAACAATATCGGTACTTGCTAGTAACATACCCAACCGTACGCCCGCCAAACCCCAAGCCTTACTGAGTGTTTGAAGGATGATTAGGTTAGGGTAATTTTCCAATTCACTAATCCAACTTTTATGCTTGCTAAAATTAATATAGGCCTCATCTATTACCACTAACCCATTAAAATTATTGAGTACATATTCAATATCGGTGCGGTGCAAACTATTGCCCGTAGGATTATTGGGTGAGCATAGCCAAATAACCTTGGTATGGGCATTTACTAGGGTTTCTAAGTGAGCCAAATTTAACTGATAATCGGGCAGTAAAGGTGCCTGCAAAAGTTGTACATCGTTTATATGGGCACTTACTTGGTACATGCCGTAGGTGGGCGGACAAACAATTACATTATCTACCCCCGGCACACAAAAACAGCGGAAAATAAGATCAATACATTCATCGCTTCCATTGCCTAAAAGAATTTGTTCAGCGTTTACTTTTTTAATGGTGGCCAATTTTTGCTTGATAGCTTTTTGCTGCGGGTCGGGGTAACGATGGTACCACTTGGGTAGCGGACTGCCCAAGCTATTTTCATTGGCATCTAAATACACATCGGCCTTGCCTTTAAATTCATCTCTTGCACTGGAGTAAGGCACCAAATCGGCTATATTTTTTCGAACTAATTTTTGTAAAGAAAAACTACTCATGGTTGGAATTTGCTATAGTTTTTAAACGAATTTTTACGGCATTAGCATGGGCTTGTAATTCCTCTGCCTCTGCCATGGTAATTACGGTATTGCCAATGTTTTCAAGGCCTTCCTGTGTTAACTGCTGTACCGTTATTTTTTTTACAAAGCTATCTACACTTACGCCGCTGTACGCAGTAGCAAAGCCGTAAGTAGGCAACGTATGGTTGGTTCCGCTGGCATAATCACCCACCGATTCTGGTGAATAATTCCCCAGAAAAATAGAACCCGCTTGGGTTATTTGTTCGGCAATTTCTGGTGCTGCATTACTGGCAATAATTAAATGCTCGGCCGCATATTGATTTACAAAATGGATGGCTTCTTGCAGTTGTGGGAAATAAATGATACGACTATTTTTCAACGCTTTTTTAGCCAGAGATGCTCGGGGCAATGCAGATAACTGTTTGAGCAATTCATTCTGTACTTTTTCTATATGATGTTCGCAGGTAGTAACGTATACCGCCTGGCTATCGGCACCATGCTCCGCTTGCGATAAAAGATCCGACGCTACAAACCGTGGAATGGCTGTGTCATCGGCCAGTACACATACTTCGCTAGGGCCGGCTGGCATATCTATAGCGGTACCCAACTGCTGTACAAACTGTTTTGCAGCTGTAACATATTGGTTACCCGGGCCAAATATTTTATACACTTTTGGTACACTTGCGGTACCTAGTGCCAAAGCTGCCACCGCCTGTGCCCCACCCACTAAATAAATTTGCTCAATACCTAGTAGTTGAGCGGTATAGGCAATGGCGGGATGTACCTGGCCTACACTATTGGGCGGTGTACAAACCACTATTTGTTTACACTGAGCTAACTGAGCGGGAATGGCCAACATTAATAAGGTAGAAAACAAGGGTGCGGTACCACCGGGAATATAAATGCCTACTTTTTCTATACCTACTATTTTACGCCAGCAAAATACGCCGGGCATGGTTTCAATAGTGGGTTCAGGCTTTATTTGAGCAGCATGAAAATTTCTAATATTAGCGGCCGCTTGCTGAATGGCGGTTTGTAAATTTTCCGGCACTTGGGCCGCTAACTGCTGAATGGCTTCTTGGGAAAGAATAAGGCTTGCTAAATTTACACCATCAAACTGCTGTGCGTAAGCTAGTAAGGCTTCATCGCCATTTTGCTGCACATTGGCTACAATTTGCTGAATAGTATCTAACAAATCATCTTGCTGAAACCTTGGCCTAGTAAGCAAACTAGCCCACTCTGCCTTGGGAGGATTTAAAAATACTTGCATGTTTACAGTATTAATTTTTCTATGGGTAATACCAAAATACCTTCGGCACCCGCAGCTTTTAACTGTTCTATAATATCCCAAAATTCATTTTCGTTTAGCATGCTGTGTACACTGCTCCACCCTTCCTGAGCCAACGGCACTACGGTAGGACTTTTCAATCCCGGCAATATAGAAACAATGGTATCAAGCGAATGGTTGGGAGCATTTAATAATATATACTTATTGTTTTTGGCACTTTTTACCGCCTGAATACGAAATAATAATTTTTGTAAAATAGCTTCCTTTTCTGGGGTAAGTTGTTGGTTTTTAATCAACGCCGCTTCCGAGGTAAAAATGGTTTCTACTTCTTGTAAACCGTTCATAAATAAGGTGCTTCCGCTACTTACCAAATCTACGATGGCATCCGCCAAACCTATACCGGGTGCTATTTCTACACTACCACTAATTTCATGTATCTCCGCCTGGATGCCTTGCTGCTGAAGGAAATTGGCTACCACTACTGGATAACTAGTGGCAATTTTTTTACCTTGTAGCCAGCTGCTATTGGGGTACTGTACACCTTTTGGAACCGCTACTGATAAACGGCATTTGCCAAACCCTAAACCACGTACAGCCGTTACTTTTTTATTTTTTTCAGCTACTACATTTTCGCCCACAAAACCAATATCGGCCACCGCATCTTCCACGTATTGGGGTATATCATCATCTCTTAAAAAATATACTTCTAGCGGAAAATTGCTAGCATCGGCTTTAAGTTTATTAATACCATTACTTATATCAATGCCACACTCTTTTAAAAGCTTCATTGAATCGTCAAATAGTCGGCCACTTTTCTGAATTCCTAACTTTAGTTTTTCCATAATACAAATAAAAAAGGCTTACCTAAGTAAGCCAGTTGAAATGATATAATAGTACCATTAGCTTACCAAGCGAGTAAATGATAATGGTGATGTATGTGTATTTGATTGTTCACGTTGCAAATGTATATGCTTACGCCAATATGCAGAAAAATTTATTCCGTTTATCCATAAAATACGTGGGCAATAGCATAGTGCACTATTTTTAAAGCATTAACGAACACATTTTATGAAAAAGATATTGCTGTTTTTGGCCTTGCCCATGGCCACGCTTGCACAAGAAAAAAAACTAATTACGCTGGACGATTTGTACAAAAAAGGCACTTTTAGAACCGAGTTTATACAAGGTTATAACAGCACCGCCGATGGAAAAGCGTACACCGAATTAACCAAGCAACAAGATGTGGAGATAAAATCTTTCGCGACCAATACCGTAGACAGACCGGGCATTTTAGCAGCTGATGTGAAAGATGAAAATGGAAAAGCCATACCGCTGTACGATTTCAATTTTTCAGCGGATGAAAAGCAGTTATTGGTTTTTAAAGACCGGGATTATATTTACCGCCGAAGTTCAAAAGCACTTACTTATGTACACAATATAGCCGCCAAAACTACGCAACTGATAGATGCTGAACCAGTGCTACACGCAAGCTTTAACCCCGCTGGAACCCATGTGGCTTATGTGAAAAATAACAATCTTTTCGTATACGATATTGCCAATAAAACTGCCAAAGCCATTACCAACGATGGAAAATGGAATGAAATAATTAATGGAAACTGCGACTGGGTTTACGAAGAAGAATTTGAGTTTACCCAAGCTTTTCAATGGAGTGAAAATGGTACTTATATAGCCTACTATAAGTTTGATGAAAGCAAAGTGCCTACTTATGACATGACCATGTTTGAAAGTTTGTATCCACAAAATTATAGTTACAAATACCCAAAAGCAGGCGAAGCCAATAGCGTAGTAACCATACATATTTATAATACCAAAACGGGTAGTACGCAAGAAGCAAAACTGAATAAGGAAGTAGATAGCTATGTACCAAGAATTAGATGGAGCAAGGCCGATGATAAACTGGCGGTAGCTTGGCTTAACAGACTGCAAAATCATTTACAATGGATGCTGGTAGATGCCAATAGCGGAGCAGCCAATGTATTTTACGAAGAGAAGGACAGCCGCTATGTAGAAATTAACGACGATTTACGTTTTCTCAAAAACGGTAAGCAGTTTTTATTCACCAGCGAAAGAGATGGAATAAGAGATGTGTATTTAGGAGAATTAGCTACCGGGAAATTTCAAAGATTACTGAATAGCAAATATGAAATAACAGAAATAGTAGGTATAGATGAGGCGAAAAATAGATTGTTTTTAACGCTGGCTCAACCAAGTACCGACCGACTATTTTACGTGTACGATTTGAAAGGAAAAAAGCTACAGCCGGTAGATGTAAGGCCCGGTACACATAGCATTCAAATGAATGAGGCTTGTACTTACTACATGCACTCCTACAGCAATTTACATAATCCACCACTGGTAAGTTTGGTAAACGTAGATAGTATTTTGACCGTGAAAAAATACCAGCCAAGGGTGTTGAAAAACAATTTTTCCTTAATAGCCACGGCCGATAAATATGCTTTAGGCAAGCCCAGCTTTTTTTACCCTGTAAACGCTATGGGTGATACCTTAAATGCTTGGATGCTGAAGCCTTACAATTTTGATTCTACCAAAAAATATCCTGTACTATTTTGTAACTATGGTGGGCCTGGGAGTCAGCAAGTGGCCAACCGTTGGGGAGCGGTTAATTTTTGGCAGCAAATGCTATCGCAAAAAGGCTATATCATAGTATGTGTAGACAATGCTGGAACTGGCTATAAAGGTGCCGATTTTAAGAAAAAAACATATTTACAATTGGGCAAATATGAAATAGCCGATCAAATAGAGGTAGCGAAGCAGTTGGGCAATGTACCCTATATAGATAAAGCAAGGATAGGCCATTGGGGATGGAGTTTTGGTGGGTTTATGAGTAGCTTAGCCATTACCAAAGGGGCCGATGTATTTAAAGCAGCCGTAGCAGTAGCACCGGTAACTAACTGGCGTTTTTACGATAATATTTATACAGAACGTTTTATGGCTTTGCCCAAGGATAATAAGGCTGGTTATGATGACAATTCACCTTTGAGCCATGTAGGTAAAATAAAGGGCAAATACCTAATTATACATGGTACGGCAGATGATAATGTACACTTTCAAAATGCGGTGATGATGGTGGATGAAATGATTAAGAAAAACATTGATTTTGAAAGCAGCTACTACCCTAATAAAAACCACGGTATTAGGGGTGGAAATACTAGCTATCATTTGTATGCAAAAATGACCGATTTTATTCTAAAAAATCTGTAGTTATCATACAACTATTGGTAAGCCGCATTTCCTAGGAACTGCGGCTTTTTTGTGCCACCTACCCTTCGTAGATGTGGAAGAGGATTGTCATAAAACCGTCATCTAAATGCAACACTGTTTCATTTTATTTGCATTTCATTAAGAGTTTCTATTATTTTCCATAACAATAAAGTAGCTTTTTCCCTAATACTTTGTTAGAACCTGAAACACCCCAAACACTGTGTAAAAATGGCGGTTATTCTTGCATCAACAACGCGGAATAAGCCGAACACCGCAACACAAAGTAGGCACACACTTAAACCGTAGTAACAGTGAAAAAACAAGTAATGCAAGTGGTAAGCACCTTAGTATTAGTGCTTGGATTAGGAACCAATGTGGTAAACGCACAAAAGAAGCAGCCTAAAAGCAAAACGGCTCCTGAAGTGCAAAAAACAGCCAGAGATTTGGGCTTGGTGTATGTGGAAGAAGGTGCACAAACCATTATTACTTATGAGGAAGTAAAAGCGGCTCAGCAAGCATGGTGCGATGCATTGGTAAAAATTGGCGAATTAAAAGAAAATGGCGGCGATTACCGTGCCTACGCCAACCAAGTATTGAGCGAAGCTTACAATTACGATTACGGAAAGGTATTTTTTAAGCCTACCCTAGCCTATGGTAACCAAACCTTTAGAACTACCAAAAAAGGTGCATTAGCATACTTTGTAGGTGGCGATGCTGAGTACCCGAACGATAAAGGATTTGCACTAACACCGTGGGTAAAAGCCCGCTTCCAGAATTTGGGCGATAACAACCAAGGTATTCAAATTTATGGTTCTGTAGCCATCACCATGGGTAATGTATGGGTGACCGATAAAAATGGCAATGAGGTAATGGTAGATAAAACCTTTGTGTTTAAGAAAAGTCAGGATGGCAAATTAAGAATCATCGTACACAAATCTGCTTTGCCGTATGCACCAGCAGCGGCTAAATAGCAGTACAAATAGTTTCAGGTAGAGCGTAGAGTGAAAGGGGGGTGTTGCCGAAAGGTGGCAGCCCTTTTTTTGGCAGAAGAAATGGGTAATAACGCTTCAAAGCAAACCTGCATTACTACCTCTATATGCCATCAACGCCATATTTCATTTTCACAACGCAAAATAACCATGTCCCAAACATTTTGGCCATCCAACGGTTAAAAATGTATGAACCCTGCAAAAAATGTGCTAGGTACAGCCCTTGAATGCTGCTGTACCAACCCAATGACCGGATTTTTTAGAGATGGCTTTTGCAAAACCAATCAGTTCGATGAAGGTAGGCATGTAATTTGTGCCATCATCACGCAGGAGTTTCTAGAATTTACCCTTAGCCGGGGTAATAACTTAATTACACCCAACCCAGCCTATAATTTCCCGGGATTAAAAGCAGGCGATAAATGGTGCCTTTGTGCACTACGCTGGAAGGAAGCCTATGAGGCAGGCGTGGCCCCACCAGTAGTATTAGCTTGTACACATGAAAAAGCATTGGAATATGTAAGTTTAGCCATGTTGCAAGCCAAGGAGTTTAGCCAATAAAAAAGGGCCGCTTTTTGGCAGCCCTTGTTCTATATTGTTCCACATCTAACCTTTAATCCGGCTCGATTCAGCTTCTAAACCTGTTTTTCTTTGTCGTGCACCTTTAATTTGGTTGCTACCAAACCTATAACTAAAACTCAAACGTATGGTTCTGCTCTCCCAGTTGCCACTACCCTGAATTTTGGTGCCACCAAAATCGTTGGTAGCCTTCCACGGAGCAGTAAAAAACAAATCGGTTACACTCAGTTTCACATTTCCCTTTTTTTTCATGATTTGTTTTTGTATACCAATATCTATTGCACCTTGGCTACGTGTACGCCATGTACCGCCCCAAACACTAGGGCCGTTAAACCAGCCACTTAGCTCCGCAGTATAATCTTTACCCAAGGTAAAACCATGCTGCATATAGGCACCATAACTAGTAATAGATGTGCTTACCTTATTCTCGCCAATAAAACCACTAAAAAACTGTCGGTTCACCCACAAGTTGGCAAAACCATTCCACCATTTGGTAATAGGTAGCGGTGAGCTAACAGTAAGACTAACAATTTTTTGGCTAGCCAAATTTCGTTGTTGCACAAAGGTGGCGTTGCGTATAGTATCGGTTACTTGTGTAGCAAAATCCTTTACATCGCTATAGGCTAAAGATGTATTGAGCATACCCTTAAAAGTGTGTGTGGCTTCAATTACATGGGTGTATTGCGGCCGTAAAAACGCATTGCCTTTTTCGTACGTTAACTCATCTATTTTATTTTCAAAAGGGTTTAAATCCTGGTAGGTAGGTCTATCTATTCTACGGCTATACGTTAAATTCAAAGCGTTTTTCGCATTCACCATATAGGAAATAGCAGCACTTGGAAACAGGTTTATGTAGCTGCGTACCACCTCGTTATCGGTTTGTATGGCACCATCTGCACGGGCTAACACACCCTTGCTATTGGTTTGCTCCGCACGTAAACCACCTTGCACACTTAGTTTGGCATTTACCTGCCTATTGTAGTTTACATAAGCGGCATTTACATTTTCCGTGTAGGTAAAATCATTGCTTCGCCCAAGCGACAGAATAGGATTACCGGCCGCATTATCATTGTAAAAATTAAAGGCATTTTTTGTTTTTACGTAGCTAAACTTGGCTCCGTACCCAAACTTGCCTTTGGCAAACGGCCTTTCGGCATCTACTTTCAGCGTGGCAATATCTATATCGGTAGGTGTGTAAATACGGTTGATCACTTTGTTAACCACAGTACCATTAGCATCTACATAAAAATTGGGCTGATATGTATTGTTCACTGAACGAAAAATACCGTAATCGGCATCTACGTTTACTTCTCTACCGCTTGTATCGGCATATCGGTAATTAATGTTGGCGTTGGCATTGGTACTACTACCCTTTCCACGGGTTTCGGCCAATAAAATGCTTTCAAATTTATTACCTGCTCCGCTAGAAATAGGTGTGCTACTACTGCTGTAGTTAAAGCGATTGCTAAAATTACCATTCAATATTACACCGATGGTTTGCTTGGAATCTATAAAATAATCCATGCCCGCCTTTACGTTGGTAGAACTGTTGTGGTTACGGTTTACACTACGCTGATCGTACAAAGTATCGCGTTGCAGTCGGTTTAACTGTAATTCATTTTGGTTCTGGCCAATATTGTAGCTGGTGTTAGAAAACAAGTTCACTTTTTTGTTTCTATAGTTTAGGTTTACGCTGCCGTTTCCTTTAGGGGTAACGCCTTGTACAAAACCAGCGTTTACACTACCATTGGTACCTACTTTTTTGTTTTTCTTCATTTTAATGTTTATGATGCCTGCATTACCCGCAGCATCGTACTTAGCGCTGGGGTTGCTTATCATTTCTATGCTTTCAATATCGTTGCTATTAATGCTTCGCAAATATTGGGCAAGGTTTCTGGCGTCTAGCTGTGTCATTCTACCATCTATATAAACACGTACACCTGTTTTGCCTTTCATAGAAATATTGTCGTTATTATCTACCAATACTCCGGGACTTTTTTGCAACAGTTCCATAGCGTTGCTACCGGTGGCGTTGATGCTTTGTTCCACATTAAAAATGGTTTTATCGGCCTTTACTTCAATCATTGGTTTACGTGCAGTAACGGTAACATTGGCCAGCATTTTTTCCGCAGGCTGCAATTTTATAGTCAGCTTTCCGTTGGCTGCCAAAGGCTGTAAATAGGTAGCAAAGCCTATGGCTTCCACCCGTACCCAAAGGTTGGTAGCAGTAGTAGCTAAGGTAAAATCAAATTCTCCCTCCGCATTGGTAAGCGAGGTTTTAATTACTGTACTATCCTTGGTTTTTTGTAATACCACGGCTGCATTGGCTATTGGCTTACCTGCTTCATCGGTAATTTTACCTTGAATGGTGGCGTTTTGGGCCCATACTAGGGCTGGTAATACTAAACAAGCGAGTAGTAGTGGAAATATCCGTTTCATTTTCATCATTTGTGAGCAAAGTAATACTAAGCATTTCGTAGAAATTCCTGCAATGTTTATAATGGGCATACATTATGGTTGAGTGGCAATTAGTTAGGATAGCTTGATGAGCGGTAGGTACACTCCCGTTTCCATAGCTTCCTAAAAAAGTGCTGCAATGATTGTGGCTATTGAACCATGTTTCGCAATAAGCAACTACTGTGATAGCCGGGCGTGGGAACACAGCAAACAATGTTACGCTGATGCCAAAAAAAAGTTAATCTGTTTTACCCCTGCACCACTAAAAACGAATACTTGTTAGTTTTAGAATGGAAACACTATTTAGTAACTCCACAACTTTCTTTTACATGATTGCTGAAAGCCCCACCAAAA